>CAINHS010000015.1 GCA_903848955.1 uncultured beta proteobacterium
AGCCGCGGAAGCCGCCCGGAAGCGGCTCTTGCGCTACGATGCAAGCTGTGCCGGCGCCTCCCGGCAGCCATGAAAGAACGCAATTCTGCAGCGGCTGCGCCGGATCCGGACAGCCGCCATCCGCCACGGCCAGCCTGCGGGTAAAATGCGTTTCTACAATCCTGTCCAGCATTCATGGCTATTTCCATAAAGACCGCCCAAGACATCGCCGCGATGCGGGTCGCCTGCCGCCTGGCCGGTGAGGTTCTCGACTACATTGAACCCTTCGTCGCACCGGGCATCACCACGGCAGAACTGGATCGACTCTGTCACGACTACATGACGGGCGTTCAAGGCTGCATCGCTGCGCCGCTCAACTATGCGCCTCCGGGTTACGCGCCCTACCCAAAATCGATCTGCGCCTCGGTCAATCATCAGGTTTGCCATGGCGTGCCGAACGACCGCGCCCTGAAAAAAGGCGACATCGTCAATCTTGACATCACCACCATCAAGGACGGCTGGCACGGCGATACCAGCCGCACGTTCTGTGTCGGGGAGACCTCGATTCTGGCCCGGCGCCTTGTTTCGATGACGCACGAATGCATGTGGATCGGCATCGCCCAGGTCCGGCCCGGAGTGCATCTGGGTTCGATCGGCGCGGCCATCCAGAAGCATGCAGAAGGCGCAGGATTTTCAGTGGTGCGGGAGTTCTGCGGCCATGGCATCGGTCGCAATTTCCATGAAGACCCGCAGGTACTGCACTATGGCAAGGCAACCGACGGCCCCCTGCTGGTACCCGGCATGGTGTTCACCATCGAACCGATGATCAATGCCGGCAAGGCGGCGATTTCCGAACTGCCGGACGGCTGGACCATCGTCACCAGGGATCGCAGCCTTTCCGCGCAATGGGAACACACCGTCTGCGTTACCGACAGCGGCGTCGAAGTGATGACACTCTCCGCCGGCGCGCCTCCATGCCCGCCCCACATCCGGATAAGTCCCTGAGCGTGGCGCCTCACGCCCGGCATCCGGCGGCAGCATGAGCGAACGGCGCGAACTGGCGGCCGCCGCACGGCAGCGCCTGGCGGACGGGCAGCAGGCGCTGGTCGCCGCCTGGCGGCAAAAGAAAAACGGCCCCGCCTTGTTGAACGGCCGCGCCGCGCTGGTCGATAGCGTGCTGCAGGAAGTATGGACCGCGCTGGACATGCCCGCCGAGTGCGCGCTGGCGGCGGTCGGCGGCTACGGGCACGGCGAACTCTACCCCGGCTCCGACGTGGACCTGCTGATACTGGTACCGGATGAACAGCACACGCAGCACGAATCAGGCACGGCGGCGCAACTCGAAAAGCTGATCGGCCTGCTGTGGGACATCGGCCTCGACATCGGCCACAGCGTGCGCACCGTCAATCAGTGCCTGGACGAAGCCGAAGGCGACATCACGGTCGAGACCTCCCTGCTCGAGGCCCGCTATCTGGCGGGTGCGCGTGCGCTCTACGATGATTTCGAACAGAGCTACAACGCCGCACTGGAACCGGCGGTTTTCTTCAGGGCCAAACAGCTGGAGCAGGACCAGCGCTACGCCAAGTTCAGCGACACACCCTACAGCGTCGAACCCAACTGCAAGGAAAGCCCCGGCGGTCGCCGCGACTTGCAGGTACTGCGCTGGGTGGCGCGCGCCGCCGGCATCGGCGAGGACTGGAAAGCGCTGGCCAAGGCCGGGCTGATTACGGCAGCTGAGGTCCGCCAGTTCGAAAGCGTCGACCGGCTGCTGACTGACTTGCGCATCGAACTGCATCTGCTGGTGGGCCGCCGCGAAGACCGGCTGCTGTTCGACCATCAGGAAAAGCTGGCCGGCGCCATGGGCATCGCCGCGACGGAGGCGAAGCGCGCTTCGGAAGTCCTGATGCAGCGCTACTACCAGAATGCCAAGCTGGTCGTACAGCTCAACATGCTGGTCATGCAGGTACTTTCCGACCGCCTGCTGCCGGCGCGCGTGGGGCCGCCGATCGTCATAGACGAAGACTTCCAGATGGTGCGGGAACTGATCGACGTGCGCGAGGAAGACGTGTTCCGGCGCCATCCGCGCGCCCTCCTCGAATGCTTCCTGCTGCAAATGCAGCGTTCCGAAATCAAGGGCATGACACCGCGCACCATGCGCGCCCTGTGGCGGGCGCAGGGCCATATCGATGCCGGCTTCCGCCGCGACGCGGAAAACCGGGCGCTGTTTCTCAAGCTGTTTCAGCAGAAGCATCTGATCCACCCGATGCGGCGCATGAACCAGTTCGACATTCTGGGCCGCTACCTGCCGGCATTCGGTCGCATCGTCGGCCAGATGCAGCACGACCTGTTTCACGTCTACACGGTCGATCAGCACATTCTGCAGGTGTTGCGCAACCTGCGACGCTTCGCCATGCCCGAGTTTGCCCATGAGTATCCCTTCTGTTCGCGGCTCATGGCCGGCTTCGAGAACCGCTGGCTGCTGTACATCGCCGCCCTGTTCCACGACATTGCCAAGGGCCGCGGCGGCGACCACTCGCAACTCGGCAAGAAAGACGCCGCCCGCTTCTGTCGCGACCATGCCATCACCGGCGCCGACGCCGAACTGGTGGGATTCCTCGTCGAGCAGCACCTGACCATGTCGCAAGTGGCACAGAAGCAGGACCTGGCCGATCCCGAGGTGGTCCTGGCCTTCGCCCGCAAGGTCGGCGACCTGCGCCAACTGACGGCGCTTTACCTGCTGACGGTGGCTGACATCCGCGGCACCAGCCCGAAGGTGTGGAATGCCTGGAAAGGCAAGTTGCTCGAGGATCTGTTCCGCATGACTGCCAGCGTCCTCGGCGGTACGGCGGTGCTGCAGCTCACCGGCGTCACCGAGCGGCAGGAGGAAGCGCGCCGCATCCTGCGTTACCACGGCCTGCGCCCCGACGTCGAGCTCGAATTGTGGAGCCAGCTCGACACCGGCTACTTCATGCGCCACGCCGCGGATGAAATCGCCTGGCATACGCGCACGCTCTACCACCGCCCGGCGAGCGACAAGCCCGTGGTGCGCGCCCGCCTCAATCCGATGGGAGAAGGCCTGCAGGTGATGGTCTATGTGCCCGACCAGGCGCTGCTGTTTGCCCGCCTCTGCGGCTTCTTCGCCCGGCTCGGCTACAACATCGTCGACGCCAAGATTCACACCACGCGTCACGGCTATGCCCTGGACAGTTTCGTGGTCTTCGCGGTCAACCCGGACCAGGCCTATCGCGACGTGATCGGCCTGATCGAACACGGCATCGGCGAACAGCTCAATACCCAGCCGCCGCTGCCGGCCCCCGTCAGCGGGCGCCTGTCGCGGCAGGTACGCCACTTCCCGGTGACGCCGGAAATCGAAATCCGCGCCGACGAACGCGGCAACCAATACCTGATGTCGGTCAGCGCCGCCGACCGGCCGGGGCTGCTCTACGCCATCGCCCGCGTCCTCGGCGAGCACGGCATCACCCTGCACACCGCGAAGATCGCCACCCTCGGCGAACGCATCGAAGACGTGTTCCTCATCAGCGGCAAGGAGTTGTCCCACACCGCCACACTGGTGCGCCTCGAGCAGGACCTGCTGACGGTGCTTCAGGTATGATGGCGCCATGAGCTGGATTCGCGAACAATTCACTTTTGCCGACCTGCAGCGCCTGCTGTTCAGGCTCTCGGAGCGGGTCAAGGCTTTTCAGGGCCTGACCCCGGCCGAAATTGCCGAACTGCTTGGCAGCTCGGAAAAATGCAGCTTTGCTCCCGGTGCGCATATCGTCAAGGAAGGCAGCGTCGGCACGCACATGTACATCATCCTCAGCGGCGACGCGCGCGTGCTCAAGTCGGGGCGTGACGGCGAGTTCGAACTCGCACGGCTGATGCCGGCCGACAGTTTCGGCGAAATGGCGCTGGCGGACAACGAGGCGCGCAGTGCCAGCGTCGTCGCCGAGTCCGAATGCGTGCTGGTGCGCCTCAATGATCAGATCATCAACTCGCGGCCCGAGATCGGCCTCAAGGTCTATCGCAACATCGCCAAGGTGCTCTCTTCCCGGCTGCGTGCCGCAGACGAACTGCTGGCCTGGCGGCTGTAGAGCCAGGCTCTACAGCCGCCGGAAAGTCCGCGCGGAAGTCAGCCGTCGCCGTTGATGTTGGTAACCAGTTCCTGCAGCACCGCATCCGCCCTGTCGTTTTCAATCTGGCAGGTACCCGCATTTTCGTGCCCGCCGCCGCCGTAGAACAGCATCAGCTCGCCGATGTTGGTGTTCGATGTGCGATTGATGATCGACTTGCCGGTAGCGAACACCGTGTTCTGTTTCTGCACCCCCCACAGGATATGGATGGAAATATTGGTGTCGGGAAACAGCGCATAAATCATGAAGCGATTGACGGCAAAGATGGTTTCCTCGTAGCGCAGATCAAGCACGGCGAGATTCTTGTATATCCGGGTACAGCGCCTGATCTGGTCCTTGGCCTTGTCGGCGTGATCGAAGTAGAGATCGACCCGCTCCTTGACATCCGGCAAGGCCAGGATGTCATCGATGCCGTGATTGCGGCAGTAGGCGATCAGATCCATCATCAACTGGTAGTTGCTGACGCGGAATTCGCGAAACCGGCCCAGGCCGGTGCGCGAATCCATGAGGTAGTTGAGCAGCACCCAGTCTTTCGGATCGAGGATTTCCTGGCGCGTGAAACTCCCCGAATCGCTCTTGTCGACGGCGATCATCATCTCGGTCAAAGACGCCGGGAAACGGCCCTTGCCGCCGTAGTGCTCGAACACCACGCGCGCAGCGGACGGTGCGTCGGGGTAGATGATGTGATTGGGACGCTCGCCGGGACTGCGGAAGGTCTCGGACAGATGATGATCGAATGCCAGATGCACGCCGGATACATAGGGCAGATTGGTGGTGATGTCGCGTTCGGAAATTTCCACCTTGCCGTCCTGCATGTCCTTCGGATGGACGAACTTGATCTCGTCGATCAGGCCGATTTCGTTGAGCAGAACGGCACAGGCCAGACCGTCGAAATCGCTGCGGGTGACGAGGCGGTATTTCTTGTCGGACATATCCTTCTCCCTGGATTCTCAGTCGGAGCGGGAATTGTATTCCAGACTCGCCAGAATGCCATGTGCAACATAAAACACCGCCATGCGTATCGGCAGGCCGCCGGCCGCGAACATGGCGGCGTAGGACTCCAACTGCGGCAGGTAGCGCGCGGCATGGGCCGTCAGCCGCGCGACATCGGCCGCCGCACCGAGATCGACGGTCTTGTAGTCGATGATCCAGCGCACGCCGTCCTCGATGAAACTGCGATCGACGACACGGGTCTGCACCGTGCCGCCGGCACCGGCACAGGTCAGCGCCAGTTCGGCTCCGGCATCGGCCCGGCGCCGCAGCACCCAGTTGCCGTCGCGGCTTTCCAGGGTCGTCGTCAGCATGTTCGCAACGCGCCGGGCGCCGGCCCGCGCCTGGCCCGGCGCCCAACCGCGGCTGGCCAGCCAGCGCTCGAAGCCGGGCTGGCGCTCGCTCACTCTGACTGGCGGCCAGCCCCCGGGATCGGCCGCGACCAGTTCCAGCACGGCATGGGCCAGGGTGCCGACGGCGGCGGCCAGCGCATCGGCGGTATCTTCACGCGCTTGCTGCGGCACGACCGGCAGCACCGCCGCGCACCAGTCCGGCGGCTGCGACGGCGCTTGCCGGCGCAGCAACTGCGGAACGAACTCTTTCAGGTCGCCGCAGGCGACAGGAATCGTGCCTGGCACCATCGGCGCGGAGCCTCCGGGCGAGCCGGCAGCGGCGCGGAAATCCGCTTCGACGACCGGCCACAGCCGGGCCAGCGGCGAGTTTGCTGCCGGCACCGGCAGCAAACCCCCGGCATCCAGCGTGACGACCCCGACCAGATACAGGCGGCGCACGGCGCGCGTGGCGGCGACATACAGCACCCGTGCCTCCTCGTTGCGACTGCGCTCGCGTTCCATGCGCTGCAGGTAATCGCAGGCCGTCGGCGCGCCCGGCTTGCCCCGGCGCCGATTCACCGGCGCGGCGACCAGGCGCTCGCCGGACGCCAGCGGAAAACTGTCCCAGGCCAGCAGCGGCGGCTCATTGCCCTTCAGCACGCGATGCAGGCCGGGCAGAATCACGGTATCGAATTCGAGCCCCTTGGCCTTGTGCACGGTCATCAGTTGCAGCCTGCCGTCGGCCTGCCCGTCGGGCGCCGCAAACAACCGCCCCATGTCGTCTTGCAGCGTATCGATGGCGAAACGCCCTGCTGCATCCAGGACGTCGAGCCGGTTGAGAAAGGCGTCCGCGTCGGCCAGCCCGTCGGCGTCGGGCGCGCCTTTGGCGTCTACCAGACATGCCGGCCCGCCCAGCTTTTTCCATGCGTCTTCGACCCAGCGCCGGCGCCGCTGCCGGCCCTGCCCGGCCAGCGCCTCGGCCAGCACGCTGCGCACATGGGCGAGGCGCTGGCGGCCGTCGGCTGAGAGGCGCGCGAGGCACCCCCCGTCGTTCATCAGCGACCAGATTGTGGCGTCATGGTCATCGCCGGCCAGCGCATGCAGGTCGGCCAGGGTCAGCCCGCACCACGGCGCGCGCAGGACAGCCAGCCAATGCACGCGGTCGGCCCGGTGATGCAGGGCGCGTGTCAGCGAGATCAGGTCCTGCACCGGCTGACGCTCCGCCAACGGCTCGATTTCGAGCGCCGAGAAACGCCAGCCGGCGCCATGGCGCCGGATCGCCGCGACCAGCGCCGCAAGGTGGCTGCGGGCGCGCACCAGCACGGCAATGCCGCACGCCGGATCTGCGCGCCACTCGGCCTCGATCAGTTCGATGATGGCCTGCGCTTCGAGGCGATCGGCGGCAGCAGTGTCTCCCGCTGCCGCGAGCAGCGGCCGGATCATGACGCCGGCCCGGGGCAGGGCATCGCGCGTGGCGACGAACCGGCGGTAGCGGATCTCGCCGCGCAGCGGCTCGTCGGCGGCCGGGAACAGCGCCGGAAAGCAGGCATTGATCCAGTCCACCACCTGCGGGCAGGAGCGGTTGTTGCGCGACAGGCGCAGCGGGGTCAGCCGCAGCGCGCCGATGCCGGTTCCGGCGACGCGCAGGAAGAGACCGACGTCGGCCTTGCGGAAGCGGTAGATCGACTGCATCGGATCGCCGACGGCAAACAGCGTGCGGCCGTCGCCGGGCTGCCAGCCGGCGGTGAGGCGTTCGAGCAGTTCGATCTGGGTCGGGCTGGTGTCCTGGAATTCATCGACCAGCAGGTGGCGGATGCGGTAGTCGAGGCGCAGGCCCAGCTCCGTCGGGTCCATTTCGTCGCCCAATGCGGCTATGGCGCGGGCGGCGAGTTCGCCGAAATCCACCTCGCCGCTTTCGCGGAACACCAGCCACAATTCGGCGGCGGCGAGCTTCATCAGGCGGGCCAGAGCGCGCACCACGGCGGCGTCGCCGTGATCGGGCGCCGGCAACTCGCGCAGACGCCGCAAGGCGGCCTCGGCCGGCAAGCCCAGCGCGCCGAGGCCGGCCAGCATGGCATCCTTCTGCGCCTTGAACTCCTTGCCCGCCGGAAAACCGTTGCCAACCGTCACGGTCTTGCGCAGCGAGCCTTCCTTCGTCAGCAGGAAATCGGCCAGCCCGCGCCAGGACGGCAGATCCTCCGGCCTTGCGCGCAGCGGCTCATTCCAGCCGGCCAGCGGACTGGCGCCGAGATTGTCGGCGGCAAAGCCGGCCAGCGGCATCCACTGACGCTGCCAGCCGGCATCGAGTACTCCGGCAATCACAGCCAGTTCCTCGCCGACCATTTCCTGCAGCGCCTCGCCGATCGCCGATTCGGGGTCCTCGAGCTCGGCGATCACCCGCCACTGCTCGCGCCGCGCCAGCATGTCAGCCAGCAAGCGCACCAGGCGCGCCACGTCGTTGTCGAGGTGAGCCAGCGCCACGGCGACGGCCTCGGCGTGCTCCCGGCCGTCGTCGCCCGTCGCTTCAAGATGATCCAACGCCCGCCGCGCGGCCTCCTCGTAATGCCGCTGCGCCTCCTTCTCCACCGCAGGCTCGGCGCCGAAGCGCGAGAGCAGCGGCATCTGCCGCGCCAGGCCGGCGCACAGCGCATCGATGGTCGTCAGGCGCAAGCGCCCGGGCTGGGTTTCGATCTGCCAGCCGAGTTCGCCGGAGTGTGCCAGGGCGGCACGGGCGAGCCCGAAGGTGATGCGCTTGTGCTCCGCCGCGGGCATCTCGCCCCGCTGCGCCAGAGCGAGACTCTCCGCGATGCGCTGGCGCATTTCGCCGGCGGCCTTGTTGGTGAAGGTGATGGCGATGATTTCCTCGGGCGCCTCCACCGTCGCCAGCAGGCGCAGGTAGCGCTGCGTCAGCAGTTCGGTCTTGCCCGCGCCGGCCGGCGCCTCGACGATGAAGGAGTCAAGCTCCAGCGCGCGACGGCGGCTTTCCTCGTCTTCCCGCAGCAAGTCCATCAGGAATCCTTCACCACGAAAGCGCGGCGGACTTCAAGATCAGTGCTCTCCGCGAACTGCTGCCGCCGTTCGGCGACGCGCAGCAGCGGACGCACATCGCAATGGGCGAGAGCCTTTTCATCGGCGAAGACCACGGCGGCGGTGCCGTCGCGCACTTCGCGCGCCAGTTCGGTGATGCGCGCGGCCCACAGCCGGCGCAAGGCATCCCAGTCGGGGAACTCGTCCTCGGCGTAACGCTTGCGCTGCTGATCGAGCGCCTTGACGCCGGGCAGGATGCCGTCGCCGGCGGCGATGCCGAGAAAGACGGGATCGTCGCGGATGACGCGGGCCAGCGCGACGGCGGCAAGCTCGCGGTCGGGGAAGGCCAGCGCGGCATAGATCGGCAACTGCGGTTCGCCGATGCGGACATCCGCCCAGCTGTCGGCCGAATCGTTGCGTCCGCTCTTGTAGTCGATCACCACCAACCGGCCGTCATCGAGCTGGTCGAGGCGGTCGACCACGACACGGACCGGCAGGCCCTCGATATCGAGTTCATGTTTCTCCTCGCAGGCGATGACGCGGAACGGCGGGCGCCGCGCCTCAACCTGAAGCCAGACCGCCAGCAGTTCGCACAGGCGCTCTTCTTCGAGTCGCCGTAGCCGAGGCCCCGGCGGTTGCGGCGCGCAGCGGTCGAGTTCGGCCAGCGCATGCGCCACGACGCGCCGGATTTCGGCGTCGCGGACAATCTCGTTCATCTGCACCAGATCGGCCAGACTCCGGCCGCGCCAGAACGCTTCCAGTGCCGCATGCAACAGCGAGCCGCGCGCCCGCGCATCGAGACCGAAAACCGGCGCCGGCAAAGCGGCGGCGCCGAGCCGGTACTGGTAGAAACCCCAGGCCGGGCACACCGCCTGCGCCTTCAGCAGCGCCGTGCCGCCGCGAAGGCGTTCAGCGGCGCCGAGCGGTGGCGCGCGCGCATCGTCGAGGCGCTGCAGCGGCTCAACCGACGATGCGCCGGGGAGCGCAGATGCCGGCGCGTCGGGCGACTCGTAGCGAGGAATATTCCCCAGCAGCGGGCTGGGGCGCAAGCTCCGTTCACCTTCGCGCTGCGCCCAGGACAACACCACTTCGCCGGCGCTGCCGCACCACACATCCTGCAGGCTCAGCGCGGCAACGGCCAGGCTGTCGGCACGCGCTGCCGGAATGCCGGCGCGGCGCTGCAATTCGGCCGGCAGCAGCGGATTCGGTCGCGGCGCCGGCGGCCACGCGCCCTCATTCAAACCCATCACCCAAAGCCCATCCACGGGTCCCGCCAGGGCATCGGCCAGACTGCAGACCTCGACCCGCGCCGCGTACTGCCGGGGAACCTCGAATGCATGATCGCGACACTGCCGCCGCAACTGACGCAAGGCCTCGCCGGCATCGACGCGGCCCAGAACGGGATCAAGCGCCGACAGATCATTCAAGGCGCCGCGCAAGGCGTCGCAGGCGGCGCCTTCGGCCGCCAGCAACGGGCGTTGGCCCGGCCAGCCGAGCGCCTCCAGCAGGGTGCCGAAATCCTCGCCCCACGCCGCCGGAAGCCGACGCCGCGAGTTGCCGCGGGAAGCCTCCAGCAGCGCGCCAAGATGCACGGCAAGCTGCGGCGCCGGCGTATTCGCGATGCCGCGTCGCACCTCGCGCAGCAGATGCTCCAGGCTGGCTTCAGGCGGCAGCCGTTGGCGCAACCCGGCCTCGATCCGCGCCCGCGCATCGGCTTCGTCACAATCCGACGACCAACCCGCACCGCACAGCAAGGCGCCGAACTCCGCCTGAGCCACGAGTTGCGGATGAACGGCGAGTTGCAGCAGGCGCAGCGCGGCATCAACCAGCGGCTCGGCCGCCAGCGGCGATCCGCCAACGAAGACATGATCCCGTTCCAGCGCCGCCCAACCGGCGCCGACCGCCTGCGGATGCAGCGCATCTTCCAGCGCGCATTCCAGCAGCCGCCGCCGCGCCGGCAGATCGGCCACGGCAATGCGCAAGCGCAGCGGCGGCGCACCGCCGTGCGACGCATGGCGCGCCAGACAGTCGTGCGCCCATTTCGCCGCAGCCGCGCATTCCGCCCCGGCGTCGGGCAATTCGGCGCCGCGTGCCGGCGCCGCTGCGCCGCGTCCGAAATCAAGCTGAAACAACTCGACACCGCGCGCCTCCAGCACCACCAGCAGTCGCGACAGCAGCGGATCGGGCGCAATGAAACCGGCTATTCCCAGGCGCGCCGGCAAGCCGCCGATGCCGCGTTCGATGCAGTCGATGCGCCACGCCATGACTTCATCGGCGGCGCACCAGCCGCCCGCCTGGCAGGCTTCGCGCAACCTCTCCCGCCAGCGCAAAAAGGCGCGGAATTCCTCGTTATGCCATGCCGCGGGGACCTCGATGCGCCACGCCCGCTGCAGCGCGGCCGCCTCAAGCGCCGCCAGAGCCATGCCTTCGCGGTCAAAAAGTTCGGCCGCGGCACCGGCTTCGCGCGCGATGGCCTGCTCCCACAAACTGCGTTCCTGCGGCCACGACAGAAAAGTCCCGGGCACCCCGGCCGGCGGGATATCGCCGCGCAGCAGCGCCGCCGAAGTGAGGTGATCCAGCCACTGCGCCGGCGTCGCACTCTGCAGCGCCTGCCAGACCACGGCACCGCCCGCCGCCTGCAGTTCGCCATGCGCCCGGCGCAGGCTCGCCGCCAGCCGTGCCGTGGCGCAAAGCACCACCGGCTCCGGCCCGCCGGGCAGTTCGGCCAGGCTTACCCGGCGCAGATCGGAACGGATCAAACCCTTACCCCGCCAGCGGCAATATCAAGGCGCCGATAGCGCACAGCGTCGTGGTGAGGATGAACACGGCAAGATCGGCCGGATGGACGGACAGATTGGCTGACACGGGATTTCCTCCTTGAAAATGGAGGACAGTCTGCCGGGCGCAAGGCTCAAGGGATGAGCCTCTCATCCCTGGCCAGCAATTCCGCTGCCTGCACCTGGCGCGGCAGCGCCTCGACCGGCACCAGGTCGCGGATTTCCTTGTCTTCGCCGGCCACTTTCAGGTCCCGGAACTTGCGCGCCGAGACCAGCACCCGCCGCTCCATCGAAGCCACCGACTCGTTGTAGGCGCCGACCGCCTCGCCCAGATTCTTGCCGACGCGGCCCCAGTGCTCGGCCACCGTCGCGATCCGGTCGTAGAGCTCGCGCCCGAGCAGGCTGATGCGTTCGGCATTTTCGGTCAGCGCCTGCTGCGTCCAGCCGTAGGCAACGGCGCGCAGCAGCGCGATCAGCGTGGTCGGCGTCGCCAGGATCACCCGCGCATCGACCCCGGCCTCGATCAGCGAAGGATCGGCTTCGAGCGCCGCCGAGTAGAACATTTCGCCGGGCAGGAACAGCACGACGAAATCGGGGGATGGCTGAAACTGCTCCCAGTAGGCCTTCTGGCCGAGCTTCTTGAGGTGGTCGCGGACCTGCCGCGCATGGTCGGCGAGCTTGCGCTTCTTCTCTTCCTCGTCGGTCGCTTCCAGCGCTTCAAGGTAGGCCGCCAGCGGCGCCTTGGCATCGACCACGATGTTCTTGCCGCCGGGCAGCCTGACGATCAGGTCGGGGCGCAGCCGGCCGTCTTCGGTATTGGTGCTCGCCTGCTCGAAAAAGTCGCAGTGATCCAGCATGCCGGCCATTTCGACCACGCGCTTGAGTTGCAGTTCGCCCCAGCGCCCGCGCGTCTGCGGCGCACGCAGGGCCTTGACCAGATTGCCGGTCTCGAGGCGCAAGGCACCCTGCGCCTCGGCCATGGCGCGCACCTGCTCGGTCAGCGTGGCATAGGCGTCGATGCGCGACTTTTCAATGCCCTGAATCTGCAGATCGAATTTCTCCAGCGATATCTTGACGGGCGCCACCAGTTCGCCGATGGCCAGTTGCCGCTTGTCCAGGTCGGTTCGCGCCGAGGCCAGCGCCGCCGCCTGCTGCGCCTCCAGCGTGGCGCGCGCAAGTTCAAGGAAAGACTGGTTGTTTTTGGCCAGAGCATCGGCGGAAATCACCTTGAAGGCGTCGGCAAAGCTGTCGCGCGCGGCCTCCAGCGTGGCCTGGCGCTCGGCGAACAGGGCCTGATCCTTTTCCAGTTCGGTCGCAAGCTGCGCGCAACGTATCGCCAGCGCCGACTCCTGCAAGCGCAACGCCGCCAGTTCGCCCTCGCGCTGGTCGAGCCGCTCCTGTGCTTCGCGAACCCGGCCGCCGAGAACCAGGCTCACCAGCCCGCCGCCCAGCAGCAGGCCCACCAGCAGTGCAATGCTCATTTCCATGCGGCGCTCCGTCTCAATTCAACACCAAGCCGGAGAGTATCACCCGCGACTGGCTCGCCAAGTGATCTACTCGTTGAAGCCGCGGATCAGCCGGCCGGCCTTCTTCGTCGGCCGGCCTTTCAGGTCCGCCCCCGGCATCGGTGCCAGCCGGCGGATTTCCTGCTGCTGCTGGCGCCGCACGACACTCTCCGCGCTCTCCTCATACAGCAGGCGGGCCTCCGGCGCGGGACGACGCTGGGCGTTCAGGGCGCGCACGATGACACTCCAGCGCAGTTCGCCGGCGACAATGTCGAGTTCGTCGCCGGGCGTCAGTTCGCGCGCCGGTTTGACCTGCTGGCCGTTCCACTTGACCCGGCCGCCGTCGACGGCGGCGGCGGCCAGGCTGCGCGTCTTGAAGAAACGCGCGGCCCAGAGCCACTTGTCGACGCGCTGCCGCAAGCGGCCGTTACTTTCCGGCGGTTTCGCGCTTGGCACGCGAAGTCGCCATCACCATGGCTTCGCCATCGATGACCACTTTGCCGCCGACAATGCAGACGGTATCGAGCACAACTCGGCACTTGTCGGCGATGACTTCCTTGACGGTCACCTTGGCATGCACGGTGTCGCCCGGGCGCACCGGCGCGCGAAAGCGCAGCGACTGGCTCATGTAGATCACCCCGGCGCCGGGCAGGCGGTTGCCGAGCACCGCAGAAATCAGGCTGGCTGACAGCATGCCGTGGGCGATGCGGCCGCCGAACATCGTGCTCTTGCCGAACTCTTCGTCCATATGGACCGCGTTCGAGTCCATGGATATGCCGCCGAACAGGACGATGTCCGCATCGGTGATGGTCTTGGCGATTTCCGCGCTCATGCCGACGGAAATGTCTTCGATGTCGTAACCGTTCTGCGGATTCATAATGTCTCCTGAAGAACCGCCCCGAGGGCGGCAAACTCCGCCGCGGAGGGAAGCAGGTGAATGTGAGCGTATGCAGGCAAAGCGTTGGGGGCCATTTGTTGATCCATTGTCGTGAAGTTGTCTGCCGGCGGTCGTCCCTGCTACTGCCGGACCCATTCGAGCTTGCTGAAAGTACCGGACACGCCGAGATTGGCGCGCCGCTGTTCGGTGGATAGCTTGAGGTCCGCGACAAAGCGTCCGCGGACATTGCGCTGCGCATCGATATCGACATTGCCGGTGGCCGACATGGTGGCCTGACTCAGGCGCACCTGGCGCAACTGGGTTACGCCAGCGTCATGAACGAAGCTGCCGCCGAGCTCGGTGAACTTGGTTTCGCCGCGCCGCTCGCCGCCCTGCAGCATGCGCCCCAGATCCACCCCGAGCAGAGTTCCCCAGGGAATGGCGAAACTGCCTTCGAAGTGCGGCGACGCAAACAGCTTCGTGCCCTCCGGCGCCTGCATGGCATACGACGAGGCCCCCGCCAGCCTGCCGCCGCTCAGCAGTTCGGGCACCAGTTGGGCCGTGTCGATCTGTTTCGCGTTCAACTGTCCCGCCAGAGTCCAGCTTGATCCCCATGTCAGCCTGGCGTTGCCGCTGAGCGTGCCGCCGTAGGCAAAGCCCTTGAATTCGGTCAGCGCAAGTCCGGCACCATCCGCCGTGCCGGTGGCGGCGAAATCCTCAAGCGTAAGCGCCGCACCGAATGGCACTTTGAACGAGCGTGCCTTGGCGTCGAGCTTGACCGCCTTGCCTGTTGACGTCAGTTCCATGCTGAGATTCTTGTCCGCGGATTCGACGGCAATGGTTTTCCAGCCGCCTTCCCCGTCGGATTGCAGCTTCGCGTCGAAGGCCGGCAGGCTGACGTTCTTCGAGTCCAGACTGGCGTTCAGCACGCTGACGTCGCCAAATGCCAAATCCCGCAGCGGCGACTGGCCGAACAGGATCCAGCCCAGGCCTTCTTCCGTCATGACCGGCGATTCCAGTTCAAGCGACTTGAACGCTATCTTGTCATGGAACAAGTTGCCGATTGCGCCTGCGGCCTTGATCCGGGGAACCCGTATCTGCCCTTCGTTGCCGATCGAAACGATCTCGAGCGTCAAGTGCGGCAGCGGCAGCAAAGCAAACCGGAGCGCCTTTATCTTCACCGGCTGCTGAAACTGGGCAGCCGCCGACTTTTCAAATTTCGGAATCTGTGCGTCGAACGAAATCAGGTGGATCGCCACCAGGCCAAACACACTCAGAGCAAGGACTGCCAACGCAAGCACCTTGCCCCAATTACGCGGTTGCGAACGGGCTCTGCCGTCCGGCCCCGCCGCCGCGGCATTCGCCAGTTTGCTGGCTGCCGCCTCCTCCTCGCGCCGCATCTTCTCTTCGGCCTCCAGCCAGGCCTGCTCTTCCGCCAGCAAGCGCTCCTGGGCTGCAGCCCTCGCCCGGATCCGCTCCGCCTCCTCGCCGGCGGAATCCTGTTCGGCATCGCGCCGGGCCTGCTCCGCTGCCTCCTGCCGGACACGCTGTTCGGTCTCGCGCCGGGTTTGTTCCTCCGCATCCCGCCGCGCCAGTTCCTCGGCCATCCGCCGTGCCTGTTCTTCGGCCTCCTGCCGGGCGCGCTCGCCGGCCTCGCGGCGGGCGTCTTCCTCGGCATCCCGCCGCGCCAGTTCCTCGGCCATCCGCCGCGACTGATCTTCGGCCTCCTGCCGGGCGCGCTCCGCAACCCTGAGCCTGATGTCTTCCTCCGCCGCGCGCCGGGCAAGTTCCTCGGCCATCCGTCGCGCCTGGGCCTCGGCTTCGTGACGGGCACGCTCCAGCGCCTTGAGCCGCGCCTCTTCCTCGGCAACGCCCCGCCTCGCCTGCTCGTCGGCGATACGCCGCGCCTTCGCCTCGGCTTCCTGACGGGCATGCAGGGCAGCGTCGGCAAGGGATTGCTGCTCGGCGTCCCACCGCGCCGGACGTTGGCTCTGCTGCTCACCGGCTTGCCCCGCCGAACGGCGCTCCGACGCGTCGCGCCTGCCGTCGGGCACCGCACGACGCTCCGCGCCGCCCTCACGCCGGCCCTTGATCTTGGCGCGCAGTTCCTGCGCCTTGCGCAAGCTCTCATCGCTCTGCGGATGCGATTGATCGATGCCGTCGTTCTCCGCTGGTAATCCGCCGCCCGGCGGCGAAGCCGCCGGCTCATGAATGTAGCCCTCTGCGGCGAGCGCGGCCAACCCCTCCTCCAATCTCGCTGCAGACAGATGCTCGAGCCTGCTGCGCAAGCCGTCAAATGAGGACTTGCCGTCAATCGCATGGAGAATTCCGTGCAGGTCGGAGGCAAGTTCCCTGGACTCTGCGGCCTCGCTCCGCTCACCCTTGGCAGTCCTGCTATAGATGGCATTTCTATTCATGGTCTCTCGATTGGCGGATTCGATAAAACTCTGTTGATCGACGGATCCGGAAAGCGCTTGCGGAGAACCGGTTTCGCACGGCCAGACAAGCTATTTTCCGGTTTCCGGCAGCGCCCGGGTACGGCACCATCAATATCCAATGCTTGCATGCTTCAAGCCTCGCCCTGACGCTCCCCGAAAAACATTAAGGTACCACTCTTCGCCGGCGCCGGCCAAAAACGCATGCCGGATGGCTGCGGCGGCTGTCAGCCGACGACAATTTGCACCACACCGAGAGCCATTCTCACCACACCGGCGACCAGCAAGGCTACCGCAACCGACAGAAAAACCGAAAACAGTGCATCCCGTCGCCCTATGGTCTTGAGCATCACGGCGAAGGTTGAAACGCAGGGAATGTAGAAGGTGAGAAACAACAGCAGCGTGACGATTTGCGCCGGGTCGAGCAAATTGCCGATTTCCTGCGTCGCCAGCGCCTGGTAGATCATCAGCAACGACAGTTCCTTGCGCAGCACGCCAAACAGCAGCGGCACGCCCAGCACCAGCGGCAGACCCAGCCACCAGACGGTCACCGGCATCAGCAGGGTATTGATGATGACGTCGGCGCCGTTGTGGGTCAGCAGCGCCAGCACCACGCTGCCACCCACCAGCAAAGGCGTGACGATGGTAAGGATGTCGCTGGTGCGCGCCCAGGTTTCGGCAAGCAGTACCCGCCACGTCGGCAGCGCATAGGCGGGGATTTCCTGCACCTGCCCCGGGCCGGGTTCGCGATCACCGCGCGACAGCAGGCGGCCCATGACGGCAATGACGACCAGGGTCAGGGCGAATATGCCGAAAACGCCGCCCGCACCCAGATACTTGCCGGCGATGGCGAGGATGATGGCGGAACGCGCCGAGCAGGGCACGAACGTGATCAGCACCGAGGCAATCACGCGCTCGCGGCCTCTGGTGGCCCTGGCCGCGCCCGAGATCGCCGGCACGTTGCAGCCGAGCCCGAGCAGGAAGGGTACGGCAACCCCGCCGTGCAGCCCGATCTGGTGGAAGCCGCGATCAACGACGAAGGCGATGCGCTGCATCAGGCCCGCCTCTTCCAGCGTCACCAGCAGCATGACCAGCGGGACCATGTAGGGCACCACGATGCCGACCAGACCGATGAGGCCGTCAAGCACGGCACGGGCGACAACCCCCGCCATGGAATGCGGCTGCCAGTCGGCAAAGGCTTCGGTCAGGCGTGCCGTGGTCATTGAGTCGATCCAGCCGCTGATCTCGAACACCACGAACAGCACGGCGGCGAAAACGGCGAGGCTGCCGATCAGGCCCCACTGCGGATGCAGGAACAGTTCGTCAAGCCAGTAGCGCCAGCCGTGACGGCCTTGCCGGCTGGCCGGCGATCCCATGCGCATCGCCGCCTCGACCAGCGTCGCGGCACGGTGGTGGCGATCGGCATGCATTTCCTCGGCCAGCGGTCGCGGCAGCCTCAGTCCGGCCTCCTGCCGCAGCGCCTGGAAGTGCGGCAGCAGTTGCGGAAAATGCTGACCCAGCTCGTCCTCGATGAAGCTGTCAGCGGCGGCGAACTGCATCAGCAGCAGGGGATGCGGCAAACGGAACGCGGCATGGAGGTCGGGCCGGTTCATCGCCGCATCGAGCGGCTGCAGACTCTCGCTGATGTGCCGGCTGGGCGGCTGCGGCAAAGGGCAGGTTTCCTCGCGTGCCGAATTCACGGCGATGCTGAACAACTGCGCGATACCCTGTCCCATCAGTGCCACTGTGGGCACCACCGGCACGCCCAGCAAGGTCTCCAGCGCCTTGATGTTGATGTACAGACCCTTCTTCAGCGCCTCGTCCATGTGATTGAGCGCCAGCACCACGGGCCGGCCAAGTTTTGTCAGCTCCAGCGTCAGCTCCAGATGGCTCTGCAGTCCGGTGGCATCGACCACCTGTATGATCAGATCGGGCGGGGCGAAGGGTGCGGGTGGAGCGGACGCTTCATGCACCGAGACGGCGGGACGGTCGTCACCCCACAGCAGGTACTTCAATGTGGAAGCGTCGTCGCCCGGCAGCTGGTGCAGGGTCTGCAGGCTGGGCAGATCGACCACGCTGGCTTCATCGAGACCGATCTGCACCTTGCACTCGCTGTAGGCGCGATGCGTACCGGTCAATCGGCCGGTGTGCGGCGAGGTGCTCGACACGGCGTCGAACAGAGTCGTCTTGCCGGCCCCCGGCAACCCGACCAGGGCGATGCGCAGACGCTTCTCGCCGCGCAACAGCGGGGTGCGCAAGGGTACGGCGGTGACCGTGACCCGATTATTGGTATCTGCCATGTGCGGACTCAGAGCCTGTATTCAAGCTGCAGCCGCGACTGCAGCCGCTTCGCCTGCTTGAAGGATTCCTTCAGCACCTGCCGGTCCAGCTCGTTGAGCTTGTCCGGATCGATGCGATTTTCGCCACCCGGCCGCGTGTCGGCACGCTGATTGCGCAGGCGCAGATTCTGAATGAAAAAGAAACCCTCGATCACGGCATTGATGTCGTCGCCGCCCAGCTTCATCTGTTCGGCCGCGGCGCGCAGGCGGGCGGTGGTGCTGCTATGGGGAATGCCGTGGGCCAGCGCGATGATGCGTGCCGCGTCGACAAAAGGCCGCGCGCCAAAGGCCTTCAGGTCAAGGGTGTGGGGGAAATCCGGATTGTTGTCGAAAACGAAATCGCGGATCATGCCCAGCGGCGGCGCTGCCTTCACCGCGTTCTCGGCCATGAAGCGGAGAAAGAGCTTGGCGTCGCCGGTGAGATCCAGCAACCACTTGCGCAAGGCCTTGGCCAGGGCCTGATTGCCATACAGCGGACGGAAATCGAAAAAGATGGTGGCATTGAGCAGCGCTTCCGGCTCGGGCAGCCGGACCCAGTGGGTGAAGCGCTCCTGCCACTCGTCCTGCGTCAGACACCACTGCGGGTTGCTGGCCATGATGTTGCCCTTGCACAGCGGGAAACCGCAGCGCGCCAGGCCTTGATTGACATCGCCGGCAAAGTCGAGAAAACGCAACTTGAGCGCATCGCGGTCGGAAAAATCGGGGCAGACGAAGATGATGCCGTTGTCCTGGTCGGTGCTGAACGTCTGCTCGTCGCGCCCTTCCGAGCCGAACGCCAACCAGGCCCAGTCGAGACCGAACAGATCATGCTGCGCCAGGCTGATCTCGATGACACGGCGCGTCAGGCTGTCGTTGAGACCGGAAATGAACTGGGTCAGTTTTTCCGCACTGACACCCTGGCCCAGCATGCTGAGGCACAGGCGCCGCACATCTCCGGCGACCTGGCTCACGGCATCGATGTCGGTCGCCGCCTCGATCACCTTGCGGATGTTGCGCAGACCCACGCGCTGCACAGCGAACAGGTCGCGTTCGGAAACCACGCCGCTGACCCGCTCTTCCGCGTCGACAATCACCAGGTGGCGAACGCCCAGCGTTGCCATCGCCAGCATGGCTTCGTATACCGTCGCCCGCTCCGGCAGCGTCGCCGCCGGAGTCGTCATCACTTCCTCGATGGCGGCGGTCGCCGGATAGTCGGGAACTACCACGCGACGCAGCGCATCGGACTGCGTGAAGATGCCGACCGGCTTGTCCGCCGCGTCGGTCACCACCACCGAGCCGACCCTGGCGCGCACCATGGTCTCCATGGTTTGACGGATCGACGCCTGCGGCGAAACGCGTACCACAGCCTTACTCGGCAGGCCGCCAAGTTCGGCGTTGAGTGACTGCTGCTCGGCATTGCTTTGGCCGAACTGGATTTCGATCTGGCGCCGGGACTCGTCGAGCAGACCGGCAACGTGGTCGAGCACAAAGCGATTGAACTCGCAGCTGCCCGGCAGCAGCCGGAAAAAGTCGGCGCTGGAGAGCCGCCAGAGCTGCACATCTTCCACCGCGGTGTAAATGTTGATTGCCGGCCGCTTCGCCGCTACCGCCGCCAGCGGAAAACTTTGCCCGGGCTCCAGATCATACAAGGGCTGATCAGTGAGATTGACGTCGCCCGCCAGGCGCGCCTGCACCTTGCCGGAGTGGATGATGAACAGATCCGGCGGCACATCGCCCGGCGTCAGGATAAAGCTGCCGCTGACCACTGCCACCGGCGTCAGGCTTGCCGCCAGCGCATCAAGAGCGAACGCGCCCATGTCCTTGAACGGTACATGCTTGCGCAGAAAAGCGAGCAGTTCCTCGCGGGATTCAGAAGCCATGAATGGATGCCCTTGCAATCAAGTGTCAATATGGAAGCGGGTTCTCAGCATTTGCTGAAGCTTGCGCGCCTGGCGCAGGGCTTCGAGCAACACGCGACGGTCAAACTCGTTGAGCCGCTCCGGATCGACCTGGTTGCCGCAGGCGAGGCCATCGGCGCCATCGCCGGTCTGGGCCGCCAGCCGAAGCCCCTGCAGCGCATGGAAGGCGCGCACGCACGCTTCGGCATCGACCGGTGGTATGACGCCCCCTGCCGCGGCCTGGCGCAGACGCGGCGCAGTGGCTGTTGCCGCAATACCGGCACCCAGCGCCAGAATGCGTGCCGCATCGACGAAAATACGCGAGCCGAATTTCTTCAGGTCGATGGCACCGCCGGATTTCGCCTCGGTGACGAAATCGCGCAAACGTCCCAGCGGAGGAGCGGCCGCCAGGGCATTGAGCGTCATCATGCGCAGAAAGATCTCGTTGCCGCGGGTGAGGCCGGACAGGACCCGGCGCAGTTCGGCAGCCAATCCGTCATCACCGGCCAGTGGCCGGAAATCGAAGAAGATCGCGGCATTGAGCAGGGCTTCTGGCTCCGGCGTGCGCACCCAGGTGGCAAAATTTCCGGTCCACTCGGACAGCGAAAGACACCAGCGCGGGTTGCCCGCCATCACCTCGCCCCGGCACAGGGGAAAACCACATTCGGCCAGCGCCTGATTCGCGGCACGGGCAAAAGGCAGGAACAGCTCACGCAGCTGGCGGGCTTCGCCGTCGTCGCTGGCGGAGAACACCAGCGCGTTGTCCTGGTCGGTGGTCAAGGTCTGCTCCAGTCGCCCTTCCGAACCGAGCCCGAGCCAGCACCAGCGTGCAGGCGGCAGGCGAAAACGCAGAGCAAGCAGGGCCAGCGCCCTCGCGGCAACGGCATCGTTGAAGCGGGACAGAGCTCGCGTCACCAGCGCCGGCCCGGTTTCCTCCTGCTGCAAGGCCACCGCCAGGCGGCGCGCTTCGGCGGCACACGTCACCAGAGCGGCGATATCGGGTGCGCCGGCGATGCGGCGGGAGCATCGGCCAATGGCGGCGGTTTGCGGCAGGATCTCGCGCTCGCCCATGTCAATACTTGATGCGGGCAAAATAGGTCTTCTGCGCGGCGTCGAGTGCCTGGCGCAGGGTGACGATGCCCATGTCCGCCAGCAGCGGAATCATCTTGAGGAACACTTCGCCGGTGACAAAGGCATCGCCCAACGCGGTGTGCCGCCCGATGACGTTGATGCCGAGCCGTTCGGCAATGCTCTCCAGGCCATGTGATTCCTGGTTGGGATGGATCACCGCCGAGAGCAGCAGCGTGTCGAGCACCGGTTGGGTGAAACGGACGCCGAGGCTGTCTTCCTTCAGCTGGAAAAAACGCATGTCGAAGGCGGCGTTGTGCGCCACCAGCACCGTCTCGGCGCAGAACTCGTGAAATGCGGGAAGCACCACGTCCAGCCTGGGCTGGCCGTTCAACATGGCCTCGGTAATGCCGTGAATCGGAATGCCCTCGGGCTTGAGCGGGATCACGGGGTCGACCAGCTGATCGAAGATTTCCTGGCGCAGCAGCCGGTTGTTCACGATCCGCACGGCGCCCATCTGGATGATCTCGTCGCCGTTCGATGGCTGCAGCCCGGTGGTTTCGGTGTCGAACACCGAGTACGCAAGATCGGTCAGCCGGCGCTCGGGATCGATGCCGGAGCCTTCGGCATCGCGCGCAGCGAACAGGTCGAAGTCGTAATATTCGGGCCGGCTTTCGCTGCGCACATGCGGGACCGGGTCCATTGCCTGTACCCCGGACATGATCGCGGCCGGCAAGACGATGCGGAAAAAGGCGTTGTGCGCTGCCTTGTCGCGCTGGTACCAGATCTCGCCGCCGTGCCGGTCGATGACGTCGCGCAGCGTCAACGGGCTGATTTCGGCGCCGACACTCATCGGCTCCAGTTCCCATGCATACAAGGTCTCGGACGAGACCACCTTGCCCGACCAGATCAGATCGACAAACACCATCTTGCCTTCGGCCACCAGCCGCAGGCGCAACTCGCGAATCGAGTAGTGCTCCTGCAGCCGCGACGCCAGAAAAGTGATGGCCTGAATCAGGGCAAAGCTATCCACCCGCACCCACAGGCTGGTGTCCTGATCTTCGTTCTTGATCAACAGCTGCAGCCGGTCTTCGATGCGCCGCGCTGCCGCCGCCAGGATATCGACCCCCAGCACGTCTTCCAGCGGCCAGCGCGTTTTCAAGGCATCGGCGAAACGGTTCATGGTGGCTTCGAGACGTTCGGTCATGGCTGCGGACTCGTCCGCGATCACGCGCGTGAAACGCTCGCGATAATCGGCTTCCATGTCCGGCGTGTCGATCAGCGTCTCCACCGCCGCGCGGATGTTGGCCAACGCCGCGCGATTGCCGTCGGTCAGCAGTTGCAGCGCCTGATCGCGCTCGGCTTCGCGCTCGAAATTGCGGGTGATGTTCTCGATGGTCAGCACGTAGCCGGTAACCTCAAGCGGCGCACCCATAGAAGCCGCCGCCAAACCGCCTTGAGCAGGCGCAGCCTGCGAACCGGTGTTGTCGCCCCCCTGCCAGGCAGGGGGGGTGGGGGGGGGGCTGTCCACATTGGCAGTTGTTGCGACGCCGGCCCCGGTGCGCAGCACCGGGGCCATCTGGGCGCGCAGCAACTGCCCGCTGCGCGTCGAGGTGATGAAGTTGGCCGTCGGCTCGGCACTCCCCCTTGCCAGCCTTTGCTGAATGGTTTCCAGCGAATGGGTGATCTGGCCACGCTCGAGAATGGAAAAAATCGAACGGCCGAGACCGATCAGCGCACCGCCGCTCATCGACGTCGGCCCCTGCGCCAGCGCCGTGAACTGCAGTCGTGCGCGGCTGTTGTAGAGCAGGATGCGGCCATCGAGATTGCAGACCACGACGCCCTGCGCCAGTTCCGACATCAGGGCGGCAAGGCGGTTCTTTTCCTCCTCCACGCTGGCCTTGGCCTGCCTGATCTGTTCGTCGACGTCATTCAGCAACTCGTCACGCTGCTGCGCCAGATCGTTGGCGGCACGCCCCAGTTCGCGCACTTCGGGCGGACCTTCGGGCGCGACGCGGAAGTTGCGGTTGGCGCCCAGCATCAGGCGCAGGGTCTCGGCCATGCGCAACAGGCCGTGCACATACTGCTGGAACAGGCCGCGCAACAGCGCCAGGCCGGCGATGAAGCCTAACAGGGTCATCAGGGCGCCCAACGGCAGGCGCGGCACGAGAAATTGGGCGAAGGCGGCGCGTTCCGCCTCTTTTGCGTCGGCGAACAGCAGCAGGGCGGTAAGCGCAAAGGGACCGGTCATCAGCAGCCCCAGCACGCCGGCCGCGAGAATGAAACGGAGCTTTGCCTTCATGCCAGCAAGGACTTGATCTGCAGCACCAGTTCCTTGGTCGAGAACGGTTTGGTGATGTAGGCATCGGCGCCGAGCGCCAGACCCTTGGCGACTTCCGTCTCGCGCCCCCTGGCGGTGAGCATGATGATTTTCACCGCCGCCTGCGCCGGGTCGGCGCGCAAGGCCTGACACACCTCGAAGCCGGATTTCTTCGGCATCATGACGTCGAGCAGGATCAGGTCGGGTGCAAAGTCCGCCGCCTGCTGCAGCGCAGCCTCGCCGTCAGTCGCCACGGCAACCTCGAAACCTTCTTTCTTGATCAGGTACTCGAGCGAAATAACGATGTTCGGCTCATCATCCACAATCAATACGCGATGGCTCAAGGCTGTTCTCCCGTCGGCTGGCTTGCGCCATTATCGCCCGCCTGCCGGGGTAGTGTGAACACAAAACAGGCGCCGGCACCGGGGGTGCTTTCGACCCATAGCCGGCCGTTGAAATATTCGATGATCTGGCGGCTGATCGGCAAACCGAGGCCGGTGCCCTGCGGCTTGTCGATGAGAACGTCGGTATTGCCCGTGCCCTGGCGGAACTTTTCGAAAATCACCTCCTGATCCCCGGCCTCGATGCCGGGTCCGTTGTCGGTGACGCTGACGCGCACCTCACCCGCCGCAGCGCCGACGTCGACTTTCACCCGGCCGCTGGCCACCGGCACGAACTTCAGTGCGTTCGACAACAAATTGACCATGACCTGCATCAACCGGTCACGGTCGGCGAGCACATTGAGCCCGGCCTCGCAGCCGTCAAGTTGCAGCGAGACGCGCTTGTCGACGAAAAGCGGGGCCAGCGAATCCGCCGCTTCGCGGATGACTTCGGCCACATCGACGGCCGCCACGGTCCACTCGGCACGACCGGATTCAAGCTTGGCCAGATCGAGAATCTGGTTGATCAGACGCGACAGGCGCACGGTCTCGCTGACGATGATGCCGAGAAAGCGCGAGCGCTGCGCCAGATCGATCCGCGGATCCTCGTGCAGCATTTCGGAGAAAGCGCGAATCGAGGTCAGCGGGGTGCGCAGTTCGTGGGTGACGGTGGAAATGAAATCGTCCTTCATGCGATCCAGTTCCTGCAAGCGGGCATTGGCCTGGCGCAGTTCCGCCGTGGCGCGGGTCAGTTCCCTCGACTTCTGCTCCAGTTCCCGCGTGTAGGCCCGCACCTGCGAGGCTTCGTCGAGAATGTTCATCACCTCGTCGATGCCCAGCGGTTCCTCGGTCACCACCGACGCTACCATGGCACGCGCCGACGCCGAGCCGATGGCGCCCGCCAGCAGGGTTTCGGCAAAGCCCACCAGGCGCGTATCGGCAGGAAGTTCATGGAGCGAGCGCAACCCCCGCTGCCGGGCATGGCGGGAGAAAGCTTCCTGGGCGCGTTCGAGACCCAGAAATCGTCCCGCCAACGGCAGCAGGTCACCGATGCCGGCACTGCCGCGCCAGCCGGGAATGCCGGCGGCCTCGGCGCCGCCGACAAACAGGGTAGCCTGCCGCGCCTCACGCAGGTTCGGCACGCGCATCAAGGAAACGCCGATGTAGGCGCCCATATTGACCAGCAGGCTCCACACCAGACAATGCGTGATCTCGTCAAGCCCCGCAAGGCCGAACAAGACCTGCGGACGCAGCAGTTCGATGCCGAACAGGCCGTGTGCGATGAAGCCGTCCGGCAGCCAACCCGATTTGGCGAAAGACGGCAACAGCAGGGTATAGGTCCACAGCACAAAGCCCGCAGCCAATCCGGCCAGCGCACCGTCGCGGGTACCCCCCTTCCAGAACAGGCCGCCGATCACCACCGGGGCGAACTGCGCCACCGCAGCAAAAGAGATGAGCCCGATCGACACCAGCGCGTAGGCTTCGCCGGCCACGCGAAAATACAGATAGCCGAGGCAGAGGATGACGGCAATGGCCCAGCGCCGGATCTCCAGCAGCAGGCCCGACAGATCCGCGCGCGCTGCCAGCCCCAGCACCGGCAGACGCAACAGCAGCGGCATCACCAGATCGTTGCAGACCATGGTGGACAGCGCGATGGTTTCGACGATGACCATGCCGGTCGCCGCCGACAGGCCGCCGATATACACGAAGAGCGCCAGCGCTTCCTGCTGGTGGGCCATCGGCAAGGTCAGGACAAAGGTGTCGGCGTCGACGCCGCCGCCACCCGGAAAATGCAGCAGGCCGGCCAGCGCCACGGGCAACACGAACAGGTTGATCAGGAACAGGTAGAGCGGGAACATCCACACCGCGCGGCGCAGATGGCTTTCATCGACGTTTTCGACCACCGCGATCTGGAACTGGCGCGGCAGCAGCAGCGAGGCGAACATGGAAAGAAAGATCAGCGTGCCCCAGGTGCCGTAGGCCGCCGGAGAGTCGGCGCTGGCGAGACGGTGTGCAACTTCCGGTGCAAGCGCCGCCTGCGCGAAAATGTCGCCGACGCCGTCATGCATGCCCCAGACGACGAAGACCCCCACCGCCAGAAAGGCCACGAGTTTGACCACGGACTCGACCGCAATGGCCGCCACCATGCCTTCGTGGCGTTCGGTGGCATCCAGATGGCGGGTGCCGAAGAGGATGGTGAAGGCCGCCAGAATCATCGCCACATACAGCGCGCTGTCCTGCAACAACGGCACGGCGCCGGCCTTGGCCGGCATTATGATATCCGGGTAACTGGCGAGAATGGCGAAACTGTTGGAGACCGCCTTGAGTTGCAGGGCGATGTAGGGAATCACGCCGACCACCGCGATCACCGTCACCAGGCCGCCGAGCAACTGGCTCTTGCCGTAGCGCGAGGCGACGAAGTCGGCGATCGAGGTGATGCGGTTGGTTTTGGCGACGCGGATCATCTTGTGCAGGATGAAACCGGCCAGCGCAAACAGCAGGGTCGGGCCGAGGTAGATGGGCAGAAAGCCGATGCCGCTGGCCGCTGCGCGACCGACGCTGCCGTAGAAGGTCCAGGTGGTGCAATAGACGCCCAGCGAGAGCGCATACACCGCCGGATTGGCGATCAGCGAGCGCCCGCTGTCGGCACGCCGGTCGGCATACCAGGCGATCGCAAACAGGATGCCCAGATACAGAAACGAAGCGAGAACGATCACCCAGCCTTGCAGCATCTCAGTCGGCCCGGCTTTCGACCACCCAGGCCATCAGCGCAATCAGCGCCAGCCACGATCCCGTCAGCCAGGCATACAGCGGCGGCAGCCCGAAAAAGCTGCCGCCGCGGTTGAACACCGAAAGCAATGGATAGTTGAACAGGAAGCAGCCGAGCAGGAACAGAAAGGCGAGACGCTGCGCCGTGAGTCGCGAACGAATCATATATTCACCTCCAATAGGTGCCTGAGTCAGCACCAATCCTAACCCGCACGGTTCCAGCCGGAACAGATACCGCAAAAAGAAAATGCCGCCACGAGCATGTGACTGACATGCTCCCCGCATGCTGCAGCGCGGCAGTTGCTTGCCGGGGTTTGTCCCGGCAGCGAAGATAAGCTTGTCTCAAAGGCGCGGCTTGCCGGCGTGGCGTCATCGGCAAGCATGACTCATTGCAGCGGGAACCGTCACTGGTGATGCCGTGCGCATGAGACTCGAGCGACCGGTATCAGGCTACTAGCCGACCCCGGTGAGCCGCTGGATGCTGCAACCAGAGCCGGTCGGATGCCCGACCCGCGTCGCCATCACCTCGAACCTGAACAGGCGTACTATGGCGACAGAGCCTAACTAACTTTAGACATATGGGCTAAGGGGTTCTCATGGCAACCGGAAAAACAGAAAAAGAATACGGCCCACGGCCCACGGCTCGCGCCACGCCGATGGCGAGGTCAAGCCGATTTGCCAGCCCCCCCCCCCCCGCAGCAATGATTCGATGCTGGTGCAGGGCTGTCCTCAGTCCGTCATCGCTGGGCCGGTGGCGCTCGTCACCTAGTCTGTCGCCTAGCACTGCCGGGTTCATGTCGGCCACGATTGCGATAACCGGCTGGCAGGTAAGGCCATGACTTCAGATGACGAAAAGAAACCCGGCGCCTTGTCGCTGCGGCAGCGGGCGGAAGCCGTCACCCGGCACATTCTGAGCGAAGAGTCGAGAGACGATAGGTTCCTATCACCCGAAGAATCCAAAAAAGTCCTGCAAGAACTTCGGGTGCATCAGATCGAGCTGGAAATGCAGAACGAGACCCTGCGCCAAGGACAGGTCGCCCTCGAGGAATCGCGCGACCGCTATCTCGATCTCTACGACTTCGCCCCGCTCGGCTATCTCGAGCTCAGTGCAGACGGCATGATCGAGGAGATCAACCTCACCGCCGTGGCTCTGCTCGGCGGCGAGCGCCAGAAGCTGCTGCGGCGAAGCTTCACTTCTCTGGTGCTTACCGAAGACCAGCCGCGCTGGATGACGCTTTTCCTGGAAGTGAAGCAAGGGGGCGGCAAAGGCAAGGTGGACGTGGCTGTGCAGCGCGGCAACGGCACGGTGTTTCAGGCGCAGTTGGAATGCGTAATGCAGAAACCTGGCGCTGGCGGCGCGTCGATACGCATCGCCCTGACTGACATAACCGAGCGCAAGCAAGCCGAAAAGCTGCTGGCCTCAAGCGAAGCTGAATTGCGCAGGGCGAATGAAAATATACGATTCGCCGAGCGGGCCGCCAGGGCTGGAGCCTATAGCTGGAGTTTCAAGACCGGAGAAACAAAATGGTCCGACGAGTTCTTCCGTTTGTTCGGACTGAACCCTGCCAACGACAAAGCGAGCTACGAGACTTGGCAAGCGGCCTTGCATCCCGACGATCTACAAAAAGCAGAAATGCAGATAGCAGACGCAATCTGTGATCGTACGCCGTTCGTCCAAGAGTATCGAGTGGTTCTTCCCGGAGGGGACACACGCTGGATTTCCGGTCGTGGTGATCTGGAGTGCGATGACGCAGGTCAGCCGCATAGCCTGATCGGCTTTTGCATAGACATCACCGCGCGCAAGAAAGTAGAAGCAGAACTGGCACAGCAGCGGAAGCACTTGGATGAACTTGTTGGGGAACTGGCCTTTCAAAACGAAGAGAAAGGCAAGCGCGCCGATGAACTGGCGATCGCCAATACGGAACTGGCCTTTCAAAACAAAGAAAAGGGCAAGCGCGCCGACGAACTGACCGTTGCCAAGGAAGCAGCCGATGCCGCCAACATCGCCAAGAGCCGCTTCCTGGCGGCGATGAGCCATGAAATTCGTACACCGATGAACGGCATCCTGGGCATGGCGCAAGTGCTGCAGATGCCCGCCGTCAGCGAGGCCGAGCGGTTGGATTACGCGCGCACCATCCTCGGTTCCGGGCAGACCCTGCTGACACTCTTGAACGACATTCTGGACCTGTCGAAGATCGAGGCGGGCAAGGTCGAGCTCGAAGTCATTGCCCTGGAACCGGAACAAGTCATCGGCGAAGCCCAGGCGCTGTTCGCTCAGACCGCCCGCGGCAAGGGCTTGCGCATCGAAACCGATTGGAGCGGGGCGCCCAGGAATTATCTGGGCGACCCGCACCGCGTGCGGCAGATGCTTTCCAACCTGGTGGGCAACGCCGTCAAATTCACCGCAGAGGGACAGATCCGCATCGAAGCCCGCGAAGTCGGCGGCGACGGGCAGACGACGCTGCTCGAATTCAGTGTCAGCGACAGCGGCATCGGCATCGCCCAAGACGATCAGGCGCAGCTGTTCCAGCCCTTCTCACAGGCCGACAGCAGCATCACACGCAACTACGGCGGCAGCGGCCTCGGCCTGTCCCTGGTCGCCACTCTGGCGCAGTTGATGGGAGGCGAGGCCGGCGTCGACAGCGAGGTCGGGCGCGGCTCGCGTTTCTGGTTCCGCATCCGCGCCGGACGGGTTGCGGCGGAGCGCCCGGCACCTCCAGCCTCTGACGCCGGCGCGGGTTCCGGCAGACCGGCACAACTCGCCGGACGGGTGCTGGTGGTCGAGGACGAGCCCGGCAACCAGAAGGTGATCGGGATTCTGCTGCACAAGCTCGGCCTCGACACGGTGGTGGCGGCGGACGGGCAGCAGGCGCTCGACGCCCTTGACCGGGGCGAAGCGGCCGACCTGATCCTGATGGACGTGCAGATGCCGCACCTGGACGGCTACCGCGCCACCGCAGCGATACGGCGCAGGGAAGAAGAGACCGGTGCGCCGCGCCGGCCGATCGTCGCCCTCACCGCCGAGGCCTTCGCCGAAGACCGGCGGCGCTGTCTGGCGGCGGGCATGGACGGCGTCCTGACCAAACCGGTCATGTTCGAGATACTCAAGGCGGAGCTTGCCAAGTGGCTGCCGGCGGCGGAAGCGAGCGGCATAGATGCCGTCGCAATGCCGGCCGTGGCGGACCAGCCCCTGGACGTGGCGCGCGTCGCGGCGCTGGTGGAGGAGTTGCTGCCCCTGCTGGCGCAACACATGTTCGCCGCCATCGGCCGCTTCCGCGCCTTGCAGGACGCCGTTGCCGGCACGGTCATGGCCGCGGAAGTAAACGAGGCCGGGAAGCTGCTCGAAGGCTTGCACTTCGACCTGGCCCTGGAGCGCCTGCGCCACCTGGCGACAACCCATCACCTGGACACCACCACATGACAGATGCGAAACCAAGAATCCTCGCCATCGACGACCATCCGGCCAACCTGTACACGCTCGGGGCGGCGCTGGGAGACGACTTCGCTCTGCAAATCGTGACCTCGGGCGCGGCGGGACTGGCGTTGGCGTTGGAGATAGCGCCGGACCTGATCCTGCTCGACGTGATGATGCCGGAGATGGACGGCTACGAGACCTGCCGGCGCTTGAAGGCCGAGCCGCGGCTATGTTCGATTCCGGTGGTTTTCATCACGGCGCTGGGCGACACGGCGGCCGAGAGCGCCGGCCTGGCGCTGGGCGCCGCCGACTACATGACCAAGCCGATCAACGTCGACATCGCCCGCCAGCGAATCCGCAACCTGCTGGAGCGTGAAGCCTTGCGCAAGGAAGTCGAGGCCCAGCGCGACATCCTGCAGGAACTCGTCTCGGCCTGTGCGCTGGGGCTCTCCATCGCCAAGGAGTCTGCAAGCAACGCCCATCACAGCAAGACGGTCTTCCTGCGCAATATCAGCCACGAACTGCGCACGCCGATGAGCGGCATCATGGGCATGACCGAACTGGCCCTGCTGCGCGCCACCGATCCGAAGCAGGCGGATCATCTCGGAAAACTCAAGCGGGCATCCACGCAACTGCTGGCGCTGATCACCAGTCTGATCGACATCTCGGCGCTGGAAGCCAATCAGCTCAGCCTGGAGCACGGGCAGTTCAGGCTGGCCGCCGTGCTCGACAAGCTGAACGGCCTGTTCGCCCCGCAGGCCGCCGGCAAGGGTCTCGGCTGGAGCATCGAAACCGCCCCCGCGCTGGCGCAGTTGCAGGTGCTGGGTGACGCCCCGCGCCTCCAGCAAATACTGCTGAACCTGATCGACAACGCGATCAAATTCACCGCCCGGGGAAGTGTCAGCGTCGCCGCCACCGTGGCCGAGGAGAGTGCAGGCGATGTGCTGCTGCGCTTCGACGTGCGGGATACCGGCATCGGCATCGAGCCGGCGGACCAGCGGCGGATTTTCAACCTGTTTGAACAGGGCGACGGCTCGACCACCCGCGCCTACGGCGGCACCGGCCTCGGCCTGACGCTGTGCTCACAGCTGATCGGGCTGATGGGTGGTGAGATCAGCGTCGACAGCAAGCCCGGTGCGGGTTCGCTGCTCTGGTTCACGGTGCGGCTGCGCAAGCCGGATGACAACTCGCCATGACGGCTGCAAAGCCAAGTATCCCTTGCTGGCAGAGTACCGGCTGGATGACCGCAATGCGCCCTGCAACGGCCCATGGCAATGACAATGTCAGGAGACCAGAACAGTCTATCGTGACCATTCGACTTTACCGGGAGCCGACGCTCAGATCGAATGTCGGCAATCGGGCGCGATGTACTTCGGCATTGCAGCGGCAACGGTCGTTGGCGATGACGTAGGAATGGGATTTGAAGGGCCGGTGTCAGTGGTGGACCAGCCGTCGCGACGCCGCCGGAAGATTACCCAGAGCGAAAAGACCGGAGTAGCATGATGCTAACGCGTCGTGTCCAGCATTACTGCTAGACAAACCACACTTCCAACGGAAGATGCCCAGATGACTCCTCTGCGCCTCGTACGACACTCGCTCAAAACAAGAATCACCCTGTCCGCGCTGACAGTTTTCGTAATCAGCATCTGGATGCTGTCGCTTTACACCAGCCGGATGCTCCGCGAGGACATGGAACGGCTGTTGGGCGAACAGCAGTTCTCCACCGCTTCCTTTATCGCATCACAAGTCGATGACGAGATGCGGGATAGGTTGGCGGCGTTGGAACAGTACGCCACCAGAAGAGTGGATCCATCCATGCTAGGTGACCCGGCAGCCTTGCAAATACGTCTGGAGACTAGTCCAACCATTCAGATCATGTTCAATGCTGGCCTCTTTGTCACCGGCTTGGATGGCACGGCGATTGCCTCTGTACCGATCTCTTATGGTCGTGTCGGCATCAATTACAGTGACAGGGATTACATAATCACCCCGACCAAGGAAGGCAAATCTGCTATCGGTAAGCCGCGCATAGGTGTAGCAGTGAAGGCTCCGATTTTCGCCATGTCGGCACCCATTCGTGATGCCAAGGGCAAAGTGATTGGTGTTCTCGTGGGAGTGACCGACTTGACCAGGCCCAGCTTCCTCGACAAGGTCACCAAAGGCGGCTACGGCAAGACCGGCGGCTATATGCTTATCACGCCAAAAGACCGGCTGATTGTCACTGCCTCACTCAAGAGCCGCATCATGGAAACATTGCCGTCCCCCGGCATGATCCCGACGATGGATCGTTTTATTCAGGGATACGAAGGTTCTGCCGTTTTCGTCAACCGCTTTGGTATTGAAAGTCTGACTTCGACAAAACGCATACCCAGCGCGAACTGGTTTGCGGCGGTTGATTTGCCCACTGCCGAGGCCTTTGCCCCAATTGGCGACATGCAGCAGCGAATGTTGCTGGTTACGCTCTTTCTGACCCTGCTGGCAGGTGGCCTGATCTGGTGGATGTTGAAACGACAGCTTTCACCGCTGGTTGCGACTGCGGGTGCGATGGTCGCGCTGTCAGAAACCGACCGGATCCCGCCACCTCTACCCGTCACCAGTCAAGACGAAGTCGGCCAGCTGGCTGGTGGTTTCAATCGCCTGATTGAGACGTGGAGCCAACGCGAAAACGCGCTGAAGGAGAGCCAGGAAAGCCTCGCCATTACCCTGCACTCCATCGGTGACGCGGTAATTGCCACCGACCCGGCAGGGCGGATAACCCGAATGAACACGACGGCGGAACGCTTGTCCGGCTGGACCCTGGCCGACGCCATGGGTCACCCGATGTCCGAGATATTCCGCATCGTCAATGCGGACACCCGCGAACCGGTCGCAAACCCGTTTGAATTGGTGATGGAACACGAGCGGGTGGTCGGCCTCGCCAACCATACGGTATTGCTGGCCAGGGACGGGCAGGAATACCAGATTGCCGACAGCGCAGCCCCCATCAGGAATGCTGAGAGAAAAATCGTCGGCGTGGTGCTGGTGTTTAGCGATGTCACGGAAAGATACCGGATGGAAAAGTCGCTGCGCGAAGAGCAGCTATTTTCGGAAAAGCTATTGGACGGTCTCCCTGGCATCTTCTACATCTACACCTACCCGGAAATCCAGTTGGTACGCTGGAACAAGCAGCATGAACTGCTCTTGGGGTATGGGGCTGACGAGATGAAAGGCCGTCTTGCTACGGACTGGTTTTTGCCGGATGACAAAGATGCCGTTGCGAATGCCATAAGAGGAGTAATGGAAAAGGGTTTCGATTCGATTGAGGCACCGATGATGGCGAAAGATGGCCATCTGGTACATCTCTATCTTACGGGGGTCAAACTGGAGTCGCAGGGGCGCTCATTCTTTGTAGGGACCGGCACCGACATCACCGAACGCAAGCGGGCTGAGGACGAACTCGTTCAGCACCGCAACCACTTAGAACAGCTCGTCGTTGCCCGTACCGCCGACCTCGAAGCGTCCAACAAATCGCTAACCGTTGCCAAGCAAGCCGCCGAGGCTGCCAACGTTGCCAAGAGTGTGTTTCTCGCCAACATGAGCCACGAACTACGCACGCCGATGAATGGCGTGATGGGCATGATCGACCTGGTGTTGATGCGTGCTACCGACCCCAAGCAGATCGACTGGCTCAAGAAGAGCAAGGGGTCGGCGGCGCATCTGCTCGAGGTCATCAACGACGTCCTCGACATCTCCAAGATCGAATCCGACCGAATGACGCTGGAAAAGAAGGACTTCTTCCTCTCGCAGGCGATTGACAACGTGATAAGCATGCAAGGTGCTGCGGCCATCGTCAAGGGGCTGAAACTCTCCCGCGAAATCGACCCCGCCCTGCCCGACGTGTTTTGCGGCGACGCTCTGCGTGTGAAGCAGATATTGATCAATTTCACCGGCAATGCCATCAAGTTCTCGGAGCATGGACGGATTACTGTCCGCGCCAGAGCCGTAGATAAAGATAGCCACGGTGTGTTGCTGCGTATCGAGGTTGCTGATCAAGGGATCGGTATCAGTCCTGAGCAGCAGGAGCGACTGTTCCACGCCTTCACTCAGGCGGATGACTCCATGACCCGCAAGTACGGCGGTACGGGATTGGGTCTGATCATCTCCAGACGTCTTGCCCTGTTGATGGGCGGTGATACGGGGGTTGAGAGTACGCCCGGTGTGGGCAGCACCTTCTGGTTTACCGCAAGGCTGGCCATCAAGGAGGTGCCGGCGGTTGCGGCGGAACCTGCGATGAACAGTTCTGACGCCACGACAATCAAGGAACGCTATTTTGCTCATCGCATTCTGGTGGTCGATGACGAGCCGATCAACCGGGAAGTGGCCCAGATGCAGTTGGATGCTCTCGATTTGATCGTCGATACCGCAGAAGACGGTGCCGAAGCCGTCGCCAAGGCAAGGGCGGGACTCTATGCGGCCATCTTCATGGATATGCAGATGCCCAAGATCAATGGGCTGGACGCGGCGCGACAGATACGTCAGTTGGCCGGCTACAGTGGCATCCCTATCATTGCCATGACCGCCAATGTATCCGACGAGGACAGGGCGCAATGCGTCGCAGCGGGAATGAATGACTTCTTGACCAAGCCATTTACCCCTGAGGAACTGTTTGCGACCTTGCTGCGCGCTCTAAGTCGGAGCCAAGGGTAGCGGCAGGTTTCGGGCGTACAGCGGCCTCTCTTTGGCTATGACAATGTCAGCAGTCGACTCCCAGTCTGAAGCACCCATTCGAAGTTTCCGGCCAAGCACCGGTTGGCGACCGGATGAAGGCATTGGTGCCCTGCAGTGCGGCGCGAAATTCAAGCGTTCCGGATCGCTGCACAAAAAAAGAGCGCCCATCTTGCGAGGGACGCTCTTCCATGCTGTTGGCAAGCCGTCAGGACTTCTGCTGCACCTGATCGGGCATTCCGGGAACCCGCCGCCTGATCGACTCAGGCATTCTGCTTGAGTTGATCGAGAATCCCCGGGTTCTCCAGCGTCGACACATCCTGCGTGATTTCTTCGTTCTTGGCCAGACTGCGCAGCAGACGGCGCATGATCTTGCCGGAACGCGTCTTGGGCAGGTTCTCGCCGAAGCGGATGTCCTTGGGCTTGGCAATCGGGCCGATTTCCTTGCCGACCCAGTTGCGCAGTTCGTTGGCAATCTTCTTCGCCTCTTCCGCCGTCGGGCGCGACTGCTTGAGAACCACGAAGGCGCAGATGGCCTCGCCGGTCAGGTCATCGGGACGCCCCACCACCGCAGCTTCCGCCACCAGCGGATTGGAGACCAGCGCCGACTCGATTTCCATGGTGCCCATGCGGTGCCCGGACACATTCAGCACATCGTCGATGCGGCCCATGATGGTGAAGTAGCCGGTCTTGGCATCGCGCATCGCGCCGTCGCCGGCGAGATACAGGTTGCCGCCGAAATCGACCGGGAAATAGGACTTCTGGTAGCGATCCGGATCGCCGTAGATGGTGCGGATCATCGCCGGCCATGGCTTCTTGACGACGAGGAAGCCGCCCTTGCCCCATTCCACATCATTGCCGGTCTCATCGACAATCGCGGCCTGTATGCCGGGGAAAGGCAGGGTGCAGGAACCCGGCACCAGCGGCGTGACGCCCGGCAGCGGCGTGATCATGTGGCCGCCGGTCTCGGTCTGCCAGAAGGTATCGACGATCGGGCAGCGCGCGCCGCCGACGTTGTTGTAGTACCACATCCAGGCTTCCGGATTGATCGGCTCCCCTACTGAGCCAAGGATGCGCAGGCTGCTCAGGTCGTAGTTCTTCGGATGCGTCGTCGGCGCGTTTTCGCCGGCCTTGATCAGCGAGCGGATGGCGGTCGGCGCGGTGTAGAAAATGTTGACCTTGTGCTTCTCGATGGTCTTCCAGAAGCGGCCGGCATCGGGATAGGTCGGCACGCCTTCGAAGACGATTTCGGTGGCGCCGCAGGCCAGCGGGCCGTAGGTGATGTAGGTATGCCCGGTGACCCAGCCGATGTCGGCGGTGCACCAGAAGACATCGTCCGGCTTGATGTCGAAGGTCCACTTCATGGTCAGGATGGCGTGCAGCAGATAACCGCCCGAACTGTGCTGGACGCCCTTGGGCTTGCCGGTGGAACCGGAGGTGTAAAGCAGGAACAGCGGATGCTCGGCGCCGACCCACTCCGGTTCGCACACGTCGGGCTGACCGGCGACGGCGTCCTGCCACCATATGTCGCGGCCGGCCACCATGTTGCAGGGGCCGCCGGTACGCTTGAAGACGACGACCGTCTTGATCGACTCGCAACCGCCCATGGCGATGCCGTCGTCGACAGCCGGCTTCAAGGGAATGTTCTTGCCGCCGCGGCACTGCTCGTCGGAGGTGATGACTGCGATCGCGCCGGCATCCTGGATGCGTTCCTGCACGCTCTTGGCGGAGAAGCCGCCGAACACCACCGAATGAACGGCGCCGATGCGGGCGCAGGCCTGCATCGCAATCACGCCCTCGACCGACATCGGCATATAGATCAGGACGCGGTCGCCCTTCTTGATGCCTTGCGCCTTCAAGGCGTTGGCGAACTGGGCAACACGGGCCAGCAGTTCCTTGTAGGTCACCTTGCTGACCTGACCGCCGTCGGCTTCGAAAATTATGGCGACCTTGTCGCCGAGGCCGGCTTCAATGTTGCGGTCAAGGCAGTTGTAGGAGACGTTCAGCGTGCCGTCGGCAAACCACTGATAGAAAGGGGCCTTGGAGTCGTCCAGCGACTTGGTGAATACCTGCTTCCAACTGACATGTTCCCTGGCCAGCCGCGCCCAGTAGCCGGAATAATCCTGATCGGCTTCCTTGCACAGCGCCTCGTAGGCGGCCATTCCGGAAATGGTCGCTTTCTTGACCACGGCGTCGGACGGGGGAAATACACGACTTTCCGTGACGTTTGATTCGATGCTGGACATTGATACCTCTCCTCTCGCATGTAACCGGATGAAATCCGGACGACTTTAAGCTTCTGCCGCATTGGCCGGGCGTAGCCTTTTGCTGCCTGGACAAGAAATCACTGCCGGCAATGGCTGCGCTTGCCAGTTCCGCCGATTTTAGGTGGTTCCGGATTAAAGCGAAAGAGCCTTACATGCGACTTACGCTGCCGGCGGACATCAGCCCCCCGGCTCCTGGGTTAAGATTGCTGCTCCGCACCACTCAAGCACCTGCCCGCCATGAACAAACTGATCAAACCGATGGAGATTTTCATCTTCTGGAGTCGCTGGCTGCAGGCCCCGCTCTACCTCGGCCTGATCGTCGCCCAGGGCGTCTATGTGTACCAGTTCATGCTGGAACTGGCCCATCTGGTGAGCAAGGCCGGGACGCTGACCGATTCGGAAGTCATGCTCATCGTGCTGGGACTGATCGACGTGGTGATGATCGCCAATCTGCTGATCATGGTCATCATCGGCGGCTATGAGACCTTCGTTTCGCGTCTGGACCTGGAGGAGCATCCGGACCAGCCGGAGTGGCTCTCGCACGTCAATGCCGGCGTGCTCAAGGTCAAACTGGCAGTCGCGCTGATAAGCATTTCCTCTATCCACCTGCTGCGCACTTTCATCAATGCCCCGCATGTCGAAGACCGCGTCATCATCGCCCAGGTCGCGATCCACATCGCCTTCCTGTTTTCAGCCATCGCCATCGCCTACACGGACAAGATCATGATGCAGACTCTTGTCGCCGGAAAACACTAAACCACCATCGGAGCTTTCATGACCACCATCCGCCAGGACGACCTGATCCAGTCCATCGCCGACGCCTTCCAGTTCATCAGCTACTACCATCCGCTCGATTACATCCAGGCCCTCGGCGCTGCCTATGATCGCGAAGAATCGCCGGCAGCGAAGGACGCCATCGCCCAGATCCTGACCAACAGCCGCATGTCGGCGGAAGGCCACCGCCCCATCTGTCAGGACACCGGCATTGCGCTGGTATTCCTCAAGGTCGGCATGCAGGTGCAGTGGGATGCCACGCTCTCGGTGCAGGAAATGGTCGATGAGGGTGTGCGCCGCGCCTACGGCAATGCCGACAATCCGCTGCGCGCCTCGGTGCTCGCCGACCCCGCCGGAACACGCAAGAACACCAAAGACAACACGCCGGCGGTGGTGCATTACGAAATCGTGCCCGGCCATCACGTCGAAGTCATCTGCGCCGCCAAGGGCGGCGGCTCGGAGGCCAAGGCCAAGTTCGCCATGCTGAACCCCTCCGACGACCTGGTCGACTGGATCCTCAAGACGGTGCCGACCATGGGCGCCGGCTGGTGCCCGCCCGGCATCCTCGGCGTCGGCATCGGCGGCACTCCGGAAAAGGCCATGCTGCTGGCCAAGGAAGCCATCATGGCACCGGTGGACATCCAGCAACTGAAGGCACGCGGGGCGAAGAACCGGGCCGAGGAACTGCGCCTTGAACTTTACGAAAAGATCAATGCGCTTGGCATCGGCGCGCAGGGCCTCGGCGGCCTGACCACCGTGCTCGATGTCAAGGTGCTCGACTACCCCTGCCACGCCGCCAACCTGCCGGTGGCGCTGATCCCCAACTGCGCCGCGACGCGCCACATCCATTTCCATCTGGACGGCTCCGGCCCGGCGAAACTCGAGCCGCCCAGTCTCGAAGACTGGCCCAAGGTGACCTGGCAGGCCGATGCCGCCACGGCTACGCGGGTGGACCTGAACAGCCTGAGCAAGACGCAGGTGGCGGCCTGGACACCGGGCCAGAAACTGCTTCTGAACGGCAGGATGCTGACCGGCCGCGATGCCGCCCACAAGCGCATTGCCGACATGCTGGCGAAGGGCGAGAAACTCCCCGTCGATTTCACCAATCGCGTCATCTACTATGTCGGCCCGGTCGATCCGGTGCGCGATGAAGTGATGGGCCCCGCCGGCCCCACCACGGCGACGCGGATGGACAAGTTCACGCGCATGATGCTGGAGCAGACCGGACTGATTTCGATGATCGGCAAGTCCGAGCGCGGCGCGGTCGCGATCGAGGCAATCAAGGACAACAAGTCGGCCTACCTGATGGCCGTCGGCGGCGCCGCCTACCTGGTCGCCAAGGCGATCAAGTCAGCCAAAGTGGTGGGCTTTGCCGACCTCGGCATGGAAGCCATCTACGAGTTCGAGGTGAAGGACATGCCGGTCACCGTCGCCGTCGACGCCCTCGGCACCTCGGTGCACATCACGGGTCCCGCGGAATGGAAGGCAAGGATAGGCGGGATTCCGGTCAAGCAGGCCTGAGCGTACTAAAAGTCGGAAGGCAATCTTCGCTCGGTCGCCCGGGCGAAGCCTCCTGCGGCGCCGGGCGTATCGGCTTCCGTTCCGTCCTGGTCGCTGCTTGATCGATCCGGCTACCTGCCCTTGCTGCCGGGCGGCGACAGGCGCAGCACGGCAACAATGGCGGCGACGCGCTGACCTTGTTCGACGCTGCGGCGCGCGCCGCCGAAAACCGCGGCGCTCAGTGTGTCGATGTCCGCCGCCGGCGGACTGGCCGGCCGCCTTCCTTCCATCGCATTTTTCATCGCCAGCAACTTGAGCGAACGTCTTGCCGCCTGAAATGCCGCGGGCGAGGGCATATCGAGGGCGGATTCCAGTTGCAGCAGGAGATCATCCAGCGCCCCGCCGCAGGCAGCGGTTTCGCCGCCCTGCGCCGCCCTGCCGCCGCCTGCCTGGTCAACGGCGGACTTGAATCGCGCTTGCAGCGCCGGCTCCCAGCGCGACGGCAGGGCAGGCAGCGCTGCCCAACGGGCTTCGATGGCGGAAACGTCGGCGGGCGCGGAGGGAACAAGTGCCTCTGTCTCGTCGCAAAGCGCCAGCTTGGCAACGAGGGTATCGCACGTGCCATGCCAAAGCCTCTGCGCGCTGCCCGCCACATATTGCAGCGCTCTGTCGCGCCCGTCGCGAAACAACGAGTCCAGCCTGGCCGCCTGGTTGCCGGGCACCTCACCCGCCTTTTGCCATTCCGCTTCAAGCACCGCCAGGCTGCGCCTGGTCTCTGCCGCCGGTTCATCCTGCCCCAGTTGACGCAGGCGCTCAAGCAAGGCCTCGCGCGTCTTGCGATTGACATCTGACTGAACATTGCGGGCCTTTAGCGCCTCCTCGCGGCGACTCATGACGGCTCCGGTCGCCGCCTTGAATTCCGCCCACAACGCATTTTCCACCCTGTGCGGCAGCGGCCTCGACCTGGCATGCTGCTGCCATGACATCTGCAACTCGCGGACCTTGGCCACCGCATCGCGATTCTGCGCGTTCTCGCTCAATTGCCTGGCGCGAACGATCAACTGCTCGCGCTCGGCCTGCGCACCGCGCTGCAGTTCGTGTAACGGTTCCTCCAGGCGCGCCACACTCGCTTTCATGCGCTCCATCAAGGCCGTCCGCTTCTTGTGCGGCACGGTATGTTCCAGCGGTCCGAGCTTGCGCCACTCCGATTGAAAGTGGGCCAGCACCCGCGCCACTTCCTTCCAGTCGGGCACCGTGCCGGACTCGTCGCCGCCGGCGTATTGTGCATCCAGTGTGTCGAGCAGAGCCTTGCGCAGGGTGAGATTCGCCAGCCTCGCCTCATTCAAGCGGTTCAGGTGCTCCGCCACCGGAACATGGGCGGCTTTCAGTGCGCTGTCGAAGCGTTGCCATATCGCCTTGCTGGTTGCTCCGCCCAGGCGATCCAGTTCCTTCCAGCTGGCGCGCAAGCGCTCGATGTTTTTCTCCAGCTGTCCGACCGGCAGCTTGGCCGGACGCGCTCCCTCGACGACGGCGACGGAACGGGCGAGCGCCTCGGCTTCCTCGACGAGATCGTGCCTGACCTGTCCGCCACCCCAGTGCTGCCAGCCCTTGAGGCGGGCGACTTCGGCCTGAGCAGCATCGATGCGGGCTTGCAGTGCAGCGCCGGCCTCGCCATTGCCGGGCGTGGCCTGCAGGATCGACAGATGTTTCACGGCCTCGCCCAGGTGGCCACCGGCGAGCGCTTCCTCAGCGGCACTCACCACCTTGGCCAGGGCCTGAACGCGCTCCTGATGCACCTCCCTGCCCTTTGCATCGGCGCGTTGCTGCCTGTCGCTCTGACTTTTCCGCTGCGCCTTGTCCTGAATGCTCTGCCATTCTCCAAAGCGGGCGTTAAGCGCGTTCTCGATGCCCTGATCGGCAATGACCGCCGACGCCTGCCAGCGCTGCACCGGCGATTCTGCAAGCGGTGCGGTCGCCGCTGCGCCGTCCGGCACATCCGTCTGCTGCGGCGCCGTGCCCCGCTGCAGATCATCGAGAATCATCAACCGGCGCCCGATCAGTTCCGACTGCTGCAAGGCCGCACGCAGTGCCTGATCCAGCGCAGCAAGGGCATCGGCATCGGCTATCGCTGCTCCTTCCGGCGCCGGAACCGTCGCCAGCGTGGCCTCTGCTTGCCGGTTCGCCGCGGCGAACGCGGCGACCAGTTCGCCCGGCTCAAGGGCGGCGTTCGCTACCCCGGCGCAGCCGGCGTCGAAACGGGTCAGCACCTGCCTCGCATCTGCCGACCAGCGGCTTACCGAGCGCTTGTGTTCGCTGTGTTCGCGCAGCCGTTTTGCCAGGCCTGCCTGCAGATCGAGAAATCTTGTCTTTTGCGCCTCTTCGAGCAAGCCGGAGTCGAGCGCGCGCCAGGCATGATCAAGTTCGACCAGGTGGTTGGCCGGAACCGTCGCCTCGGCGGCAAGGGACGCCGCAGTGCGGATCAGATCTTCGGCGCGAACGCTCATTTCGCGGCGCCCGACCTGAGCCTCATAACGCTGCTTGACGGCTCGATGAACACGCCGGTCGTGCGTGCGAAACTCCCGTTCGGCCTGGCGCAGTGCATCCTCACCCGTCAGCGCCAGCACCGCAGAGAGCTTGATGTCGATCGACGGCGCGTCTTTCGCTACTGCCAGCAGATCCGTGTCGTTACCCATTGCCGCCTGCAGCCGTTCTTCCCATACCGGCTCGGCAACGGCTGCCGGTGAACTTGCGGCGGCGGCTTCTGCGGAACGATTGTTTGCCCTGATGAACTTGCTGAACATGGTTTCACGATACGGAAGGTTGCCAATCGCGTATTGTGCCAGTTAGTTGTTCAAATATTCTTCCCGCAAGCACCGCATGAACAAGAGCTTTCCCGGCTCAAGCGCTGCGCTCACGAGCTAAACTGCGACACTCTCAACCTTCCGCGCGCCCGCCTCTCCAGCCGATGACTGCCGCCGTATCACAATTACCCGCATCGCCTTGCGCAACCAAGCCATGATCGGCGTTTTCGACTCCGGCCTGGGCGGCCTCTCGGTGCTCGCGGCACTGGCCGATGCGCTGCCGCATGCCGACTTCTGCTACTACGCCGACACCGCCCACGTCCCCTACGGCAACAAGACCGAGGCGCAGATTCAGGGGCGCGTGACGGCCATCGGCGAACACCTCACCCGCCTCGGCTGCGGCCTGCTGGTCGTGGCCTGCAACACCGCCACGGCAACCGCGGTAGAGGCGCTGCGCGCTGCGCATCCGGGCATCCCCGTAGTGGGCGTCGAACCCGGCATCAAGCCGGCCGCGCAGGAGACTAAAAGCGGCCGCATCGCCGTGCTGACGACCGAAGCCACCGCCAACAGCCTGCGCCTCAAGCAACTGATCCGCGACCACGCCGGCCGCGTCGAGGTCTTCGTCGAGCCCTGCCCGGGATGGGCGACCCATGTCGAAATGCTGCAGTTGGACGATCCGGCACTGGCGGCCGACGTCCGCGCCCGCATCGAACCGCTGCTGGACAAGGGCGTCGACCGCATCGTGCTGGGCTGCACGCACTACAGTTTTCTGGCGCCGCTGCTGAACGAAGTATTAGGCCAGCGTGCGCAACTGGTGGATGTCGCCGCCGCCGTAGCGCGCCAGACGCAGCGCCTGGCCGGCGCTCTCGCCCGGCGCGGCGGCAAACTTCAGCTGCACGCCTCGGCCCATCCTGAACGCCTGCGCGCCGCCCTGCCGCGCCTGCATCTCGGCCGCCTTGCCGCGCGGCTGGTCTAGCGCCGCTGCGCGCTAACCACGCCCGGCACTTCGCGCAGCAAAGCCAGGGCCTTCTGCAAGGCCGCCGTACCTGACAGCTCGACGGTAAAGCTCATGTGTGCGATGCCGGCCCGGGTCTGCGTCCTGACCGCCGTGACGTTGATCTTCTCGCGCGTCAGGATGTCGGATATGTCGCGCAGCAGTCCTTGCCGGTCGCCGGCGTCGACCAGCAGGTCCACCGAATAGACCGCGCCCGACTGGGCGGCCCACTGCTCGCCCCATTCGGTGCCGATGACCCGCTCGGGATTGCGCGCCGCCATGTTGCGGAAGTTGCTGCAATCCACCCGGTGGATCGAGATGCCCTTGCCGCGCGTGACAAAGCCGGTGATGGCGTCAGGCGGAATCGGCTTGCAGCAGAGGCCGACCTGCGTCAGCAGCTTGTCCACGCCGACAACAAGAATGCGGCTGTCGCCGGCGCGGCTTTTGCGTGTATGGATCTCAGGTTCGGGCTCCAGGGCCGCCGTGCTGCCGCGCAAGGCCACGTCCAGCGCCCGCATGCCGACTTCACCGCGCGCCACGGCGAGAAACAGAGCCTCGGCGCTCTTCAGTCCGAGCTTGGCCGCCAACTCGTCGAGATTGGCCTGACTCTGGCTTTCGCGCTGCAACTCGCGCGTGACCAGACTGCGTCCCTGCGCCAGCAGTTCCGCATCGTCGAGTGCGGCAAACCATTGCTTGACCTTGGAGCGCGCGCGCGGCGAAGCGAGATAGGCCTGCGTCGGGTTCAGCCAGTCGCGCGACGGCCCGCCGCTCTTGACGGTGACCACCTCGATGCGCTGCCCGGTTTTCAGCGGCGTGTTGAGCGGCACCATGTGGCCGTCGATCTTGGCACCGCGACAGCGGTGACCCAGATCGGTATGCAAGCGGTAGGCAAAGTCCAGCGCCGTGGCGCCGCGCGGCAGGTCGATGACCTTGTCCTGCGGCGTCAGCACGTAAATCGTGTCATCCAGCGCGGCGCGCTTGAACTGTTCCACCCACTCGGCGGAATCGGCGATTTCGTCGCGCCAGGACAACAGCTGCCGCAGCCAGGAGATCTTGTCTTCATAGGTGCCACCGGCCTTCACCGAACTGCCTGACTCCTTGTAGCGCCAGTGGGCGGCAACGCCGAGTTCGGCATGCTCGTGCATCTCGCGGGTGCGGATCTGCACCTCCAGCGAGCGCCCATCCTCCACTTCCACGGCGGTATGCAGCGAACGGTAGAAATTTCCCTTGGGATGCGAAATGTAGTCGTCGAATTCGCCGTGGATCGGCTGCCACAAGTGATGGACAATGCCCAGTGCCGTGTAGCAATCCTTGATTTCGTCCACGATGATGCGGACCGCGCGCACGTCGTAGACGTTGGCAAAGTCGATATCCTTGCCGCGCATCTTGTTCCAGATGCTGAAGATGTGCTTCGGCCTGCCATAGATTTCGGCGCGAACGCCGACCGCCGCTACCTCGGCCTGCAGCCGGGCTACCGCGTCGTCGATGAAGCTGGCACGCTCGGAGCGCTTTTCGTCCAGCATCTTCGCAATGCGCTTGTAGGTTTCCGGCTCCAGGTAACGGAAGGACAGGTCTTCGAGTTCCCACTTCACATGCCAGATGCCGAGCCGGTTGGCCAGCGGCGCGTAGATCAGCAGGCTTTCCTGCGCCATTTGCAGGCGCTGTTCGCCCGGCTGGTTGTTGAGGAAACGCAGCGTCTGCACGCGGCTGGCGAGCCGCAGCAGCACAACGCGGATGTCATCGACCATGGCCAGCAGCATCTTGCGCAGAATCTCGGCCTGGGGCTTCACCTCGGCCCGCAAGTCGGCGGCGCCCGGCCCGGCCACGGTACCCGCACCCGCTGCGGCCCGCGTCAGCGGGCGCAGACTGCCGAGCCGGTGCAGGCCCGCCACCAGTCCGGCCACCGTATCGCCATAGCCGGCTTTCAGGCGTTCGTTGCCGTCCTTGACATGATCGGTGGCGGCAAACAACAGGGCGGCGATGCGCGCATCAACGTCGAGATCGAGCGAGGCCACAATCAAGGCCATGCCCAGAGCGTGCTGCAGGATGGATTCGCCGGTGCCGAGGAGCTTCCCGCCATAGGCCTCGCGCGCCAAAGTCAGCGCCTCGACGGCACCGGCCGCGCCATCTGCGGAAAGTCCAAGACAAAGTTTGGCCAGAGTCTCGGCTTCGCCGCTCGACTGCTGGAGGGAATGCACTACGGAAACCATGCTTCAATTATCCCATGGGGCGTATATTCCGCGGTCGATGAAGAAACTGCCGCATATCTCCCCCTACCTCCTGCTGACCCTGGCCAACCTGTTGTGGGCCGGCAACTGGATCATCGGCCGGGCCTTTCGCGGCGAACTGCCGCCGATCGCGCTGTCATTCTGGCGCTGGGCGGTCGCTGTGGTCTGTCTGCTGCCGCTGTCCCTGCCGCACCTGCGCCGCGACTGGCCGCAGCTGCGTGCGGCCTGGCCCTGGCTGCTGCTCTTCGGTGCGCTCGGCACCGGCGGCTACAACGCGCTGGCCTACCTCGGCCTGCAATACACCACAGCCATCAACGGCTCACTGCTGAATTCCTTCGTGCCCATCATGATCGTGCTGATCTCCTGGCTGCTGCAGGGCCGGCGCCTGCACGGCCGCGACGCGGCAGGCATCCTGGTCTCGTTCGTCGGCGTCGTCGCCATCGTCGCCCGCGGCGAACTGCAGCACCTGCGCGAACTTGCGCTGAACGTCGGCGACCTGTGGATTCTGGCATCGGTGCTGGCCTGGTCGGCCTATACCCTGCTGCTGTCGCGCCGGCCGCTGGTGCATCCGCTGGCGTTTCTCACCGCCATCAGCATCACCGGCCTGATCTTCCTGTTTCCCCTGTATCTCTGGGAAATGGCCCAGGGACGCCATATCACGCCCACTCCGGCAGCGATAGCCGGCATCGTCTACACCGGCGTCGGTCCCGCCTTCCTCGGCTACATCCTGTGGAATCGCGGCGTCGCCGAAGTCGGCGCGGCGCGTGCGGGGCTGTTCATGCACCTGGTGCCGGCCTTCGGCATCGTCCTGGCGATGATCTTCCTCGACGAGAAACCGGCCCCCTACCATGCTGCCGGCATCGGCCTGATCTTCGCCGGCATCTGGCTCAACACCCGCCGCCTGAAATGATCGGCAAGCTGTCCGCATGGTGGCGGCAGCACCGGGCCGACACGCTCGATATCCCGGATGCCTTGTGGCATGACGTCGAAGGCGACCTGCCGTTTCTCGGCCACCTGACGCCGGACGAACGCGCCCGGCTGCGCCGGCTGGCGCGCGAATTCATCGCCACGAAGCAATGGAGCGGCGCGCAGGGGCTGCAACTGACGCCGCACATCCAGCTCGCCATTGCCCTGCAGGCCTGCCTGCCCATCCTGCATCTGGGGCTGGCCTGGTATGCCGGCTGGGTCGGCATCGTGGTCTATCCGGGCGACTTCGTCATTCCGCGGCAGATGATGGACGAGGACGGCGTGGTGCACGAGTTCGACGACGAAGTCATGGGCGAAGCCTGGCACGGCGGCCCGGTGCTGATCTCCTGGTTCGAACATGCGGAAGACGCCGAAGGCATCAATGTCGTGCTCCACGAGTTCGCCCACAAGCTGGACATGAAGAGCGGCGAAGCCGACGGCACGCCGCCGATGCACGAGGGCATGTCGCGACAACTCTGGATCGAGGTCATGAGCACGGCCTTCGGCGACTTTCAGCAGCGCGTCGATAGCGGCGAGGAAACGCCGCTCGATCCCTATGGCGCCGAATGGCCCGCCGAGTTCTTCGCCGTCGCCAGCGAAGCCTTCTTCGAGCATCCCGGGTTGCTCAGGGGCGAATACCCGGAGGTCTATGAGCAGTTCAGGCTGTTCTACCGGCAGGATCCGTCGGTAGCCGCGTAGCGCGCCTGCTCACGCCCTGCTGAGGTCGTGGTGCGTGAGCGGCAGCGAGCGGATGCGCTTGCCGGTGGCGGCGAAGATGGCGTTGCACACGGCCGGCGTCAGCGGCAGGATGGCCGGTTCGCCGTGCCCGCCCCAGAAGCCCCCGCTCGGCACCAGCAAGGTTTCAACCCTGGGCATCTCGGACATCTGCGGCAGCCGGAAATCATGGAAGTTCGATTCCGTGATGCGCCCGTCCTTCACCGTGTTCTCCTGGTAGAGGATGCTGCCGAGGCCGAAGACGACGTTGCTCTCGGCCTGGGCGCGACAGGTATCGGGATTGACGACGTAGCCGGAGTCGATGGCGACGACAATGCGCCGCACCTTCACCTCGCCCCTGGCGCTGACCGAGACTTCGGCCACCATGGCGGCGAAACTGCCGAAGCCGTCGGCCACCGCCAGACCGCGATGGACGCCCGCCGGCAGGGGCGTGCCCCAACCCGCCGCCTTGGCCGCAGCTTCGAGAACGAGACGGTTCTTGTCGCCGGGCTTCAGCATCGCCAGCCGGTACTCCAGCGGATCCCGGCCGGCAGCGATGGCCAGTTCGTCGATGAAGCATTCCCGGTAGAAGGCGTTCTGCTGGCCCGGCGCGCGCCAGAAGCCGACCGGGACATGGCCGTTGCGCATGGCATAGTCGACCTGCTGGTGCGGCACCGTGTAAGGCATGTCGCTGAAGGTGCGTACCGCCGAAAAGTCGATGCCCTCCTTGTTCAGCGCATCCGGCATCAGGACCTTGAGGATGGAGGGACAGGCGATGCGCGTCTGCAGCGCGACGAGATTGCCCGCGGCATCGACACCGGCCTTCATCCGCACCACGCTCGCCGGGCGGTAGAAGCCATGCTGCATGTCCTCGGCACGCGACCACATCATCTTCACCGGCGTTCCCGGCATGGCCTTCGCAATCATGACGCCCTGCCTGACGAAATCCTGCGGCCCGCCGCGTCGGCCAAAGCCGCCGCCGAGCATCATCTTGTGCACCTCGACCTTTTCCGGCGGCAGGCCGGCGGTCTCGGCGGCGGCGGCCAGCGAGGCTTCGCCGTTCTGCGTCGCGGTCCACACCTCGAGGAAACCTTCCGGCTTCAGCCACGCCGTGCAGGTTTGCGGCTCCATGGTGGCGTGGTTGAGGTAAGGCGAGGAGTATTCGGCCTCGATCACCTTCGCCGCAGCGGCCAGCGCCGCACCGGCATCGCCAAGCTTGCGCGCCTGCGGCAGCTTGGGATCGGCCAGGCCGTCGCGCAGCATGGCCATGATGCTGGCGGTGGACGCGCCGCCGTTGGCACCGGCATCCCATTCGATCTTGAGTGCCTTCAGCGCCTGGTCGGCACGCCACCAGCTGTCGGCTATGACGGCGACGAAATCGGCCTCGCGCACCACTTTCTTCACGCCGCGCATCTTCTCCGCCGTCGCGGCATCGACGCTCTTCAGCCTGCCGCCGAACACCGGGCACTGTGCCAGCGATGCGTGCAGCATGCCGGGCAAGACCACGTCGACGGCGAACACCGGCTTGCCCATGACCTTGTCCGGGATGTCGAAGCGATGCATCGGCTTGCCGGCGATTTTCCAGTCCTTCGGGTCGCGCAGGACGACGTCCTTGGGCGGTTCGAGTTTCGCCGCCTCGGCGGCCACTTCACCGTAGCGCAGGCGGCGCCTGCTCGGCCCGTGACTGATGACGCCGCGCTCTGCCGCGCACTCGGCGGCCGGTACTTTCCAGCGTGCAGCGGCGGCGTTGATCAGCATCACCCGCGCTGCGGCACCGGCCCTGCGCACGTAGTCCTGGGAACTGCGCACACCCTGGCTGCCCCCGGTAGACATCGAGCCCCAGATGCGCTTCCTGCGGATGTGTTCATTCGGCGAAGCGAACTCGGAACTGACCCTGGCCCAGTCGCAATCCAGTTCTTCCGCCACCAGTTGCGCCAGGGCGGTGTAGGTTCCCTGCCCCATTTCCGAACGGGCGATGCGCACCACGACCCGGTCATCGGGGTGGATCACCACCCAGGCATTGACTTCGACGGGCGGCAGGCCCGCGCCTGCCCGGGCAGCCAGGGGAAAAGAAAATTCGAGCGCAAGTCCGCCGCCCAGCGCGACGGATGCCTTGAGGAATTCGCGACGACCGATTTTCATGGCGCTCAGCCTTTCTTCGCCGCGTCCGCCGACGGCGGCTGGCCGGCGACGGCATGGATCGCTTCGCGCACCCGGCTGTAGCTGCCGCAACGACACAGGTTGCTCAGCGCCTGGTCGATCTCGGCATCCGTCGGATCGGGTTTCTTTTCCAGCAGCGCTGCCGCCGACATGATCATGCCGGTCTGGCAATAGCCGCACTGCGGCACTTCATGCTCTATCCAGGCCTGCTGCAGGCGATGCACGCCACCCTTGCCCAAACCCTCGATGGTCACCACCTTCCTGCCGGCGGCGGCGGACGCCGGCATGGCGCAGGAGCGCACTGCCGCACCGTCGACCTGAACCGTACAGGATCCGCAGACGCCGACGCCGCAACCGTACTTGGTGCCGGGCAGGCCAAGGTGGTCGCGCAAGACCCACAGCAGCGGCATGTCCGGCTCGACATCGACCTGATGAAGCTTGCCATTCACGTTCAGCGTAAGCATGTAGCCTCCTTGAAAGAACGGGAGCCTGCTGGAGCGGGATTCGCGCTGCGCGCCTGCGTCCGGGGGAAGGCTCTAGGTCCCCAGTGACTGCTCCAGCAACTCGTGATAGACGAAGGCCAGCAGCGGAATCGATTCCTCGGCGCTGACGTCCATGAACTGGATGCCAAGCTGATGGGGCGTATCGGTCTCGCCGGAGCGGTCGACGTTGATGGCGCGAATGATTCCCTGCACTTCGAGCAAGGCCTCGATGCCGTTGACCACCACCTTGAACTTGATCACCAGCCGCTGACCCTTCTCGCCGAGCGGCTGCTTCAGCACCATCTGCGCGCCGCCGATGCTGAGATTGACGATGGTGCCGGGAATCTGCATCGGCTCGCCTTCGCAAGAACTGATTACGCAGATCACCCGGACCGCGGCGCGGGCGCCCTTGCGCACCACCAGCGACCTGACCTCGCGGGGATAGGCCAGGTGCAGATAGGGATAGGGCGTATTGACACTCTTGAGTATCTGCGTCGAAAACGCATAGGCATTCTTGCCCGAAAAAGCCCTCAGGATGAATCCCTGGCCCTCGCGCATCAGCAAGTATTTGCCGTCGATCATCGGCGACGTGACGAGCACGCTGCGCCCCTTGGACATCCCGATCAGCCGGACCGAATAGCGCTCGACAGCGTCACCGCTCTGGCCCTGCAGATTCACCATGTCCCCGATCAGGAGGCGCGCCTCCTCCAGCAGAATCTGCTTCTCGGTGGCGACCTCGCCGGCCTGTTCCTGAGTATCGGCCATTCAGCTTTTCCTTGCTGAACTGGCGGCTACTAATCTGCAAAAGTGTGCATCGATCGTGTTCATGGTCATGCCGGAGAATGATAGGACACCGAGACGGCGCCCCGAAGTATCCCCGACCTCTTGACGCCGGTCAATTGACATTGAATGGGAAAATTCCCCCGTCAGCAGGCCAGGCGCCGATCTCATGCCGGCTTCGGACCGCATCCTATCCTGCAGCCTGATGCGCGAACTCAATCCCGGCTCCTGACCTGCAGCGGCAGAAAGCCGGCCACCGCCACCGCCACGGCAGCGGCCAGCACCAGGAAAGCGGCAGAATAGCTGCCGGTGACGTCGAACAGGAATCCGGTCATGGGCATTGCCAGCATCACCATGACGATAGTGACCGGCTGCATGCGCCCCATCACACGGCCGAACACCAGGGGGCCATAAATCCTGGCGAGGATCGCGCCCCAGGCCGGCAGGAAGGCACCGGAAGCCATACCCACGGAAAGGGCGGCCAGCACCATGACCCAGAATACGGGCGACTGGGTCAGCACCAACAAGGGCGCACCCACCATCACCAGCGCTCCCAGAATCGCGGTTTTCAAATTGATCCGGTCGGCAAAAACGCTGAACAGCAGTTTGCCGCTGACGCCGGCGACGGAAATCACCGATATCAGCAAGGCTGCCTGCTTGGGTGCCACACCATGCCCCACGGCAAATGGCACCAGATTCGCCAGCACTGCGGTAAAAGCCGCCATCAATACGCCGACAGCCAGCGAAATGCGCCAGAAAGCCGCATCCCGCAGCAGGTCCGGCATCTCGGCATTCGTCGCCGCGGCAGCCGCTCCCTGAGCATCAACGGCCGCCACAGCACCGTCGGGCAGCAATCCCAGATCAGCCGGGCGGCTTCTCACAAGCAGCAGGATGGGCGGCAGCAGAAGCAACAGAACGACGCCCGCCATCGAGAGACACGCCGTCCGCCAGCCGTAGGCATCGATCAAGGTCTGCAACATCAAGGGCACCAGCAAGCCGCCGAGGGACGTGCCGATCGCAGTCACGCCCAAAGCCCGCCCCCGCTGCCGGGAGAACCAGCGTGCCACCAGGGTATTGGCCCCCAGGGGGCCCAGCAGCGTGTTCGACACCGACATCACCACGCCGAAGACGAGGATGAATTCCCATACGTTGCGGGCAAGCGAAATCAGCACCAGGGCCGCAGAGAGAAACAAGGCTCCGATGGTGAACAGCACGCGGGCGGAACGCTTGTCCATCAAGGTGCCGGCTGCAGGAGAAATCAGGATCGAGGTCAGCGCCCCCGCCGTCATTGCCCACATCATCTCCATCCGCGAAGCACCGAACTCCGTGCCTATGGGCAATACCAGCAGACCAAAAGAATAACTGGTCAAGCCGTTGCTCAGCCCCAGCCCCAGCATCGCCACGGCAACAATCCGCCATCCGTAATACATCAAGTTCTCCTTGGTCTGATCATGTTGCCGGATGACTCCGTCACCTTGCGCAGGACACCATTCCAGCTCAGCGGCGGCGCCGCTGGCGACCACCGGCGCCGCCGCCTGACCTGTTCGGCCATCAGCAAATTTATTGGCCTGCTGCTGACGCAGCAGCAGCACCCATGATAGCGTTACTGTTTTGCAGATTCGACGGAAGCCTTGCAGAAATGGATTTCGCGGATCGCCGGGGAGGAACGATGGAGTCGAACAAGATCAGCGTCATCGTGCTGTCGGACAAGCGCGAGCAGTTGCAAATGGCCGCCATGATCGCTTCGGTAGGTGCGGTAAGCGGCAACGAGGTACTGGTATTTCTATCCATGAACGCCATGCGCTACTTCGTCAAGGGCGCCGATGAACAGGCTCCCTGCGAGGGGCCGGTAGGCAAACTGATGGAGCAGAAGAATGTTCCCCCGTTCAAGATCCTGTTCGAGCAGGCCGTGACGCTGGGCGACGCAAAAATCTACCCCTGTTCCATGGCCATGGACGTGCTCGGTGTGGAGCATGGAGGACTTGAGGACTATATTGGCGAACCGATGGGGCTGACCATGTTCCTCGATGAATGCAAGGGCGGGCAGGTCTGGTCTTTCTAACAAAAGAGGAAATCATTCATGGCGGAAAAAAAGATTGTTGATGCCCGCGGCAGTTTCTGTCCCGGTCCCCTCATGGAACTGATCGCTGCCATCAAGATGGTCGAGATCGGCGACGAGATAGAGGTATTGTCCACCGACAAGGGCTCGGCGGCCGAGATTCCCCAGTGGCTGAAGAAGGTCGGCCACGAACATCTGGGCAGCCGGGAGGAAGCGGGCGTCTGGCACGTCGATATACGCAGGACCAAGTAGCAAGGGCAGTGCTGCAGGAACGGTGCCGCGAGACGCCGGACATAATCAAAAAACAGAGGAGACAGACATGAAGATACTGGTCATCGGCGGCGGCATGGGTGGAACCATACTCGCCAACAATGTAGCGCGCACTCTCAAGGACGAGTTGAAATCGGGCAAGGTGCAGATCACCATGCTCTCCGCATCGGACAAGCACATGTACCAGCCGGGCCTGCTGTATGTGGCGGTCGGGCGCATGACGCCGAACGAGCTCTACCGCGACCAGGCCAGCCTGCTTGAGCCCGGCATCCAGTTCCATGTCGATCCGGTCGAGCATTTCATGCTCGACGCCAATCAGGTAAAAACCCGCAGCGGCAAGGTCCATGGCTACGACATCATGGTCATCGCCACCGGCTCGCGCATGTTCCCGGACTCGATCCCGGGCCTCAAGGAAAATGCCGAGTTCTTCTACACCGAGGAAACGGCGGTAAAGCTTTTCCATCGCCTGCGCGAATTCGAGGGCGGCAAAATCGTCATCGCCATGGGTGTGCCGCACAAGTGCCCGATGGCGCCGCTCGAAATCACCTTCATGCTCAACGAGTACTTCATCGAGCGCGGCATCCGCGACAAGGTGCAGATCCACTACACCTATCCGATCGGTCGCGTGCATACCCTGGAGAACGTCGCCAAGTGGGCGCAGCCGGAGATGGACCGGGTCGGCATCACCTACGAGACCCTCTTCAACCTGAAATCGGTGGACGGTGAAAAGCGCGTCCTGCACAGCGAAGAAGGCACCGAGATCGGCTACGACATGCTGATCTCGATCCCGGCGCACAAGGGCATGGAGGTGATCGAAACCAACAAGCTGGGGCAGAACGGCTGGATCCCCACCGACCGCTACAACCTCAACATGGAAGGCCGCAGCAACGTCTTCATCCTCGGCGACACCACCAACATCCCCATCAGCAAGGCCGGTTCCACGGCCCATTTCGAGGCGGAAACGATAGGCGCCAACATCGCCGCCCTGGTCCGTTTCGGCGTGCCTGTGCGCAAGTACGACGGCAAGGTCTTCTGCTTCATCCAGACCGGCTCGGAAAAAGCCACCTACGCCATGTTCAACTACCTCCAGCCGCCCGATCCCAAGGCACCGACCCGCGCCATCCACTGGTTCAAGCTTGCCTACAACAAGCTGTACTGGATTTCGGCGCGCGGCTTGCTGTAGGGGACGGACATGAGCGACAACACCAGCCCCGCCGGCACCCTGCCGGAGATCGAGCGCGTGCTGCAGGCGGCGCAGGACTCGGTCACCGACGACATGGTGTCACGCCTGGCCGAGAACGGCGCCCAGGCGCTGGATCTGCTCGACAAGGTCAATCGCAGCGGCCTCGACAAGGCGCTGCCGGCCATCGCCGAGATGGTCAAGAACGGCGACCTCGACCGCCTCTGCTCCCTGGCCCGCGTTTATGGCGCTGCCGAGGATGCGGCCACCGACGACATGATCGGACGCCTCACCGATACCGTCGGCACCAGCATGGATCTGCTCGACCGCCTCAACCGCAGCGGTTTCGAGCGCGCCCTGCCCGTGCTCTCCCGCCTGCTGGACAACGGCGACCTGCAGCGCATCGTCGATGTCGCCCGCATGGTGGCGGCGGCCGAGGACGCGATGAACGACGACATGGTCGGGCGCGTGGCGCAGATGGCGGCCGAGGCCCTCAGCGTCATCGACCGCCTCAACCGCAGCGGCGTCGAACGCCTGATCGACATTCTCGACCGCCTGAACAACTCCGGCTCACTGGATATCCTCGCCGCCAAGTTGCCCAGCATGATCGAGCACATCGAGATGGTTGACCGCCTGGCCGGCTGCATCAACGCCGGCGCCGAGGACGCCAAGCAACTGCCGCCGCCTGCCGGCGGCGTGATGGCCATGGTGCGCCTCATGGCTGATGCCGAAAATCAGGCAGCTCTGCAGTTCGTCATGTCGGTAGGCAAGCGCATGCGCAGCAGTTGGAGCCAGGGCAAGCGCTAGCGCTGCCGGCCTTCCCGCCGGGACCTTGTCCTGGCGGGAAGTTCGCGGCCGGTCGCGCAGGCGGCCAGGCACTCTTTCCTGTTGATGCGATGCCTCCGGTGCGGGGCAGGTGGATGTTGATATGATTACGGCGAGTGGCCCGACGCCGGCAAGAAACATCCACTCAACAAATCGCCTCGCCGCCATGAGACCTTATCCGGAGACTTTGCCATGACAGTACTGCTATCGCGTTTCTGCATCATGATGTTCATCGCAGGCGTATCGACGACCGCACTTGCCGATCCGATGTCGCCGGTCGGCACATGGAACACTATCGACGACGAAACCAAAAAGCCCAAGTCACTGGTCCGCATCGTTGAAAAAGATGGCGTGATTTCCGGAACAGTCGAGAAGATCGTAGATCCCGCCAAGCAGGACTCGAAATGCGACGAGTGCGCCGGCGACGACCCGCGCAAGGGACAAGCGGTAATCGGCATGACCATCCTGACCGGTTTGAAGAAGGAAGGCGACAACGTCTATGGCGGCGGCAAGATTCTTGATCCCAACAACGGCAAGACCTACAACGCCAAGGTGACCGTCATCGACGGCGGCAAGAAACTCGAAATGCGCGGCTCGATCCTGTTCCTCGGCCGCACGCAGACCTGGATCCGGGTGGACTGAGGACCAGACGCGACTCTTTCACGCTGCCGCGAGCATTCGCGGCCGCCGGTGAAAACTCACAGTTTCTTGTGGGCCCCGTCGCACAAGGCGCCGTTGCCGCCGTGCTTGCAGCCGCAGAAATACACGGTTCCAGTCTTGTCGGCGGTGTATTCCAACGGGGCGAACGCGCTGCCCTTGTGTGCGCCGTCGCAAAACGGCTGGGTCTGGCTCTTGCCGCACGCACACCACCAGTATTTTTTTCCAGCTTCCACTTCGACGGCATACGGTGACTTGCGGGGGATTGCGGGGGTCTTGTCGCTCATGATTCGGATCCTCTGCCGGGTTGGTTTAAAACGGCTGCGGTATGGCCCCGCCTGCTCAGGACTCGCCGGCAGCGGGGTCCTTGCTGCCGGATTCCGGGTCCGGGCGCCTTCGATCATCGCGGCGGATACGTATCCAGAAGGCCAGCATGGAAATGGAAAACGCCAGGGCGAGAATGCCTACCAACCAGGGGTGTGCCACGATTTTTGCAATGCTGCCTTGCACTTGGGTTCCTCCATGCGTCCGTGCCTGCGAGACGATCCTTTGCTACACGATTCCCGCTTCACGCTGCACTGCGATGTAGCATTCAGAATGGTGTAGCTGCACAGCCGTCAGTATAGGTGATGTGTCAGCCGCAGAGCCACCGCCGGCGCGCCACAAAACCCGCGATTGACGGCAACTGCCAGGGTCGGGGATACTCCCCCGCGATCCCGCCCAGTCTCCCGCTCCCCATGCCGCGCCTCATCCGCCAGTTTGCCCTGCTCCTTGTCACCGGTCTGCTCCTGCAGGGCTGCAGCGGCGTGCGTCTCGGCTATGGCAATGCCGACAGCCTGGCCCGCTGGTGGATCGACCAGTATCTCGACCTCGCACCCGAGCAGGATGCGCTGGCTCGCGAGCGCCTCGCCCGGCTTCATGCCTGGCATCGCAACAGCCAGTTGCCGGATTACGTCGCGCTGCTGCGCCAGGGCAAGCAGTTGGTCGCCGGCCAGCCGACCGCCGCAGACGCGCTGGCACTCGGCGAAGGCATCATCCGCCGCGGCCGCAGCCTGGCCGAACAGGCAACGCCGGACGTCGCCGATTTCCTGCCGACCGTCACCCCTGAGCAGATCGAGCGCATGGCCCGGCGCCTGGCGGAAAAGAATGCCGACTACGCCAGGGAAGCGCATCTCGCCGATGGCGAAGAGGGGCAGCGCAAGGCACGCTACAAGCGCCTGCTGGAACGTGCCGAGTACTGGTTCGACGACTTCAGCGACGGGCAGAAGGCGGCCCTGCGGCAATTGGTCGACAGCCAGAGTTCCGGCAGCCGGTTCTGGTACGAGGAACGGCTGCGACGCCAGCGCGACTGGCTCGACCTGATGCGCCGGGTCTTGCGCGAACCAGCGCCGCGCGAACGGATCATGCAGTGGCTGCGCGACTACGCGGCCGGCTTCGACATGCCCGCCGATCCGGCGCGACTGGCGCAGGCGCAGGCCCTGCGGCACGCCTCGGCGGAAGTGGCGGTGGCCATCCAGGCCATGACCACGCCGGCACAGCAAGCCCATGCCCGGCACAAGCTGGACGAACTGATTCGCGACTTCACCCTGTTGTCACAATAAAGAGGCAATCCCATGCAAACAGAAAGCTTCATTCCGGGCAAGGATGCCTCGCTCGAATCCTCCATTGCCTCCATGCAGGGCAAGCTCGCCGCGCTCGACTTCCATGTCGAGGAACGCTCCTGGCTGAATCCCGTCGATGGCGTCTGGTCGGTACATGTGCGCGACCGCGACTGCGCGCTGCTGTTCACCAACGGCAAGGGCGCCTCCCGCCTGGCCGCGCTGGCAAGCGCCCTCGGCGAGTTCTTCGAGCGCCTGTCCTGCAATTACTTCTGGACTCACTACTGGCTGGGGGACCAATTTGCCCGGCGCGACTTTGCCCATTACCCGCGTGAAAAATGGTTTCAGCCCGGTGACAACGGCGAGTGGCCCGGGGAACTGCTGACACCGGCACTGCGCGCGCTGTACAACCCCGACGATTCGATCGACGCCAACGCCCTGGTCGATCTGAATTCGGGCGACGCCGGGCGCGGCATCTGCGCCCTGCCCTATGTGCGCCAGCGTGACGGCGCCACGGTCTGGTTCCCGGTCAATATCATCGGCAACCTGTATGTCAGCAACGGCATGTCGGCCGGCAACAGCGAGATGGAAGCGCGCACCCAGGCCCTGTCCGAGATTCTCGAGCGCCACATCAAGTTTCGCATCATCAGCGAAGGCCTCTGCCTGCCCGATGTGCCGGAGCAGGTCATCGCCCGCTATCCCCGCATCGCCGCCGGCATCCGCGACCTGCGCGCGGCGGGATTCGGCATTCTGGTCAAGGATGCATCGCTCGGCGGCGAGTACCCGGTGATGAACGTCACCCTGCTCCATCCCGAGGACCAGGGCTGCTTCTCCAGTTTCGGCGCCCATCCGCGTTTCGAGATCGCCCTCGAGCGCGCCCTGACCGAACTGCTGCAGGGCCGCGGCCTCGACGCCCTGGCCGGATTTCCCGCGCCCGGCTTCGACCTCGACGAAATCGCCGCCTCGCCCAACATCGAGATCCACTTCGTCGATTCCAGCGGCATCATCAGCTGGAACTTCCTCGGCGATACGCCCGACTTCGAATTCTGCGACTGGAATTTCAGCGACACCACCGCCGCCGACTACCGCTGGCTGATCGAGCGCATCCACCGTTCCGGCCACGACATCTACATCGCCGACTTCCAGCACCTCGGCGTCTATGCCTGCCGCATACTGGTGCCGGGCATGTCGGAGATCTACCCGCTCGATGATCTGGAATGGGAGAACAACAGCGTCGGCAATACCATCCGCGAAGCCATCCTGCACCTGCCGCAACTGGACGACGAGGAATGCGCCGACCTGCTCGATACCCTGAACGAACTCGACCTGCAGGACCAGCGCCCGGTTGCCGCACTGATCGGCCTGGCGGCGGACGAGGGTTCGCTCTGGAGCGACCTGCGCGTCGGCGAGTTGAAGGCCCTGCTGGCGCTGGCCATCGGCGACGAGGAAGCAATCCGCGACGCCTGCGAATGGGTGCGCCACTTCGAACAGATCGATCCTGACCGGCGTCGCGTCTATCGCTGCATCGAGACCCTGCTCGACCTGGGCAGCGCCGACGGCCACCGCGGCGCGCTGCAACACCTGTATGGCAGCGCCACCGTGGCCACCGCCGAGGCCATGCTGCAACAGCAGCAGCGCTTCTTCGGCATCGAGACGCCGGGCATGGGCCTCAAGGGCTGCGACCTGCACCAGCGGCTGCTGTCGGCCTACGCCAAGTTGCGGCACCAAGTCTCCGCCGGCGCCAACTGACCGGACGCGAAAATCACGAATCGCTGACGCGGCCGCGCAGGGCTTTCACTTTTCCGCGCAGGGTCTTGCTGTCGACCCGGCGTTTCTGCGAACTGCGCGTCGGCTTGGTGGCCCGTCGCTGACGCGGGATGAAGGCGGCCGCGGCAATCAGCTCGCGCAGTCGCTCCATGGCGGCAAAGCTGTTGCGTTCCAGGCTGCGGTACTGCTGAGCCTTGATCACCACGACGCCGTCGGCGCTGATGCGCTGGTCCCTGAACTGCAGCAGGCGCGCCTTGATCTCCTCAGGCAGCGAGGAAGCCCGGATGTCGAAACGCAGATGAACGGCGTTGGAGACCTTGTTGACGTTCTGCCCGCCGGCGCCCTGGGCGCGAATGGCGGTGATCTCGACCTCGTCTTCGCGCAGCAGCGCCAGGGGTTCGGCGGCAGGCACGGCGCCGCCTATGATCCGGGCTGCGCCGGCGGGTCGACGCCAAGCGCCTGCCAGCCTTCAAGCCCCAGCGCACGCAGGGTTTCGATGTTGCGCAGATAGATGTCGGAGGCATCGGGAAAGGCCGCCGTGGCGCGCGCCAGGCTGGCTTCGCGGATCAGGTGAAGCGTCGGGTAGGGCGCGCGATTGGTGTAGTTGGCGATGTCATCAGCATCCTCGCCGGCAAACACATAGTCCGGATGGAAGCTCGCCACCTGCAGAACGCCGACCATGCCGTAGTTGCGCAACACGACCTCGACCAGATCGAGGAAGTCGGTGAAATCATCGAAGCCGGTAAGGACGTCCGGCGTCATCAGCAGGGTCATGTCGACCTCGTCGGGCGGCACGTCGATAAGGAATTTCAGCTCGCGTTCGAGATCGTCGAGCAGGGCGTCGGTGCTCTGCGCCCGGCTGACGACATAGCGCACCAGTTCCTTGACATGCACGCTCCTGGCAAACGGACAGAGATTGAGGCCGATCACGGCGCGCTCCAGCCACTTGCGCGTGGCGGCAACGATGGCCTCGTCACCGGCAGTCGGGGTAATCGCAGGGGTGGTCATTGGCTTTACCCGGCCCGGTACAGTTGCCGGCGCTCCTCGTCGAGCAGCACCTCCTTGACCACTTCCAGCACCGCGGCGACATCGGCGCTGCGATGCTCGACCTCGATGCGGCCGGTCAGTTCGCTCTCCGGCGTCAGGCTGCCGGCCTGATACAGGCGCCAGATTTCCTTGCCGTATTCACTGCCGGCCAGTTCCGGCGCGAAACGGCCGAAGTAGCTCGCCAGGTTGGCCACGTCGCGCTCCAGCATGGCCTCCGCGCTGACGTTGCCGGCGGCATCGACAGCCTGCGGCAGGTCGATGATGACCGGGCCGTCGCTGCCGACCAGGATGTTGTATTCCGACAGGTCGCCGTGGATGATGCCGGCGCACAGCATGCGGACCACCTCGTTGAGCAGGCGGGCATGGAACTCCAGCGCCAGTTCCGGCGACAGCTCGACGTCATTGAGACGCGGCGCCGGCTGGCCGTCGGCATCGGTCACCAGATCCATCAGCAGCACGCCCTCGTGGCAGATGTAGGGCCGCGGCACGCGCACCCCGGCGGCGGCGAGGCGATACAGCGCATCGACCTCGGCGCTTTGCCAGGCTTCCTCCTGCATTTCCCGGCCGTAGCGCGAACCCTTTGCCATCGCCCGCGCCTGGCGGCTGTTCTTGGTCTTGCGGCCTTCCTGGTAGGACACGCTCTTGCGAAAGCTGCGCTGCGTGGCGTCCTTGTAAGCCTTGGCACAGCGGATGTCCTCGCCGCAGCGCACGATGTAAACGGTGGCCTCCTTGCCGCTCATCAACTGACGCAGCACCTCGTCGATCAGGCCCTCGGCCACCAGCGGCTGGAGTCGCTTCGGCGTCTTCATCAGCCCGCCGTCTCCTGCAGCAGATGGACCTTGACCCGCTTGCCCTTGAGCGTGCCGGCCGAGAGCTTGCGCAGCGCCTCGCGCGCGATGCCGCGCTGGACGGCAACATAGGTGCTGGTATCGGTGACGTTGATCTTGCCCACCTGCTCCTTGCTGAAGCCGGCTTCCCCGGTCAGCGCGCCGAGGACGTCTCCGGGACGGATCTTTTCCTTGCGGCCGCCGAGGATCTGCAGCGTGACCATCGGCGGCAGCGGCGGTTTTCCGGCCGCCTCGCGCGATGCCTGCAACTCGCTCAGCAAGTGCCATTCGATCTCGTGGCCGAGGGCCTTTTCGATATTGTCGACGCGCGCCATCTGGTTGCCGCTGACCAGGCTGAAAGCCCACCCCGCCTGGTCGACTCGGCCGGTGCGACCGATGCGATGGACATGTACCTCGGTGTCCGGCGTAACGTCGACGTTGATCACGGCTTCCAGTTGCTCGATGTCGAGGCCGCGCGCGGCGACGTCGGTGGCGACCAGCACCGAACAGCTGCGGTTGGCGAACTGCACCAACACCTGGTCGCGTTCGCGCTGCTCCAGTTCCCCGTGCAAGGCCAGGGCGACGAAGCCTTCGGCGCGCAGCAGTTGCAGCAGGTCGCGGCACTGCTGCCGCGTGTTGCAGAAGGCCAGGGTGCTGACCGGCCGGTAGTGCCTGAGCAGCAACGCCACGGCAGCCAGCCGCTGGTCGGGGGCGACCTCGTAGAAGCGCTGGCGGATCTTGCCGGCGTCGTGCTGTTCCAGCAGCGTGACGCGCTGCGGCTGGCGCATGAACTGCCGGCTCAGGCTGGCGATGCCTTCGGGATAGGTGGCGGAAAACAGCAGCGTCTGCCGCTCCTTCGGGCAGGCTTTGGCGACGACTACGATGTCGTCGAAGAAGCCCATGTCCAGCATGCGGTCGGCCTCGTCCAGCACCAGGGTATTGAGTGCCGCCAGGTCGAGGCTGGCACGCTGCAGGTGGTCCATGATGCGACCCGGCGTACCGACCACCACATGGGCGCCGTGTTCCAGGCTGGACATCTGCGGCCGCATGGTGCTGCCACCGCACAGGGTCAGCACCTTGATATTGTCCTCGCCGCGGGCCAGGCGGCGGATTTCCTGGCTCACCTGGTCGGCCAGTTCCCGCGTCGGGCACAGCACCAGCGCCTGCACCGCGAAACGGCGCGGGTTGAGTTTCGCCAGCAGACTCAGCGCAAACGCCGCCGTCTTGCCGCTGCCGGTCTTGGCCTGCACGATCAGGTCGTGGCCGGCCAGCGCCAGCGGCAGGCTCGCGGCCTGGACCGGCGTCATCTGGCGGTAACCCAGGTGCTCGAGGTTCGCCAGCGCGGCGGGAGCCAGCGGCAACTGATCGAAAGACAGATTGGGGGCGGTATCGGTGTCCGGAGGCGCAATGACCGGCGCGTCTTCGACGGTGTCGGGGGAAGGATTCATGCGCAATTATATGTCCTCGGGCACTTGGCCCGAGGACGGTATCCACCCGGATATGTCCTCGGGCACTTGGCCCGAGGACGGTATCCACCCGGATATGTCCTCGGGCACTTGGCCCGGGGACGGTATCCACCCGGATAGTCCCTGGCCGCCCTGCCCCGCCTAAGGCTAGGCGGCGCGATCAATCGTCTGCGTGAAGACGTCCTCCAGCATGGCGCGCGCCTTGCCGAAATCCAGCACGGCGTCCTCGTAGGCCTCTCGCGCCAGCGTGTAGGCTTCCACCAGTTCGCTATTGATGCCTTCGCCATGCACGCGCCGGTATAGTTCCCGGCATTCGTCGAACAACCGGTCCGCCAACAGGCGACGGCGCATGTAGATGCGCGCGCCCTGCTGCGGCCACGGGCTCATCTCGGCGTAAGCGGGGACGCGGGTGCGCTGCAACGTGGCGAAATCCCCCTGCAGCAGTTGCCACATGCCGGCCCAGTCGGGCGCCGCATCGCCCACGGGGGCATAGCCGAAGCGCCCGAGCCCGGCAACCTCGCCCTCAAGCAGGCTTTCAGGTGAGGCCGGCATGTCAGGCCGACGTCATCGCTTCGGCTTCGTAGCCCATGCGCATGTCGTAGTCGGCTTCGACGCCGGCGGGCACGACGAGGCCGACTTCCTTGAGCCGGGAGTCGAGCAGTTCCATGTATTCGGCCTGCAGTTCCTCCGGCTTCTTCACCTTGATGCCGTACTCGTAATAGATGTCGAACATCTGCGATTTGCTGTCGCCGGCCGACGGCCGGCCGTAGAAGCCGAGTCCCATCTTCATGAACTTGGGAATGCGCTCCTGCATGAATTCGCGCGTCTTCTCGCCGCCGAACTCGATGCAGCGCTTGGAGGCCCAGACACCGAAAGCCAGGTGGCCGAACTCCTCCTTGTGGATGCGCACATTGACCCGCGCCCAGGGCAGGTAGGAGCATTCGCGGTACTGACCGAGGAAAGCCACGGCCGCCGGCGTCACCACCGTCGAAAACAGGGCCACATCCTCCCAGCAGTCGAAGAACTTCGACCAGTTCTCCTTGCGGAAGCCGTTGATGACGTTGACCTTCTTCGGATCCGGATTGTCCGGATTGTGCGAAAGCTCGTGGAGCCGGGCATCGACGTCGACACCCAGATCCTGCAGCAGGTTCCAGACATAGAACGCGTGCCCCATCTCCTCGAACACCTTCTTCGACAGGCGATAGGCTTCTTCCGGACGCGTGGCGTAGCGATGATTCTCGGCCACGCGCTGACCGCCGGCGTACTCCGAATCGGCCTGGAAGCACATCAGGTTGATCAGGGCCTTCCTGTAGTCCTCGGGCAGGACATCACCCTTGTCGTAAGTCTTGAACGTGCTCATTGCGGCTCTCCGGAATAGGTCGGCCAAGGCTTGCCGGCCAGGCCATGATGCGATACATTTGTATCAATAATATTCAATGCTAGTGTATCATTTAAACCCTGTCAATTCAAATCAGGATATTTCGATAACCATGTTTCCGCTCAGGTATCCGGCAAACGATCGCGCCCGCAGGTGCTGCAAGCAGTGAGCGCGCCCTTGCATATCGCCATCGTCGGCGCCGGCCCTTCCGGTTGCTACGTCGCCGATGCCCTCGGACGCAAGCTGCCCGGCGCCCGCATCGACGTTTTCGACCGCCTGCCGACACCCTTCGGCCTGGTGCGCGGCGGCGTCGCGCCGGACCATCAGGGCACCAAGAACATCGCGCGCCAGTTCGAACGCATCCTGGGCAAGGAAGGCGTGCGCTTCCTCGGCAACATCGCCATCGGTCGCGACCTTGCCTACGCCGAACTCAAGGAGGCCTACGACGTGCTGGTCATCGCCACCGGCGCGCTGCAGGACCGCCGGCTCGGCATCCCCGGCGAAGACCTCGACGCCGTCTATGGTTCGGGCCGGTTCGTGGCCTGGTACAACGGCATCCCGGATGGCCGCGACCTTGATCCACGGCTTGACGGCAAGTCGCTCGCCATCGTCGGCAACGGCAATGTGGCGCTCGACATTGCCCGCCTGCTGGCAAAGACGACAGAGGAACTGGCGGACTCGGACCTCTGCGCCCATGCGCGCGCCGCCTTCGAAGCCGCCGCCATCGAGGACATCTGGCTGATCGGCCGGCGCGGACCGCTCGAGGCCAGCTTTACGGCCGTTGAACTGGCCGAACTCGGCAACTTGTCGCGCGCTGCCATCCTGGTGGACGCCGGCCAGTTGCCGCCGGCACTGCCCGGGGAGTCGCAGGACAGCCAGGGAAAGCTGGTCGAACTGCTGCGAGACTTCGCCGGGCATGGCGAGCAACGCGAAAAGGCCCTGCGTATTCACTTTGCATTCAACGCGGCACCGCTGGCCATCCGCGGCGAAGGCCGTGCACGCGAACTGGTACTGGCAAGGACGCGCAGCGAAAACGGCCAGGCGATAGCCGGCGGCGAAACCTTCAGCATCGCGGCCGACACCGTCATCAGCGCCATCGGCTACCGCAGCACGTCTTTCCCCGGCCTGCCCTTCGACGCCGTGCGCGGCGTGGTCGCCAATGACCGGGGACGCGTCGAACCCGGTGTCTACACCGCCGGCTGGTGCAAGCGCGGTCCGCAGGGCGTGGTGCCCGCCAACCGCGCCGATGCGCTGGCGGTGGCCGACCTGATCCTGGCCGACCTCGCCGGCCGCGAGCCCTCGGCCAAGACAGGCGGTGCGCTGATCGATGCCTTGCTTGCCGGACGCGGCGCGTGCCGCGTCGACCTCGGCGGCTGGCAGAAGATCAATGCCGCGGAAGTCGCCGCAGGACAAGGACGCCCGCGCGAGAAGCTGGTGCGCCTTGAAGACCTGCTGATTGCCGCCGGGAGCTGACGCCGGCCACTCGTTTCAGTCGCGGGAATCTGGTATGGTTTTTCTTTCAAGCCGGCTCCCCGTCGATGAAGATTGCCGTTCTCTCGGACATTCACAGCAATCTCGAAGCATTACTGGCCTGCCTTGCCCATGCCGGACGCGAGGGTGCCGCTCTGCATGTCTTTCTCGGCGACCTGGTCGGCTATGGCGCCGATCCCGTCGCCTGTCTCGACCTGTTGGCGGATCTTGCGGACAAGGGCGCCCTGCTGGTCAGGGGCAATCATGACGAGGCGGCGCTGGGCGGTTTGTGCGCCGACATGAATCCCGCCGCCCGCGAAGCGACCTACTGGACGCGCGCCCGGTTGCACCCGGCGCAACGCCGGTTCCTTGAGGCGCTGCCACTCACCCGGCGTCGCGCCGATCTATTTTTCGTTCATGCCAGCGCCGCTGCGCCGGCCAACTGGGATTACGTCACCAGCCCCGTGCAGGCCGCGCACTGCATGGACGCGTCCGCGGCGGCAGTGACATTCGCCGGGCATGTGCACCAGCAGTCGCTGTTCTTCTCCGCCGCAGGCAGCGTGCGTGCATTCCACCCGGTACCGGGCGTGCCCATCCCGCTGTCCGGGCGCCGGCGCTGGCTGGCAATTGCCGGATCCGTCGGCCAGCCGCGCGACGGCAACAGCGCCGCAGCCTATGCGCTTTACGATGAAGAAGAGCGCGAACTGACCTTTTTCCGCGTACCCTACGACCACGCCACGGCGGCGCGCAAGATCCTCGCCGCCGGCCTGCCCGGGCGGCTGGCATGGCGCCTGCAACGGGGGGAATGAATGGATAGCGCAGGCCATCTCAAGCCGGGCGCGGAGATCGCCGGTTACCGCGTGCAGCAGAAGGCGCACGAGGGCGGCATGGCCGTGCTCTACCGCGTCGAACCGGCAAACGGCGGCGAAGCCTGCCTGCTGAAGATGCCGAAGCTGGGTTTCGGCAGCCACCCGGCTTGCTATGCCGGCTTTGATGTCGAGCAGATGATACTGGGGCGGGTTGCCGGGCCTCATGTGCCGCGGCTGCTGGCCAAGGGCGAGGGTGATTTCGGGCCGTACCTGATCATCGAAAGCATTGCCGGCACGCCGCTGGCGGAGTATGCCCGCCGCGCGCCGCTGCCGGCCGGCGAAGTCGCCCGTCTCGGCGCGGCACTGGCGTCGGCGCTGCACGATCTGCACCGCCAGGACGTGGTGCACCACGACCTCAAACCGGCGCATGTGATCCTGCGGCCGGGCGGCGAGGCGGTGCTCATCGATTTCGGGCTGGGCTTTCACGGCCACCTGCCCGATCTGGTGGAAGCCGAATCCGACCGGCCGCTGGGCACCCCGGCCTACATTTCGCCGGAACAGCTGGCCGGCCTGCGCGGCGATCCGCGCAGCGATGTGTTCTCGCTCGGCGTGATGCTCTACCTGCTGGCGACGGGCCGGCTGCCTTTCGGCGAACCGGCGAGCGCGGCCGGCATGCGCCGGCGCCTCTACCTTGACGCGGTGCCGCCGCGCCGCATCCGCGACGACCTGCCGCAGTGGCTGCAGGAAATCATCCTGCACTGCCTCGAAGTGCGGGCAGAGGCGCGTTACGCGACGGCGGCGCAGGTGGCGCACGATCTGCGGCATCCGGACCAGATCGCCCTGACCGAACGCGGCCGTCGTCTGACGCGGTCAGGGCCGCTGAAGGCGGCAAAGCGCTGGCTGGCGGCGCTGGCCGCGCCGCCTCTGCTGCGCAAGCCGCCGGGCGCGCATCTGGCGCAGGCGCCGCATGTTCTTGTCGCGGTGGATACCGGCTGCAACAGCGAACCCCTGTTCCAGGCCCTGCGCGACGCAGTGCAGCGGATCATCGGCGGCGGACCCGACTGGCGCGTCAGTTGCGTCAGCGTCCTGGAACCGTCGCTGCTCACCGAACAGGAGGAAGCGGCCGAGATCATGCGTTCGCTGCGCTTGCAGCGGCTGATCGAACTGCACCACTGGGCGCAGCCCCTCGGCCTGCAGCAGGAACGCCTGCGTTTTCATGTTCTGGAAGGCGGCGATGCGGCGACCCGGCTGCTCGAGCACGCCCGCAGCAGCCATGCCGATCACGTCGTGATGGGCGCGCGCGGCAGTTCAGGCCTGCGGCGATTTCTCGGCAGCGTGTCCTCGCGCGTCGCAGCGGAGGCACCGTGCTCGGTCACCGTGGTGCGCGTTTGACGAAGAAGCCGACGCCGCCTGCCCGATATTCCCAAGAACTTCAATTCCTGAATTACACTGGCCGCGGCAAGGTCATTTCACGTTGCGTACTCGTCGTACCCTACAAAGGAGACTTCAAGATGAATGCACTCAAGCACCTGTTGCTCGCCATCACCGGCTGCGGCCTGATGTCTTTCGCCGGCGGCGTATTGGCGCAGGAAACACCGGCGGCAGCGCCGGCCGGCGTCAAGCTGGTCGAGGCCAAGGCGGTCCAGGACCTGCAGGCCAAGGGCGCCCTGATCGTAGACACCCGCAAAGCCGGCGAATTCGCCGAAGGCACCATCAAGGGGGCGATCTCGGTGCCCTACGATCCGGAGAAGAGCGCCAAGGACGTCAGCTTCGATGCCAGTCAGGACAAGTTCGACATGAGCAAGCTGGCGGACAAGAGCAAGGACATCGTCGTCTTCTGCAATTCCGGCACCTGCTGGAAATCCTACAAAGCCGCCATCACTCTGGCCAAGAACGGCTACAAGAATTTGCACTGGTACCGCAACGGCTTCCCTGACTGGAAGGCACGCAAACTGCCCACGGAATAACTGCACGCGGCGATCTGCCCGTAACACCCGCGCCGCCAGCCGGCGCGTTTGTTTTGTTTACATGCGGCAAGGGGAGGAGACAGAATCATGATCTATACAAAAAAATCGCCCGCACTGCTGATCATCGGCACTTTGATGCTGCTGTGGGGCTGGCTCAACGCCGGCGGCAACGTGGATGGCGTGCAGGCCTGGCTGCAGAAAAGCGCCTACTCGGATCACATGAAGGTGAAGGAGAAGTTCGACGCCGAACAGCGCGTCGCCGGCGAAATCGCCGCAGCGGAGAACAAGCCGGCAGCGGTAGTCAAAATGCCGGCATCACGCTTCGACAAGATGAAGGACAGTCAGACCCAATTGTCCTACATCATCGGCGGCACCTTCGCGGTACTGGGCCTGCTGATTCTGCTGTGGACGCCGAAGCAGGGCAGTCTCGATTACTACCTGGGGGTCGCCCCCGGCATGGCCTTCATCGTCGGCATCGCCTTCGCCGTGCGCTGGGGCCTCGATCCGGTGTTCGCCAACTGGGGCAAGGCAGTCAAGGATGCCGGCATACTTTCCTGGGATTTCGCCCACATCTTCAACCTCAACTACGTGGTGCTCGGCATCGTCCTCGGCATCATCATCGTCAATGTCTTCAACATCCCGGACTGGGCAGCCAACGGGGTTCGTACCGCGCGATTCTTCCTCAAGACCGGCGTCATCCTGCTCGGCGTGCTCTACAGCGCGGCGGAACTGGCCCAACTGGGAGGGCTGTCGGTGATCATGATCGGCGTCTTCGTGCTCGGTTCGGTGGGGGTCGTGCTGTTCATGGGCCGGCGCATGAACGCCGGCAACTCGATGACCGGCATCCTCGCCGCCGGCGTCGGCGTCTGCGGCGTTTCCGCCTCGGTGGCTGCGGCACCCGTGGTGCAGGCGAAGGCGGTGGAGATCGCCTATACCATCGGCACCATTCTGGTATGGGGCGTCGGCTGCATGTTCATCTTCCCGACCATAGGCCATCTGCTCAACATGGGACCGGTGCAGTTCGGTGCCTGGGCCGGCACCGGCATCCTCAACTCGGCGCAGGTGGCGGGCGCGGCACTGGCCTTCGACCCGAACGGGATCGAAACACTGAAGGTGGCGGAAATCTTCAACATAACGCGCGTGCTGTTCCTGCCCATCATCGTGGTCTGGCTCGCCGCCTGGTACGTCAAGCACGAGGAAGGCGCGGAGAGGGTGGACCTGAAGCAGGTGCTGTTCGCCAAGTTCCCTGTCTTCGTGCTCGGCTTCCTCGGCCTCTTCATCCTCAGTTCGCTGGGCCTGTTCGCCCCCGCCGGCCACTATCAGGGCAAGTACTTCGGCCCCGGCGAGGTGAAGGAAGACCAGTTCCTCAAGGGCAAGGAAACCCGCGCCCTCGAAGCGGAACTGCCCAAGGCGCGCAATCCCGCAGAAACGCTGGCGCTGCAGGACCTCATCGCCAACCGCAAGCTGAGCAACCGCGAGCAGGACAACACCCTCAAAGGCGTCGCCACAATCAAGGATCTTGACCCGCTGGCCAAGAGCGCCATCGAGAAGGCAAGCAAGGCCGCCTGGCATACGTCGAAGATCATCAGCGCCTTCCGCGACTGGATCGCCTGGCTCTTCGCCATCGGTCTCACCGGCCTCGGCATGCAGATCACGGTCAAGGCGCTGAAACAGGCCGGCGGCAAGCCGCTCATCATCGGCGGCATTGTCGGCACCATCAAGGCGCTCGGCTCGCTCGCCGTCGTACTCTTGTTCGTCCGCGAATTCGTCTAAGGGGAACCAGCATGGAACAGAAACAGTTTGAACGCGGCACCAGTCTGTCCATCTTTGTCAGCGACCGGCGCGAGGATATCGGCGCGCTGATCGCCGCCCTGACCATCGCACTGGGCGTGCTGTACTTCATCGGCAAGTAAGCCGCGGCATCCATGCAGGCGCCCTCGGTTCTGCTGCTGTGCCATCACGGCACCGGGGGCGCGGCACTGGCCGAACAACTGGCCTATGCTGTAGCCGAACCCGGGCAAACCACCATTGTCCATTGCCTGGTCGTTCCTGAACTGTGGGCCGGCATGCAAGGCGATGACTGGCTGAACAATGCCTCGACGCGCGACTCCTTCGCGCACTATGTCGAACAACTCCTGGAAAAGGACGCCAAGCTCGAACTCGCCGCGATGGCTGCGCGCTGCAGCGGGCGCGGCCTGGCCTGCAGGCAGGTGGTGCGTTTCGGCGATCCGGCCGATTGTGCGGTCGCCATCGCCGCCGAAGAAAAGGCCGGACTGGTCGTCATCGGCCCGCCGCGGCCAAAGGGACTGCCGGGCTTGCGTTCCCGCATGGATCTGGAGCGGCTGGTGCGCGGTCTCGCCTGTCCGCTGCTGGTCGCCAGCGGGAAATGAACCCCGGCGGCACACCCGCCGGCAGCGCATCGAACACCACGCAACACTCCGGCGCGCAGGATGCGGCCTGGGCCAGGGCCGACATCCCGCTCTCAGCGCAAGAGACCTTCGCCTTCCTTGCCGACATTGAGCGCCTGTTCCGACTCAATCCCCTTCTCGAAATTTCCTCCTGGCAGCAGCAGGCCGGCATCAACGGCGCCTGCCGGCTCGAGGCCCTGAACGAAAGCAACGGCTGCGCTTACGCAGTGGGAATAACCATAACCGGAGTCATTCACGACCAGGCCATCACCCTGCTCTATGACCGGGGCATCAAGGCATCAACCGAACTGCGGATCGAACCGGCCGGCGAAGGATCGTCGCTCACCATCACCGAGCATTACCATCCGCTCGAGAATCAGGATGACCAGCGCTTCAAGGAAGTGGATCGCAGCCTGGTGCCGTGGCTTGCGGCAATCCGCGGGCATATTGCGGGACTTGCCCGCTACGGCTGGCTGCCCGGCTACCGCTGGTGGGTCGGGCGCTTCATGCCGGGAATGCCGCCGCGCCAGCGCCGCATGGTGCGCATGATGGTATGGATCAGCCTTCTCGAATTCATCGTATTTCTCTGTGTCGCCACCATCTTCTGGCTGGAGCGGCAGGGCAGCTGAGTTGCGCGACAGGGGCCGGCGCCCGCAGGCTACAGAACCAGTTCCAGTCCTTCGCGGGAAAGAAGAATCTCGGGTTCGCCCGGGCGCCCCGGGGCATACTCCGCCGCCTCCAGCGCCGCGGCAAAGGCGCGTTCAAGATCGTCGTCCGAACGCGTCGGCTCATGGTGGGTGCAAATCAGCTTTTTGACACCGAGGCGGCGTGCCCAGGCAATGTTGCCTTCCAGCGTACCGTGCCCCCAACCCACCTTGGTCGCATACTCGGCCGCCGTGTAGGAACTGTCGGCAATCAGCACGTCCAGCCCGGCCAGCGCCTGGTCGAGTTGCCCCTGCTGCGCGTCGATCATCTGCTGATATTCGGCGTAACCCTCGTCCTGCGGGGCGTACATGTTCGTCCACGCCTCGTGGTCGCCGGTAAAAAACACCGACTTGCCGTTGCAGGCAACACGATAGCCGAAGTTGACCACCGGGTGATTGAGCAGTAGCGGCGTCACCGTGGCGTCACCGACAGTCACCGGTTCGCCGATGGAGAGCGTCTCGTATTCGATCCTCGCCATCATCTCCACTTCCCGCACCGGGAAATAGCTGTATTGCAACTGCACTTCCATGATCTGGTCGATGCCCCTGCCGGCAACGACGTCGTAGCCGCCGTGGATGCGCACCGTATTGCCGGGGATATAAAGCTGAGTGAAGAACGGCAGACCCTGGATGTGGTCCCAATGCGTATGGGTGATGAACACCTGGGCCTGCACCGGCATCTGCTTCAGCAAGGCCTGCGCCAGCGGGAATATGCCGGTACCCGCATCGAGAATGATGAGCGAACCATCGTCGCTGCGCACTTCGATGCAGGTCGTGTTGCCGCCATAGCGGAAAGTATGCGGGCCGGGCGATGGAATCGAGCCGCGCACCCCCCAGAAATGTATCTTCATTCCTCTTTGCCCACCTGAGCGAACATCATGGCGTCCTCGACAATCTTGTCCAGCGAACCGATTTTCGCCGCCAGCGCTTCGATGTCGTCGCCGAAGCGCTCCGCAGCGGCGCAGGCTTCCGTTGCGCGCCAGGGATTGCCGCTGTCGCCGATTTCGCGCAAGCGCACCACCTGATCGGCGACCCGCAGGCAGTCCATCATGACAGACGGTTCGGCCAGCGGATTGTGGTGATCGCGAATGCAATCGACGAGATGCACGGGAAACGCCCAGCGCTTGGCCAGCAGCGCCCCGACCAGGCCGTGATCGACACCGATCACGGTCTTTTCGGCCTCGTGCAGGGGCACCGAATGCTCGGCTGAATGCGTCAACGCATCGCGAAATTCCGCCGCCAGAAACTGGGCAAACACCACCTTGCCGAAATCGTGCAGCAGGCCGGCGATGTAACAGTCGCCCGAGTCCGCCTCGCCTTTGGCGAACTGGGTCGCCAACTGACGGGCGACACCGCCGACCACCAGCGAATGCAACAGGTAGCGCTGGACGTCGAAACCCGCCGCATTCATGCGCGGCAGTATGCCCACGGCGGCGAAACCCAGTGCCAGGTTCTTGATGGTGTTGATGCCGAGATAGACCACCGACTGGCCGACCGAGGTGATCTTGGATGGCAGGCTGTAGTATGCCGAATTGATGACCTTGAGAATCTTGACGGTCATCACCGGGTCCTTTTCGATGACGGCGACCAGTTCCTTGGGAAGACAGTTTATGTTGCGCGTCAACTCGAGAACCCGCTGCACACTGCGCGGGAACGCCGGCATGCGCTCGACGGCGGTACCCAGCTTGCGTTCGAGTTCGGGAGTCATTGCGCTCAATTCAATCTCCTCCTCAGGAGATTCCGATTATAGCGAGCGATTCAAGCGGCGGCTTGCTCAGGCAGACTCAGGCCAAACGGCAACTCTTTCGTGGTAACGCGCCCGGTACAACAGGCGCCGGCGCGGCGGTGCGTCGGCGAAGCCGGAGCGGTCATGCAGCACGTTGTTGCAGACCAGTCCCATGCCCGGCTCCAGGCGTCCGTGCAACTTCCAGGGCAGCGGCGCCGCGAGCAGGCGGCTCAGTGCCGCAACGGCAGCCTGCGTAGCGGCATCGCCGCGCCATTCGATGCTGATGCTGCGCGCCGTGTAGCGCATGTGCAGGAAGCCGGCGCCATCGACCGAGAATACCGGTCCGGCCTGAGCGGCACGCGCCACGCCGTTCTCGTCGCTGCGCGGCGGTATGGTCATGGCATCGTCGCGAGAGAGCGCGCGGACATGATCGGGATTCTCGTCGCGCAGCAGAATGTAGGCGATCTCGTGGTCGAGCAACTGGTTCTCGCCGCCGCTCTCGGCGCTCTGCACACAGTGCAGCAACAAGCCGCGCACAGTGTTCTGCGGCACGTTGTAGTAGCCGTCGGTGTGCCACTTGATCGGCTTGTCGGTGTAGGGGATGAATTCCCTGCGTTCGCCCCGCTCCTCGGCGCCGCGCACCGAAATCGGCGAGATGGCGTCGCTGTCTGTCAGCCAGTGGCTGTCGAGGCGGTGCAGGCCGAGTTGCGCGCCGAGGCGGCGCGGAATCTCCTTGTCCTCGGCACCGACGGTGTTGCTGGTGTAGATCGCCATGTTGGCGGTGGCGCAACGCTGCAGCAAGGCAGCGCGCTCCGCTGCGGCGAGGGCCCGCGGATCATCGAGCGCCACCAGGATGTCCTCGATGCGACGCGGCGCGCTGTCGAGCTTGCGCTCGCGCCAGCGGTGATAGGCGGCAAGGTCTGCGGGATCGAAGGGGCCGGGCATGGCTAATCCGCCACCACGGGACTGCCGCGGCGCGCGCGCGGGGTCGCGGCTTGCGGATGAAACAGGCCGGCAAGAGTCTTCTCCAGCGCCTTGACGGCTTCGGGGGATTCGATTTCCATGACCTGATCGACCGCCCACAGGCGATCCTTTTCCGGCAGCACCTCCTGCAGACAGGCGGCGAAGCAGCGACGGAAACCGAAATCGGGACCGTCCGCGGCATAGCCGTGATCGGCATATTCCGCACCGCGCCGGTTGAACAGGTCGAGGAAGTGACGCCGGCACTGCCCCGGCGTCACGTCGACCAGCAGCATGTCGCGATTGTCCTCGATCGCCGCCGCCATGCGCTGCGCCAGGGCTGTGGTGAATTCGCCGCGCTGTTCCGCCACCAGTTCGCGATAGGCGACGCGATCCGCCGCATGCGCAAGGAAAACCATGAACTCGCAGACGAAGTCGAAATAGGCGCTGCCCAGATCGATGTCATATTCCGCCTCGCGCATGCGCTTGATCGAATCGATCGCCAGCTTCCATGCCAGCAAAGCAATGACACCGGCAAGCTCCGCCATCGAGCGCGCGCGACCGTCGTGAAAAGTGGAGCGGATCCTGATGGCCATATGTCTTACCTGTCGAGCGCAGCGAGCTAACTGGTTACCCCCGCCCCGGGGCGGGGGCCGGGGGGTGGGGCGTTATTGGGGCAACGCCGAAGGGGAAAGCCGGCTATTTTCAATAGCCGCCTTTTCCCTTCGGCTGCGGCAATCCGCCCACCTTGCAGCCCTCCTTGGCGGCGCCGCCATCGGGGAACAGTTCGAACAGCAGCGCGCTGTCGGCTTCGGGCATGTCGCCTTCATCCTGCAGGCCCTTGATCAGGTTGCGCATGTTCGGCGTGTGGCCGTCCTCGCGATACTTGGTGCGGAGGAAGTTGATAACCTTCCAGTGCTGCCCGGTGAGCGTGATGCCGCAGGCCGCGGCGATGACCTGCACCGCCTCCTCGCTGAAGTCCGGCTCCAGCAGATAGCCGTAGTCGTCAGCTTCCTTTTCAACGCCGTTGATGGTGTAGCTCATGGGTGATCTCCTCTAACTAGTCGTCCCTTCCTGCAGGGAAGGGGTTGGGGGAAGGGTCGATAAAAACCGGATGCAGGACGCCTTCAGGCCTTCTTCAAATAGAACTCGTGAATGCCGCGTCCGGACTCATGCGAAAACAGCAGATCGGCGGCACCTGCCCGGGCCCAGGACGCAATATCGTCCGCCGATCCCGGGCAATCGCTGACAAGTTGCAGCACCTCGCCCGACTTCATGCCCTCCAGCAGTTTCCTGGCCTGCACGATGGGACCGGGGCAGGACACGCCGCGCATGTCGAGGGTGACATGGGCGACGGGCGTGGTGCTGGCGCCGCCGGCGCGCTGAATCAGGTAGGCGCTCTTGCCGTCCGCCAGCCTCTCGCTGCCGAGCACGGCGTTGCCGGTGACTTTTGCCCATGAGAAGAGGTCGTCTGCCGTGCCGGGACAGTCGGAAATCAGCCGCAGGGTCTGACCGGGCTGCAGGTCGTCGACAAGTTTTTTGGCGCCCAGCAGAGGCGCCGGACAAGGCAGGCCGCTTACATCAAGGGTCAAGGTGGCAAGGTCGGACATGAGGAATCTCCTCGATTGGTAGTGTGGTGGTCAGTCGCCGACAGCGGCGACCGATTTATGAGGAACGAAAATGCCGCAGCCCAGCGTACGATGCGCGCCCAGGCCGGCTTCCTGTACAGACAGAGATTCGGCACGCGCCAAACCGTGCAACATCAAGCTGAAACCGCGTACCACGCCGTCGGCCGCGCGCAGTTCGCGTGCCTTGCCGCTGATCAGTTGCGGCGTAAGGCCGCGCGCCGCCAATTGGGAGCGGCAACGCTCAAGAAACTCGATCTCGTCCGCGGCGTCCACGCTGACGAAATGCGAATAGACAACACCACGGGCGGGCAGCAGCGGCCGCACGCTGCAGGCCCCGACTTTCAGCAAAATGCCATCCAGATCGAGCCTGGCACCCGCCAACGCGCCGGCGCTGACACTGCGGTGCAACGGCAGGCGCAGAGCCAAGCGGCTGCGGCGGCCGACAAAGCGCATGCCCTCGCCGCGCGCCAGGCCTGACAGCGGCAGGATGCCGGCCTCGGGCTCTTCATCAAACCAGGGCAAGGCACGGCGCACCGCCTGCGCCAAGGCACAGGCGTGATCGTCGCCCAGCGTGCCGTCTTCGAGCGCAAACACGACATCGGCCATCAGCGCTGAAGCCTCCTCAGACAAGCGATTCAAACGGCCTCCCCGTCCCGCCCGGGCATGCCGGGCTGCGCCGCGGCCCACGCGCACAGCACCTTGCCCCAGCGCGCCGCGGTGACCGGATCGATGTCAAAAATGGTGAAGCGGCTCGCCTCGCGAATGCGCGTGCGCAGCAGCGGCATGCCGCCGGCCTCGAAGACGAACTGCTGCAGTTCGATCTCCTGGTTGCCGAGAGGCACGCGAAACTTGTCGAGCGAGGTAACGGTATCCAAGAATTCCCCTCTATGTGGAAGCGGACTATGGCACCAGCGACGGGTATCCGGCCATCACCGGATGGGAGTGCAAGCATATAACTCTTTCGGGTAGGTCGAATTACCTTACAGGAGTATGGTTTGTGCACCGCACAGACTCCTACCATCGTGCCATCAAGTTACCCCCGACAACGAGGAGAAACCCCATGGCCAAGCCCATGCACCCAACACCGAACCTGGACCAACTGGAGAGCGGCCCCTGGCCCAGTTTCGTTACCGGCCTCAAGCGTCTGGCCAAGGACAAGGACTACGTGGTCGATGTACTCGGCCACCTCGAGCACTCCTACCAGACCCGCAAGGGCTACTGGAAGGGCGGCACGGTCGGCGTGCGCGGCTACGGCGGCGGGGTCATTCCACGCTTCACCGAAATCAAGGACGACGCCGGCCAGCCGGTGTTCAAGGATGCGGCCGAGTTCCACACCATCCGCATCATGCCGCCGCCCGGCATGCACTATGACACCGCCACCCTGCGCCAGATGTGTGATGTCTGGGAAAAGTACGGTTCCGGCCTGATCGCCTTGCACGGCCAGACCGGGGACATCATGTTCCAGGGCTGCACCACCGAGAACGTGCAGCCGGCCTGGGACGAATTCAACAAGATGGGCTTCGACATGGGTGGCGCCGGCCCGTCGGTACGCACCGGCATGTCCTGCGTCGGCGCCGCGCGCTGCGAACAGTCCTGCTACGACGAAGCCAAGGCACACACCATGGTCGTCAACCGCTTCCTCGACGACATCCATCGTCCGGCCCTGCCCTACAAGTTCAAGTTCAAGTTCTCCGGTTGCCCCAACGATTGCATGAACTCGATCCAGCGCTCGGATATGGCCATCATCGGCACCTGGCGCGACAACATGCGCACCGATGAGGCCCTGGCGAAGAAGTGGTTTGCCAAACACGGCATGAACGAACTGGTCAACGATGTCGTCTCGCGCTGCCCGACCAAGGCGATCCAGATCAAGGAAATCAAGGACGTCAGGAAGACCGGCAGCATCAGCAGCGTGGCACTGAACGATACCCAGGCGCTGGAAATCGACAACAAGGACTGCGTCCGCTGCATGCACTGCATCAACGTCATGACCGGCGCCCTGGCGACCGGCGTGGACAAGGGCGCAACGATTCTCATCGGCGGCAAGCGTACGCTGAAGATCGGCGACCTGATGGGCACTGTCGCGGTTCCCTTCTTCAAACTGCAAAACGACGAAGACTACGAGAACCTGGTCGAACTCGGTCAAACCATCATCGACTTCTTCGCCGAAAACGCTCTGGAGCACGAACGCACCGGCGAGATGATCGAGCGTATCGGTCTGGTCAACTTCCTCGAGGGCATCGGCCTCGAGATCGATGCCAACATGGTCAACAGCCCGCGCATGAATCCCTACGTCAATACCCTCGGCTGGGACGAAGAAGTGGCCAAGATCAATGCCAAGAAGGCCGCCGCCTGAGCTTGCGGCGCCGACAACCGAATAGCGAAATCCGGAGATAAACACAATGTCTCAGCCCACCACGTCCCAGCCCCAAATGCGCAAGCCGGTCGAGGGTTTTCTCGACAACAAGAAGTTCCTGCATCCGAAATTCGTCGCCAACTACGGCAACTGGAAGTATCACGACCGTCCGCGTCCCGGCGTCCTGCACCATGTCTCCCACAGCGGCGATCAGGTTTGGACCGTGCGCGCCGGCACCCAGCGCCAGATGGACCACTACACCATCCGCCGGCTCTGCGACATCGCCGACAATTTCGCCGAAGGCTTCGTGCACTTCACGATCCGCTCGAATATCGAGTTCATGGTCTCTGCGGAACAGAAGGTCGCCCCGCTGATCGCCGAACTTGAAAAGAACGGCTTTCCCGTCGGCGGCACCGGCAACTCGGTGTCGATGGTGTCCCACACCCAGGGCTGGCTGCACTGCGATATCCCCGGCACCGACGCCTCGGGCGTGGTCAAGTCGATGATGGACGGGCTCTACGACGAGTTCAAGGCCGAGGAGATGCCCAACCGCGTGCATCTGTCCACCTCCTGCTGCGAGATCAATTGCGGCGGACAGGCCGACATCGCCGTCATCATTCAGCACACCAAGCCGCCGCGGATCAATCACGAGATGGTCGCCAATGTCTGCGAGCGTCCGACTGTGGTCGCCCGTTGTCCGGTGGCCGCGATCCGTCCGGCGCTGGTGAACGGCAAGCCCTCGCTCGAAGTTGATGAAAAGAAGTGCATCTGCTGCGGCGCCTGCTATCCGCCCTGCCCGCCGATGCAGATCAACGACCCCGAATATTCGAAGCTGGCGATCTGGGTCGGCGGCAAGAACTCCAACGCCCGCGGCAAGCCCACTTTCATGAAAATGGTCGCCTCCGGCCTGCCCAACAATGCGCCGCGCTGGCCGGAAGTCAACGCCGTAGTCGGCAACATCCTGCGTACCTACAAGGCCGACGCCCGTCCATGGGAACGCCTCTCCGACTGGATCGACCGCATCGGCTGGCCACGCTTCTTCGAAAAGACCGGCCTGCCCTTCACCAAGTACCTGATCGACGACTGGCGCGGTTCGCGCGCCAACCTCAACGCCTCGACCCACATCAGATTCTAAATGCATGAAGGCGACGACCTATCCCCCATCCCCTTTCCCGCGGCAAGGGGCGACCACGGTTCCGCCGCTGCGCGGCGTCCGGGTTGAACTAACTGTAGCGCGGCCAATGTCCCGCGGAGACGCCCTATGAAATTTGCAGTCACCATCAACGAAGGTCCCTACCAGCACCAGGCCAGCGACTCGGCTTACCTGTTCTGCAAAGCCGTGCTGGAGAAGGGCCACGAGATCCGTCGCGTGTTCTTCTACAACGACGGCGTGAACAATGCGTCTTCACTGACCGAGCCGCCGCTGGACGATCGCAACATCGTCTCGCGCTGGTCCAAGCTTGCCGCAGAACACGGCGTCGACCTCGTGGTCTGCGTTGCCGCCGCTCTGCGTCGGGGCATCCGCGACGAGAACCTGGCTGCCGGCTTCCGCATCTCGGGACTCGGCCAACTGGTCGAAGCCGGCATCGAGGCCGACCGCCTCGTTACCTTTGGCGATTAGTCCATGAGCAAAGTTCGCAAAACCTCACCGCAGAGGCGCAGAGGCGCAGAGAAAATCAATCTTGCGCATACGTCTTTGCCTTTCTCTGCGTTACCTCTGCGCCTCTGCGCCTCTGCGGTAGACGCGTTGTTGTTGCCGGTCTGGGGAGAAAAAAGTGTCTGAAGGCACCGTCAAGAAGTTCATGTTCGTCAATCGCAAGGCCCCCTACGGCACCGTCTATGCACTCGAGTCGCTGGAAGTGGTGCTGATCACGGCAGCCTTCGACCAGGACGTCAGCCTCGTCTTCATGGACGACGGCGTATTCCAGTTGAAGCAGGGACAGCAGACCAAGGGCATCGAGAACAAGAACTTCTCGCCCACCTACCGCGCCCTGGATGGTTACGACATCGAGAAACTGTACGTTGAAGAGGAATCGCTGGCAGCCCGCGGCCTCACCGAAGACGACCTGCTGGTCGATGTCACGGTAATGTCGCGCGCCGAACTCGGCAATCTCATGGAAGAGCAGGACGTGGTCCTCAGCTTCTAAGGAAAAAGGAATTCACATGCTGCATATCGTCAATAAATCGCCGGCCGAACGCAATGCACTGGAGTCCTGCCTGCGCGTGGCGCAGGACGGCGGTGCCATCCTGCTGATCGAGGATGCCGTGTATGCCGCCACCCGCGGCAATGCCGCGGAAAATCATCTGCGCGATGCGATGTCGCGCTTCAAGGTCTATGCACTCGCGCCGGATCTCGAAGCGCGCGGCATGCATGAGCGCGTCATGGAAGGCGTCACCACCGTCGATTACGGCGGCTTCGTCGACCTCGTCGCCCAGCACAAGAACTGCCAGTCGTGGCTCTGACGCGTCATTCCCGCAAGACATCCTATTACCCCGTTCATCACCAAGGAGACACACATGGCTAGCATCGAAGTCAACGGCAAGTCCTACGAAACCGACGAAGAAGGCTATCTGATCAACCTCGCCGACTGGACCGAGGAAGTGGGCAACTATCTCGCCCAGACGGAAAGCGTCGTCATGACCGAAGCGCACTGGGAAGTGATCAACTTCCTGCGCGACTACTACAACGAATTCCAGATCGCCCCGGCCGTGCGTGTGCTGACCAAGGCCATCGGCAAGAAGCTCGGTCCGGACAAAGGCACCAGCCAGTACCTCTACGAACTGTTCCCCTACGGCCCCGCCAAGCAGGCCTGCAAGATCGCCGGCCTCGCCAAGCCGACCGGCTGCGTCTGATTCCGGTGCGTAATCGGGCCGATGGCTTTGTCGACTGCGTCTGCCGCGCCTCGCCGTGCCTAGGGCACTGTCTCGTTGCGGCCTTCCTTGTCTTCGCGCCCTCGACCCGATTGCTTTCCGGAATCCCCGTTCTTGCGCCTCAATAGCGAACGTCCATGAACCTCCTCTTCGCGATCCTGTTCTACGCCGCCACGCTGGTCCTGGTGGGCGGCGTTGCCTACCGGATTTACGACTATGCGCGCACCCCGGCGCCGCTGAGCATTCCCACCACGCCCGCACCGACAACGGGAAGCGGAGTGGCCTTGCGCCTGTTTCGCGAAGTGGTGTTCTTTGAAAGCCTGTTCAAGTCCAACCTGTGGATCTGGGCACTGGGCTGGCTGTTCCATGTCGGACTGGCACTGGTGCTGCTGCGCCATCTGCGCTACTTCACCGAACCGGTCAATTTCGTCATCGCCTTCATCCAGCCTTTCGGCATGTATGCCGGCTTTGCCATGGCCGCCGGCCTGGCCGGGCTCTGGGCAAGGCGCTTTCTGGTCGAACGCATCCGCTACATCTCGACGCCGTCCGATCACCTGATGCTGGCCCTGCTGCTCGGCATCGCCGCGACCGGCCTGCTGATGAAGTTCGTCATGCACACCGACATCGTTGCCGTGAAGATGTTTTTCCTCGGCCTGATGTCATTTGAGGTCAATCCGCTGCCGGCGCACCCCGGCCTCTATCTGCACCTGCTGATGGTCGCACTGCTGATGATCATCTTCCCGGTCAGCAAGCTGCTGCATGCCCCCGGCGTGTTCTTCTCGCCGACCCGCAACCAGGTCGATAACCCGCGCGAAACGCGCCGTCTGGCTCCCTGGGCTGCAGCACTGGAGAGGAAGGCATGAAGACCCTTGGCCACAGAGGACACAGAGATCACAGAGAAAACCTCTTGTCGCGTGAGGCACCTGCTTCTTTCTCTGTGGCCTCTGTGCCCTCCGTGCCCTCTGTGGCTAAAAGATTTTGCCTAAGGGTTCCCAACCATGGCTGATACCCCTGTCGCAGCAGCACCGGCTCCTGCCGCTGCTGCAAAGCCCGCCGAAAAGGCCAAGATCGAAGCTCCCGCCTACCGCGAGATGCCAGGCATTCCGGCATTGCAGCCGGGATCCATGGCGCTAAGCCGGCCCTACGTCGCCAACGAGAAGATCCAGGAAGCCCTCGGCTTTCACGCCAAGCTCGACGACGACTGGCAGGTGACGCATGACCTGGCCATCGCCAGGATGGGCGAACTGCTGGGCAAGAGCCGGGCGCTCAAGGTGTTCATGGACTCCTGCGTGCACTGCGGCGCCTGCACCGACAAGTGCCACTACTTCCTCGGCACCGCCGATCCGAAGAACATGCCGGTGGCGCGCCAGGAACTGATGCGCAGCGTCTATCGCCGCTACTTCACCCTGCCCGGCAAGCTGTTCCCCGGCCTGGTGGGCGCCAAGGACCTGACGCGGGAAGTGCTCGACGACTGGTACACCTATTTCTGGCAGTGCTCGCAGTGCCGGCGCTGCTCGCTGTACTGCCCCTATGGCATCGACACCGCCGAAGTGACCATGGCGGCGCACTCGATTCTCGACTCCGCCGGCTACGGACAGAAATACTCGAACGAGATCATCGGCAAGGTGCACCGGATCGGCAACAACCTCGGCCTGCCCGGCCCGGCGCTGATCAATACTCTGGAGGGCGTCGAGGAAGACGTCAAGGAGGACACCGGCGTCGACGTCAGGTATCCGCTCGACGTGCATGGTGCCGAAGTGCTGCTGGTGACGCCTTCCGCCGACTTCTTCGCCGAACCCCATATCGAGAGCCTGATAGGCTACGGCAAGGTTTTCCATGCCGCAGGCATCTCCTGGACGCTATCGTCGAAGGCCTCCGAAGCCGGCAACTTCGGCATGTTCATCGGCAACTACGAACAGCTGCGCAAGATCGCCCTGCGCGTGCGCGAAGCCGCGCTGGAACTCGGCGTCAAGCGCATCGTGGTCGGCGAATGCGGCCACGCCTGGCGTGTCGCCTATGCCTTCTGGAACACCCTGACCGGCATCGGCGCCGGTGCCAACGATCCGTTCGCCATCCAGCTGCAGAAGCAGCTCGACCCGAACTACCGGCAGCCCTCGCATATCTGCGAGCTAACCTGGGACCTGATCCAGCAGGGCCGCCTCAAGTTCGACAAGTCGGCCAACGACCATCGCATCATCACCTTCCACGACTCCTGCAACGTCGCCCGCGCCTCGCGCATGGGCGACATGCCCGGCGGCCAGTTCGACATTCCGCGCAACATCATCCGCGCCGTCGCCAACCACTACGTCGAAATGGCGCCCGACACCATCCGCGAGAAAACCTTCTGCTGCGGCGGCGGCGGCGGCGTCCTCACCGACGAACTGATCGATCTGCGCCTCAAGGGCGCCCTGCCACGCATGGAAGCCATCAAGGAAGTGGCGGATCGCGACAAGGTCAATTTCGTGGCGATGATCTGCGCCATCTGCAAGGCCCAATTCACCAAGATATTGCCCTACTACGGCTACAAGATGGGCATGGCCGGCGGCGTACACCAACTGGTCAGCACCGCGATCGTTTTAGGCCAGGAACAATGAACCACAGAGACACAGAGACACAGAGACACAGAGGAAGAGCCATGAGAAATTGCCCTTGCATTTCTCTCTGTGTCTCTGTGTCTCTGTGGTGAAGGCATTTCAAGAACGTATCAATGGAGACGACCATGTCCGCCACGACTGAAACCCAGCCCGAGAAACTCAACTTCCGCCGCTACACCGAGGGCGAGACCGGGTTCAAGCGCCGGCAACAACAGATATTTCAGGCCAGCCATTCCTACAAGTGCCCGACCTACGTCCAGTCGACGCCGCCCTGCCAGGGGTCCTGTCCGGCCGGCGAAGACATCCGCGGCTATCTCAACATCGTGCGCGGCATCGAAAAGCCGCCTCTGGGAGCCGACGGCAAGCCCGTCATGAGCTGGCAGGAATATGCCTGGCGGCGTCTCACCGAAGCCAATCCGCTGCCCTCGGTGATGGGCCGTGTCTGCCCGGCGCCTTGCGAGTCCGGTTGCAACCGCAATGAAGTCGAGGATCATGTCGGCATCAACTCTGTCGAACACTATCTGGGCGACTGGGCCATCCAGCACGGCCTCAAGTTCACGGCGCCGCAAGTCAAGACCGGCAAGAAGGTCGCCGTCGTCGGCGGCGGACCCGCCGGCCTCTCCGTCGCCTACCAGCTGGCGCTCAAGGGACACAGCATCACGATTTTCGACGAGCATGAATTCCTCGGCGGCATGATGCGCTACGGCATCCCCGGCTACCGCACGCCGCGCGAGACCCTCGACGCCGAAATCCAGCGCATCCTCGATCTCGGCGTTGCCGTGCGTCTCAAGACGCGCATCGGCACCGACGTCACTCTGGAAGAATTGCGCAGCGGTTTTGACGCCATCTTCCTCGGCCTCGGCGCCCAGGCCGGTCGCGCCCTTCCCATCGAAGGCGATGCCGCGGCCAATGCCGCGCCGAATATCGTTACCGCCACGGCCTTCCTCAAGGCCTTCAACGACGGCCGTCTGCAGCACGTCGGCAAGCGCGTGGTGGTGGTCGGCGGCGGCGACACGTCGATCGACGTTGCCACCGTGGCACGGCGTCTCGGCCATATCCAGAAGACCAACCCCTCCGACATCGAAGGCGCCATCGCCGGCCGCCTGGCGCAGGACGTCGCCGATGTCTCGCTGCGTCAAGGCGCCGAAGTCACGCTGACCTCGGTGTTCACGGTTGACAAGATGATGGCCAGCAAGCCTGAAATCGATCATGCCGAGGCCGAAGGCATCGCCCTCATGGGCGGTTGGATGCCGATCGGTGTCGTCAAGGGTGCCGACGGCCGCGCCACCGCGCTGCGCGTGATGCAGTGCGAAGCCAAAATGATCTCGGGCCGTCTCGACATCAAGAGAATCGAAGGTACGGAAAAGGATCTGCCGGCCGACCTGATCGTATCGGCCATCGGCCAGGCGGTGGATTTCACCGGCATCGAGGAATTCAACTCGGGCAAGGGCACCGTCGCTGCCGACAAGAATTACCAGGTCAACGGCAAGCCGGGCGTATTTGCCGGCGGCGATGTCATCCGCCCCCACCTGCTGACTACCGCCGTCGGCCACGGCGCCATTGCGGCCGACGGCATCGACCGCTTCCTCGGCAATCTCGAGGCGCAGCGGCGGCCCAAGATCGATGTGCATTCCTTTGACCTGATGCGCAAGTACCATGAAAAGAACATCCAGCTGGGTACGGTCGAGGGCGCCTTGCGCGGCACCGACCAGAGCAAGGCGGTAGTGCACAACTACGAGAATCGCTCCGACCGCTACGTGATCCCGCACGACCAGCTGTTCCTCGGCCATTTCCTGTACACGCCCCGCAACAGGCGCCACATCACGCATCTGAACAAGGATTCGGCACTGGGCAATTTTGCCGAGCGCATCGATCCGCTGACCGAAGCGCAGGTCATTGCCGAGGCCAAGCGCTGCATGAGTTGCGGCCAGTGCTTCGAGTGCGACAGCTGCGTCATGTATTGCCCGCAGACCGCTGTGTACAAGGTCAAGAAGACTGAGTCCATGACCGGCCGCTATGTCGCCACCGACTACGACAAATGCATCGGCTGCCACATCTGCGCCGACGTATGTCCGACGGGCTACATCCAGATGGGGCTGGGCGAGTGAACCTGAAAGCCTTACCGCAGAGGCGCAGAGGCGCAGAGGATGCGCAGAGAAATGCCAAGACCCTTGCTTTTCCTCTGCGTTGCCTTTCTCTGCGCCTGTGCGCCTCTGCGGTGAGATTTTTCCTTTTGGCCTTCGCCGCATTCGCCATATCGTCGGCACCGACTCTCGCCGACGAAGGCGGTCGCACGGCCAGGCCGGCCATCGACATCGCCAACCCCGGGAAGTGCGTAGCGCCAGCGGAAGAAATGCGCCGCAACCACATGGAGATGCTCAAGCACCAGCGCGACCGCACCCTGCGCCAGGGAGTCCGCGGCGAGGCGGCCTCGCTCAATGCCTGCATCGAATGCCACGCCAGCAAGCAGACCGGTTCGGTGCTGGGCAGCAACGATAATTTCTGCCAGGGCTGCCACGCCTATGCCGCGGTGAAACTCGACTGCTTCGAGTGCCACCAGCCCAAGGCCGGGTTCAAGGCAGCGGGAGTAAAGCCATGAGCAGCCAAGACAAGAACCCGCGCCGCGCCTTCCTTGCCGCCGCCGGTACCGGTGTTGCCGGCCTCGGCTTCACCGTCATTGCGCCGGGCCTGCACCTGATGGCCGTCGCCGGCAACGCCGATGCGGCCAATGCCGCCGATGCGCGCAAGCCAGGCAGCGCGGCCTCGCCCGCGGTGCGCTGGGGCCTGCTGATCGACGCCAACAAATGCGCGCCCGGTTGCCGCAAGTGCATCGACGCCTGCCACAGCGAAAACGGCGTCACCGAAAAGCTTCCCGATCCGCGGCAGAACTCGCAGTGGATACGCAAGATCGAACTGGTCGATCGCCGCACCGGCCACAGCACGCAACTGCCCATGATGTGCCAGCACTGCGCCAAGCCCCCCTGCGTCGACGTCTGTCCCACCGGCGCATCGATGAAGCGCGCCGACGGCATCGTGCTGGTCGACCGCCACATCTGCATCGGTTGCCGCTACTGCATGATGGCCTGCCCCTACAAGGCACGCTCCTTCGTCCATACCCCCTTGCATGAGCAGAATCCCGAAGTGCCGCGCGGCCAGGGCTGCGTCGAGGGCTGCACGCTGTGCGTGCATCGCGTGGACAAGGGCCTGCAGCCGGCCTGCGTCGAATCCTGCCCCGAAGGCGCAATGAGCTTCGGCGACCTCAACGATGCGTCCAGCGCCATCGCCAAACAAATCGCCAGCGTACCGACCACCCAGGTCCGCGCCGATCTGCGCCTCGATCCCGGCGTGCGCTACCAGGGAATCTGACCATGTCAAAATTGACCTTACCCCCAACCCCTTTCCCGAGGAAAGGGGTGACCACGGTTCAGCCGCCATGCGGCTTCCGTTTTGTTGACTTCATGGCGCCTTGGGGCGGCCCGGCGACGCCATGATGAAACCCGATCCCCGCAACAAGGAAAGCCTGTTCTACCTGACTGCCGCCATCGGCGCTCTGGTTTCGGCGACCGGCGTCGCCGCCGCGCTCTACATGGAACATCAGGGCCACGTCGTGACCGGCATGAACAACCAGATTGTCTGGGGTCTGCCGCTCATCGTCGCCATCTTCCTCATTGTTTCCGCGTCCGGCGTGCTCAACATCGGCTCCATGGCATCGGTCTTCGGCCGGGTGCTCTACAAGTCGCGGGCGCCGCTGGCCGGCCTGCTCGCCGTGGCAATGCTGACCGGAGGACTGGCGGCGATCATGCTCGACCTCGGCCGCGCCGACCGCATCATGGTGGCGGCAACGCATGTCAACCTGACCTCGGTCTTCGGCTGGAACATGATTCTCTATCCGGTGTTCTATTCACTGGTCGCCGTCTATCTGTGGACCATGATGGAACGCCGCATGAACCCGTGGTCAAAGGTGGTCGGTTTCGCCACCTTCATCTGGCGCGTGGTAATGACCACCGGCACCGGCTGCATCTTCGTCTTCCTCGTCGCGCGCCAGGCCTACGGCACGGCACTGCTGGCACCGATGTTCATCATCATGTCCTTCGCCTGGGGCCTGGCCATCCATATCCTGACGCAGGCGGCGATGTACGCCGCGAACGGAACGCAACTGCCGGCGCTGGTCCTGCAGCGCACCAAGAACCTGCTGGGGAGCTTTGTTGCCGCCACGCTCTACTTCACCGCCGTCATGCATCTGGCCAACATCTATTTCGCCAAGAACACCGCCTTCGAATATTTCATCCTGATGAACAGCGAATTCACTTCCCTGTTCTGGGTCGGCCAAGTCCTGCTCGGCAGCCTGCTGCCCCTGGCGCTGCTCTACCATCCGGCCACCGCGGCGCGCGGCGCCTGGGTCAACCTCGCATCCCTGCTGGTCATCCTCGGCGGATTGATCCAGCTTTATGTCTTCATCATCGGCGGTCAGGCTTTCCCGCTCGACATCTTCCCCGGCTATGAGGTCAAGAGCAGCTTCTTCGATGCTGAGGTCGATCATTACGCGGCCAGCCTGCCCGAGATGCTGCTGGCGCTGGGCGGGATCGGCATCGCCTTCACCATCACCCTCATCGGCGTGCGCGTGCTGGATTTCATGCCCCACGACGACCCCGCCCAACTCGAAGCGGCCGGCAGCAAGACCGACTGAACTGCAGTCCGGCCCCGGCAGCATGCATCGCTTCCTGATTTCTGCCGCGCACAAGTCCTCGGGCAAGACCACCATCAGCATCGGGCTGGCGGCGGCTCTCAGTTCGGGGGAGCATGGCCAGCGCCAGCGCTCGGTGCAGACCTTCAAGAAAGGACCGGACTATATCGATCCGCTGTGGCTTTCGGTCGCCTCCGGCCGCCCCTGCTACAACCTGGATTTTTTCCTCTCGCCCGATACCGAATTGCTCAGCCAGTTCGCCCGCCATGGCCATGACGCCGAGGTCTGCCTGGTCGAGGGCAACAAGGGGCTGTATGACGGGCTCGACCTCGAAGGTTGCAACAGTAACGCCGCCCTGGCGCGCCTGCTTGATCTGCCGGTGGTGCTGGTGCTCGATGCCCGCGGCATGACGCGCGGCATCGCGCCGCTGATCCTCGGCTACCAGGCGTTTGACCCGAAGATCCGCATTGCCGGCGTCATCCTCAACCGCCTTGGCGGCCGCCGCCACGAAGCCAAGCTGCGCGCCGTGATCGAGCATTACACCGACGTGCCGGTGATCGGCGCGGTGCAGGAAGATGCCGAACTGGCGCTGGTCGAACGCCATCTCGGCTTGATGCCGGCCAACGAAACGGCCGAGGCCGGGCGACACGTCGCCGCCATCGGCGCACGCATCGCGGCGCAGGTCGACCTGAATCGCCTGCTGGCCATCAGCCAGACCGACATTCCCTTGCCACCGCCGCTGCCGCAGTGGCGCAGCGACGAACAGCCGGTACGCATTGCCGTCGCCCGCGACGCCGCCTTCGGTTTTTACTACGCCGATGACCTCGAGGCGCTCACCGCCGCCGGCGCGCAGACCGTATTCTTCGACACCCTGCGCGATTCCCGCCTGCCGCCCTGCGACGGCTTGCTGATCGGCGGCGGCTTTCCCGAGTGCTTTCTCGAGCAACTGGAAGCCAACACCGGCCTGCGTGCCGACCTTCGGCGCGCCATCGAAGCCGGCCTGCCCACCTATGCCGAATGCGGCGGCCTGATGTATCTCGCCCGCAGCATTCAATGGCAGGGCCGCAGCGCCGCAATGGTCGGCGTGATTCCCGGCGACATCCGCATGCACGACAAGCCGGTCGGTCGCGGCTACGTCATACTCGAAGCCAACGCCGGCCATCCGTGGCGCACAGCCGGCAAGCCCGCCGGCGACGCAGCGCTGCACGGCCACGAGTTCCATTACTCGAGCCTCGGCGATCTGCCGGCCGACACCCGCTATGCCTATGCGGTCCGTCGCGGACACGGCATTGACGGTCAGCGCGACGGCGTCCTGCTGTACCGGCTGCTGGCTTCCTACACGCACCTGCGTGCCTCCGGCGACTGCGACTGGCCGGCGAAATTTGTCCAATACGTCCGCGCCTGCCGGACTGCCGATCTCAAGGAAACCATGCCATGTTCGCACTGACCACTGCCGCCGCCGAGCAGATCATCCGCGCTGCTGCCGAGCAGCCCGGCAGCCCGTCCCGGCCCATGCTGCGCGTGGCCGTCAAGCACGACGAGAAGGACGGCGAACTGGTCTATGGCATGGGCTTCGACGAGGAACGCGAAGACGACCTGATAGTCGACAGCGTCGGCGTCGCGATCCTGATTTCGCCACTCAGCCAGCCCCTGCTGGAGAACACCACGCTGGATTTCACCGAAGTCGAACCCGGTGAGTTCCAGTTCATCTTTCGCGGCGGCTGTACCGCGCCGCCCGCCGCCGGGAATTCCGGGAAGTGCGGCGGCAGTTGCAGTGGCGGTTGTTCCTGAGCAACCGGAGCGACCCGGCTACGGTTGCATTCGCCTCCATGAAACCCATTTCAGCTCAACCCGGCTGGGTCTATCTGGTCGGCGCCGGACCGGGCGACCCGGAATTGCTCACCCTCAAGGCCGCGCGCCTGATCGGCGAAGCCGACGTCCTGGTCTACGACAACCTCGTTTCGCAAGCCGTGCTCGAGTTCGCCCGCCCTGATGCCGAACGCATCTATGCCGGCAAGGAGCGCGGCAACCACTCCCTGCCGCAGGAACAGATCAATGCGCTGCTGGTGCGCCTGGCCCGCAGCGGCAAACGCGTGGTGCGCCTTAAGGGTGGCGACCCTTACATCTTCGGCCGCGGCGGCGAGGAAGTCGAAACCCTGCACGCCGACGGCATCAACTTCGAGGTGGTGCCCGGCATCACCGCCGCCGCCGGTGTCGCCGCCTATGCCGGCATACCGCTGACCCATCGCGACCACGCCCAGGCCTGCGTCTTCGTCACCGGCCACCTGCGCGACGGCAGCATGAACCTGGATTGGCCGGGACTTGCCCGCCGCCGCCAGACCGTGGTGATCTACATGGGCCTGTCAGGCCTGTCCTACCTCTGTGCCAGACTGATGGAACACGGACTGCCCGCCGACTGGCCGGCGGCGATCGTGCAGCACGGCACCCAACCCAGTCAGCGTTCGCTCACCGCTACGCTGTCGACCCTGCCGGATCTGGCCGCCGCTGCCAAGCTGCAAGCGCCGACTCTTATCATCGTCGGCGAGGTGGTGACGCTGCGCGAGAAGCTGCGCTGGTTTACCGAAGGCGGTGACCCGGGGAACAAGACATTACCCTGACCAGGGAGAGCCTCGCCAGCAGCGTTCGCTAGACCTATATACCGGTTTCCCGGTAGTGCGAATAAGGTCATCACGGTATATCTCTCACCTCCGTCTCGGCATATCTTTCGACATACGGGAACGCAAATTTGCGGGACAGCAATCTGGTCCCATGTCGGATCCATGCCAGTTCCGCATCGTAGCCGGAAGCACTGTGCTTCCTCGGTCACCAGAGACAGCGGACAGATGGGAAAGAGTGATGTTTTCTAGAAAATCAGAGCGGAACAGGCCTTACTCGCCGCCGCGGTGGAAGCTGATCCTGATCCTGTTGTTGGCCATCGGCAACACGGCCGCCCTTGCCGCCGATGATCTCCGCCTGAGCGGTTTCGGCACGATCCGCTACGGCTCCGCCAACCGCTCCGACATTGTCCCGGCCCTTGATGTCGGCGAAAGCTCCAACACCCAAGCCACCCGGCGGTGGAGCTCCAGCCTCGGCCTGCAGCTTGAATATGCCATCAATCCGACAGTCGATCTGGTCGGCCAGATCGTTTTCAAGGATCACACCAACACCGACCTGAACAGTTCGACCGAGTTGGCCTATGTCGCCATCAGGCCGACATCGCAAGTCGATCTCCGTCTGGGGCGCCTCAACTACGACGCGTTCCTGATGTCGGACTACCGCAAGGTCGGTTATGCGTATTCCTGGGCCCGCGCACCGGTGGAGTTGTATGGCTGGATCCCGATTGCCGCGGTGGATGGCGTCGATGCCGCCTACAACATTTACACCGACGATGCCCGTTGGCGGATCAAGGTCCAGGCGGCGAACAGCAAGACTTCACCGATATCCTTGGGCGCCAGTTACGACTTCAAGGCCGAGAAAATGCTGGGCTTGTCCGTCTCCCGACAATCGGAGTTGTGGCGCGCCAAGGCCGCTTACTCGCAATTCACCGTCGCCAACGAGATAGCCGTGTCAGCCTCCCTGCTTCAGGCTCTCGACGGGATAGCAAGTCCAAACATCTTCGTCAGCAGCGCGGTCAGCGCGGAGGCCGCCGATCTGCGCAATAACATTACGTTCAAGGGCGCCAAAGTAACCTATGCCACGATCGGCGCCACCTACGATGATGGCATATGGCTGGCGCAATCCGAGCTGGTGCATAGCAGCACGACGGTAGCTACAGTGCCGAATGGCCACAACGGCTACCTCAGCGTCGGCCGGCGCTTCGGCGACTGGACCCACTATGTGGTGGCGAGCGCTTATCGTCCCGACACCAGCATGCGTACCGCCGCCAACGTTTGGCCACCCCTGATTGCCCCCCTGCTCCACACTGCCATCTCGGCGGTAAACCTCACCCGTATAGAGCAGGACACCCTGTCCCTCGGCACGCGATGGGATTTCAACCACCAGGCGGCACTCAAGCTGCAGTGGATCAGAACATTCATCAAGCCCAACGGTTATGGGCTGTGGTATGGACAGCAGTTGCATCCCGGCACCCTTGAAGCTCAGGCCACTCGCATCAACCAGGTTTCCGCAACGCTGGACTTCGCCTTCTGACCATGGGCAAGCTCTTCAAGCGCAAAATTTTTGTCTGCCTGCTCTGCCTGGCCTCGCCGCTGGCGGCGTGTGCCGATGTCGCGGTCATCGTTCATCCCGACAACCCGGTGCACGCCATGACGCAACGGCAAGTCTCCGATCTTTATCTTGGCCGCAGCCGCAGCTTCGACGCCGGCGGGCTGAAAACTCCGTTGCCGGCTTCAATCTATGAGCAAGCGCTTGACAGCCCCTTGCGCGAAGCATTCTTTCGCGCCTTGAACGGCATGCCGGTCAAGCAGCTGAATGCCTACTGGGCGCGCTTGCGCTTCAGCGGCGAAGTGCTGCCGCCGGTCGCTCTGGCGGACAGCCGCTCGGTCCTTGATGCAGTAAGCCGCAACCGCAACGCGATCGGCTACGTTGATGCTGAGGCGGTCAAGGGTTCGGTGAAAGTGGTTCTGCGTCTGAAGGAATGAAGCGCGAATGAGAAATCCGCTATTCAAGCGCCTCGATACGCGGCTGGTCTTTTCCGTCGGCATCGGCTTGGCCGTGTTCGCGCTCATATCCGGAGTTTTCACCTACAGCTATTCCTACCGGCACGAGCTCGGCTCGGCGGAATCATTGCAGCAGCAACTGGTCCGCACCGTGCAAGTCCAGGCCGAAGTCGCGGCTTATGCGGCCAATAATGAAATCGCCAAGGAAGTACTCGCGGGCTTGACGGCCAACCCCATCATCCTGGCGGCGCGCATCGAATCGATGGAAGGTTTCAAGAGCGAACAGGGCTTTCGCCAAAAAATCGGCATCGGTACCGAAACAATTTACCCGCTGATCTCCCCTGTGGATCGCATAGAACGCATCGGCGCGCTGGTGGTGATTCAAAATGACAACGAAGTCGACAGCAGGGCTACGCGAGCCGCGCTGCTGCAAACCCTGTTGATGCTGGTCCAGGTTGTGATGGCCGTGCTCATTCTGGCCGCTGTCTTGCGCGTCATGATCATCAATCCCATTACCGGTCTGGCACAGGGCATGACCTCGATCCAGCCCGGCAGTTCAACTCGCATCGAGATCGCAGCGAAACACGCGACGGATGAAATCGGGATGTTGTCGAAGAGCGCCAATGCCATGCTTGATGCGGCGGAAACCGCCCTCGACAATGTAAAGGCGCAACGCAACGAACTGGAAAGACTGGCCACCCACGATCATCTCACCGGCCTGCCGACGCTGCGACTCGCCGACGACCGGCTGCACGTGGCCTGCAGCAAGGCGCGCCGCTCAAATGAGAAAGTCGCGCTGCTGTTCATTGACCTCGACGGATTCAAGGCGGTAAATGACACCTATGGCCACGATGCAGGAGACGAGGTACTGAAGGAAGTGTCCAGGCGGCTGCGCGCCAGCCTTCGCGAGGAAGACACTGCAGCGCGCATAGGCGGCGACGAGTTCCTGGTTATCCTCGGCGACATTGGCGATGTGGATGCATCGGCGATGGTGGCTGAAAACATCGTGACTGCCGTTTCCCGTCCGGTCGAGTTCGCCGGGCATCCCTTGCAGTTGGGAGCGAGCATAGGCATTGCGATCTTCCCCGATCACACCGGCGATGTGCAAACCTTGATCCGCGCTGCCGATCAGGCAATGTACCGGGTGAAGAAGTCGAAGAAAGGCACGTTTGCCTTCGCCGTCCCGGAGACGGCACCGTAGACTTCAGGCCGGCGAGCAGCATACGCTTGCCGGCGGGGGCGTCACACTTGAACAGCGGCGTCAGCGTCGGCGCCGGACGCTTGCGGGTCAGCGCAGTGTGCCAGCACCCAGTCCAGAAGTTCCGCCGCCACCGCCTCGCGATCAAGATCATTCAGCGTCTCATGACGGCTGCCCGGCCACAGGCGCAGTGTGCGGTCCGCTCCGCCCCATAGTTCGTATATCTCCCGGCTGCCGGCCGGATCGGTAAGCCGGTCGGCATCGCCATGAAACAGGTAGAGGGGCAGGCCAAGCCCCGGCGCCGCGGCACAATTGAGTTCCATGACCCGCAGCAGGCCGGCGCCGGTGCGGGCCGGCGCCGCCAGTTGGGTCACCAACGGATCGGCGAGATAGGCGGCAACGGCGGCCGGATCGCGACTGATCACTTTGGCTTGCAAGCGCGTGCCGCGCAGGTGCGGCAGCCAGCGCGACAGGAACGGAGCCAGCCAGACCAGCAGGCGCGGCACGTCGCCGCCGATCCTGAGCGCGGCAGAAGACAGCACCAACCCCGCCAGCGACTGCCCGCGCTGCGCCACCCAGCGCAAGGCGATGGCGCCGCCCATGCTGTGGCCCATCAGCACCAGCGGACGCCCGGCGGCCAGTTGGCGGGCCTTTGCCAGCAGCGCATCGACATCGAACAGGTAATCGTCGAAGCGCTCGACATAGGAACGTTCGCCCGGCGAGCGCCCGTGGCCTCGCAAGTCGACCGACACCACGCCCAGGCCAAGCTGATTGGCCCGTTCGGCGATGAAACCATAACGCCCGGAATGCTCGTTGATGCCATGCACTATGGCAATGATGGCGCGAGGAAGCGGCGGCAGCCAGGCCTGACCGGCCAGGCCCACGCCGTCCGCCGTGCGCAGTTCGTAGTCAATGTGGCCAATGGTCATTGCTGTCACCTCCGTTGCGGATGGCGGTAGATGTGAAACGGACTTCCGGCGAACTCGATCTCCCTCTCCAGAGTCGCCCCAACCGCCAGGGCCAGCCTGATTGAAGCCGCGTTCCGGCAATCGATCAGGCTGATCAGCGACTGGTCCGGCAGACATTCCTGCACCATGCTCTGCACGGCCCGCACCGCCTCGCTGGCGTAGCCCTTGCCCTGGTGCCGGCGGGCCAGCGCCCACTTGATTTCCGGCTCCGGCCATTCCAGCGGATACCAGAGCCCGACGGTGCCCAGCACCGACTGGGTCGACTTTTCCTCGACGGCATAGGGACCGTAACCGCGCAACAACCACTGCCCTGCCATGCTCGCCATGGCGCGCCAGGTGCCGGCTTCGGTCAAGGCGCGACGAAAGGTGAAGCGCGTGCACTCGGCGTCGGCATAGTGCTCGTGCAGCGCACGCCAGTCGTCATCGACGAACATCCGCAACACCAGGCGCCTGGTCTCCAGTCGTTGCGGAATCAGGAAATCATCAGGCCGGAACATGATTGAACAGTCGCTGATAGCTTGCGCAGCAGCGCTCAGTGCGGCTTGACGAGGATGTAGCCACGGTTCTCCACGGTATCGAAAGTACGCATTGCGCTGACCAGTGCCGGGATCGGCATCCAGACCCAGCCCGCACTGGCGGGATTGACGTCCAGCACCAGGACCGAATCCGACTCGGCATCGTAGGCGCCCAGCGGCGAGATGTGCGCACCGCCGCGCTGGCCGACCGCATCGCGCCGGTAATTGACCACCACGTAGTCTCCGGCGCGCTTGAGGTTGTCCGCCAGGTCGCTGCGAATCTCCGCCTCGGACTTCGCTTCATCCACGACGACCAGCCGCGTGACGAGATCGTGCGCCCTGAGCAGTTCATCGAACTGGCGCAACTGATAGCCGCCATCCCTGAACTGCCGGCCATCGACCGTGACCGGCTCGCCGAGCACCTGGGCGCGGGTCTTGCGCCCCTTCTTGATGACATTGTCCTGAGTGTAGCGCGGCAGCGCAAGGTCGAATCCGGCCGGGACATGGCGCAAATCTTCGGCACGCAGGCGGCTGCGGTCGCGGGGCAGATTGCGGTCCCCGGCATGCACCGCATTCAAGACCATGGCGGCCGTGGTCGGACCGCAGAAGGCACCGTTCGACTGCGCCTCGAACTGGTTGGCCAGGGCAGCAAAATCCGCCTTCGCCGGGGCGCGGACGAAGCGTGCCATGCCTTCTTCCGAGCCAAACGCCAGCAGACCCTGCGCACGCCCCGGTGCCGCCTCGTCGCCGGCCGCTACCGGGCAGACAAGCGTGACAACCAGCAAGACAGCGAAGCCGACGCGAGCCAGCAGTGGCATATTTTTCACCTGATGTTTGCCGAGATATTCGAGTCCGGAGTGTATCAGCAGCCTCGCCGCCGCTCTGCTTGAACCGGACGGGCTGATAGACTTGCGCATGATTTTCTGATGGAGCCCTGAACCATGAAATACATCGACCACAGCGCCGGCGGCGATGCCGGCTGCATGACGCTGGCCGAAGGCCCGGCGCCGCAGCCCGGCCCCGGTCAGATCCTGATCGACGTGGTCTGCGCCGGCGTGAACCGGCCCGACGTGCTGCAACGCGCGGGACGCTACCCGCCGCCGCCGGATGCCTCGCCGCTGCTGGGACTGGAAGTCGCCGGGCGCGTAGCCGCGCTGGGTGACGGCGTCACCGGCTGGAAAGTCGGCGACAACGTCACGGCGCTGACGCCGGGCGGGGGTTATGCCGAATGCTGCGTGGCGGCGGCCAGCCACGCCTTGCCGATCCCGGCCGGAATGGACTTCGCCAGCGCCGCGGCGCTGCCCGAGACGTGGTTCACGGTGTGGGCCAACCTGGTCGACCTGGGACGTCTCAAGCGCGGCGAGCGGCTGTTGGTGCATGGCGGCTCCAGCGGCATCGGGCTGGTAGCCATCCAGTTGGCGAAGCATCTCGGCGTCGAGTGCATCGTCACCGTCGGCAACGAGGAGAAGGCGGCCTTCTGCCTCAACTCGGGCGCGGCGCATGCGATCAACTACCGCACGGCCGACTTTGCCGCGGAGGTGAAACGGATCACCGCAGGTGGCGGCGTAGATGTGATTCTCGACATGGTCGGTGCGCCCTACCTGCAGCGCAACCTCGCCGCGCTGCGCCGCGACGGACGGCTGGTGTATGTCGCCTTCCTCGAAGGCAGCAAGGGCGAGGCCGACCTGATGCCGGTCATGATCAAGCGCCTGACCGTCACCGGCTCGACCATGCGGCCACGCACACCGGTCGAAAAGACCGCGATCCGCGATGCGCTGGCCGCCAACATCTGGCCGGAACTGGCGGCAGGCCGCCTGCTGCCGCACCTGTTCGCCCGCTTTCCGCTGGCGCAGGCGGCCGAGGCGCACCGGCTGATGGAATCCAGCCGCCATATCGGCAAGATCGTGCTCGAGGTCGGCGCGCCATGACCGCATTGAGCATCGATGTCGTCTCCGACCTGGTGTGCCCGTGGTGCTTCATCGGCAAGCGCCATCTTGATCGCGCGCTTGAACTCTGGCGCGAGGAACAGCCGGACTGCGCGGTGACCCTGCGCTGGCATCCGTTCTTTCTCAACCCGGATACGCCGGAGTGCGGCGAAGCTTACCGGCCGTTTCTGGAAAAGAAATTCGGCGGCCCGGAGAAACTGGCGGAGATCTGGCAGCGGGTGAGTGCGGCAGGACGCACTGCCGGCATCGGGTTCGCCTTCGACAAGATAGAACTGCGCGCCAACACCCTGAACGCACACCGCCTGATCCATTACGCCCAGAAAGGCGCGCCGGAGGCGACAGCAGTCAACACGCTGATCGAAGGCCTGTTCGCCGCGCAGTTCCTCGAAGGCCGCCATCTCGGCGACCGCACCGTCCTGGCGGCCGTGGCGGGTGACTGCGGCATGGAGCGCAAGGACGTGCAGCGCTATCTGGACTCGACGGAAGACGCTGATCAGGTTGCCGCCGCTGCGGCAGAGATGTCGCGCCAGGGTATCAGCGGCGTGCCCTTCTTCATCTTCGGCAAACGACTGGCCGCTTCCGGGGCGCAACCGCCCGAGGCCTTGCTGCAGGCCATGCGCGATGCGGCGGGCGCCTCCACCGCCGCCGGCTACGAGGTGCGCCGGCCCTGATCGGCGGCCTTCTGCTCGACGGCAAAAACCGCGGCCTCGACACGCGAACTCAGGTTGAGCTTGGCCAGGATGTGCTTGACGTGGAGCTTGACGGTGTCATGACTGATGTCGAGCACGCGGGCGATGGCCTTGTTCGACAGGCCCTTCGACAGATGCTGCAGGATCTCGCGCTCGCGGGCCGTCAACAGCTTCATGGTGTCGGCCTTGGTCGCGGCGGCATTGCCGCCTTGCAGCAGGTTGACCAGTTTCAGCGTCATCGCCGGCGCTATCACGGTTTCGCCGCGCACCGCGCGCTGCACCGCATCGACCACGTCTTCCGGCTCCATGTCCTTCAGCAGATAGCCCTTGGCGCCGGCCTGCAGGGCAGCCGCGAGGTCTTCCTCGGCATCGCTGACGGTGAGAATCAGCACCGGGCCGCTCCAGCCATCGGCCCGCAACTGGCGCAGCAGGCTCAGGCCGCCGTTGGGCGGCATGTTGAGGTCGGTAATGATGACGTCCGGCTTCGATTCGGCGAGGATGCGGCAGGCATCGTCGGCGTTGCCGGCGATGCCTGCCACGGCAATGGTGCCGCGCTGCTCCAGCAGTTCGGCCAGGCCCCGGCGAAACAGGGTGTGATCGTCGACCAGCAGAACGCGGATCGGGCCGGCATCGGACGGTGTGCTCATGCCGAGACGCCCCCCCCGGGCGGAAAGCTGAGCCGGGCGCGGAAACCGCCCTGCGGCAGGTTGACCACTTCCAGTCGCCCGCCGATCTTCCGCGCCCGTTCGCGCATGATGGTCAGGCCGAAGTGATCGCGCAGCCCGGGATGCTCGTCGAAACCGCCAACGCGATTGGCAATGGCGAAAAACCCCTGACCGCCCCGGCCGTTGTCCTCGACCGTCGCGGTGTAATAGTCGCCGGCCGCTTCCAGCGTCAGGCTCGCCTCGGTGGCGCCGGAATGGCGGGCAACATTGGCCAGCGCTTCCTGCACGATGTGAAACACCTGGCTCTCCTGCTCCGGTGCCAGGCGCAAATCGGTGAGCTGGTTGTCGTAGCGCAGCGGAATGCCGGTACGCTCCTGAAAGCCGCAGGCCAGCCCGTGCAAGGCATGTTCCAGGCCCATCGGGTCCATGCGGCTGCGAAACTGCACCAGCAACTCGCGCAAGTGGCCATAGGCGTCGTCCAGCGCCTGGCCGACATCGCCGGCATACTTTGCGGTGCGCTCCAGCGACTGCTCGGCAATGGCATCGTTGAGCATCGCCATGCGCATTTTCATGTAGGCCAGTGTCTGCGCCAGTGAATCATGAATTTCGGCCGCCATCATCTGCCGTTCGCTGGTCAGTACAACGCGCAAATTCTCGCGCTTGAGGCGTGCGTTCTCCAGCGCCATGCCGAGATGCTCGCCTATCGCGCGGAACAGCAGCGCGACTTCTTCGGGCAACTCGAAGGCTTCGGGCAGGAACAAATTGTAGGTGCCGAGCAGTCGCCCGGCGTTTTGCAGCGGCACCACCACCATGGCCTGGCAGCCGACGCTGAAATAATCGCTGCCGGTGCGCTCGGCACAAGCCGTCAGGTCGATCTCGAAACAGGGCCGGTTCTGTCCGATGGCAATGCCGCACTGGCCGCAATCGCGCGAGACCAGGCGTTCCTTTTCGACCACCTCGGGCGGCAACCCGCGCGAGGCGACCATGCGCAAGTGCTGGCCGTCGCTGGTCAGCACCCGCACCACTCCGGCGTCAGCCTTGGCCAGGCGGATCATGGTACCGAGAAAGCGCCCCAGCAGCTCGTCGAGGTCATCCTCGTCGGCAAGATTGCTTGAAATCTCGGCCAGGACATGGAGCGCTTCCAGCGTATGACCACCGGATGGATCCAGGTCCAGTTCCTGGTGAGCTTGGGCGCTGCCGGGCTTTTTCATCGCTCAGTCGGGAAGCGGCCAAGCACCGGAATCGATCTTGTCCGCCCACATCAGAGCGGAGATGCTCTTGCCGTCGGTAATCTCGCCGTCGCGCACAGCCAGTACAGCCTCGGCCACGCTCATTTCGATGACTTCGAGAAACTCGCCCTGATCGCGCTGATGGCCGACGTAGATCAGACCGCGCGCCCAGAAGATTTCAATCCGCTCGTCGGAATAGCCGATGCAGGGATGCATCGTCGCCAGATGCCGCCAGGTCTTCGCCTGGTGGCCGGTCTCCTCGCGCAGTTCGCGCTTTGCCGTATCCAGCGGATGTTCGCCGGGATCGATCTTGCCGGCGGGAAGTTCGAGAAATATGCGCTGCAGCGGATAGCGGAACTGGCGTTCGAAAAGCAGCTTGCCATTGTCCAGCGCCGCCAGCACCACGACCGCGCCGGGATGGCTGATCCACTCGCGGATGGTTTCGTCACCGTTGGGCAGGCGCACGGTGTCGCGCCGCACACGCAGCAACTTGCCATCGAAAACCGCTTCGCTGGCTACGGCGTGTTCAATCAGATCGGCATCGTCCATGTTCGCATCAGAGTATTGATCGGCATCACAGCGCGCTATCTTATCTCAGCCACGTGCCGGAACCATGCCGAGGCGGATCCTGCCAGGGGATGCCGTCCGCCCGGGAAACGCATACAAAAAAGCCGTCATGCGCTTCCCGCATGACGGCTGTTCGGTTCCGGCTTGGCTGCGCAGGCTAGAGCGAGCGCGTCAGCGTGGTGGTACAGATCATCATCACCGCATCGGGGAACAATCCGAATGCCGCAACTGCAAGGCCGTTGAGCGACAACAGCACGCGAAAATCGAGACCGGCGGTAATCGGTGCGGAATCGACCGGGTTGTCGAAGTACATGAGCTTGACCACGCGCAGGTAGAAGAAGGCGCCTACCAGCGAGAACATCACTGCGACCACGGCGACCGCCGTGTACCCCGCCTTGATGGCGGCCAGCAGCACCGCGAACTTGGCGAAGAAGCCGATGAAGAAGGGTATGCCGGCCATGGAGAACATGATGATCAGCATCATCGCGGCAAACCACGGGCTGCGCTTGTTGAGACCCTTGAAGTCGTCGAGGTTCTCGGCTTCGTAGCCGGCACGCGACAGCAGCAGCACCATGCCGAAGGCGCCCAGAGACATCAGTACGTAGGCCACGGTGTAGTACAGCGATGAACTGTAGGCGTTGACCGCGGTGAATGCATCCACCTGGCCGCCGACCACGCCCGACATCAGGCCGAGAACCATGTAGCCCATGTGCGAAATCGCCGAATACGCCAGCATGCGCTTGATATTGGTTTGTGCGATAGCCGCCAGATTGCCGAGACCGATGGAGAGCACGGCCATGATCAGCAGCATCTTCTGCCAGTCGGCCGCCAGACCCAACAGGGCATATACCAGCAGGCGCAGGGCCATGGCGAAAGCGGCAAGCTTCGGCGCGGAGCCGATGAACATGGTCACGGCCGTCGGCGCACCGTGATAGACGTCGGGAATCCACATATGGAAGGGCACCAGGCCCAGCTTGAAGGCGACGCCGGCGAGAAGGAACACCAGACCAAACACCAGCACCGGCCTTTCCGCCTGGCCCTCATACAGCACCTGCGCCACACCGCCGATTTCGAGAGTGCCGGTGGCGCCATAGATCATCGACATGCCATACAGCAGCAGACCCGAGGCCAACGCACCCAGGACGAAATACTTCATCGCTGCCTCGGTGCCGCGCGTCGAGTCGCGATCGATCGCGACCAGGCCGTAGAGCGAGAGCGACATCAGTTCAAGACCGAGATACATGGTCAGGAAGTTCGCCGCCGAAATCATCACCATCATGCCCATCGTGGCGTAAAGCACCAGGACGTAGAACTCGCCCTTGTCCAGGCCGCGGTCGGCCATGTACTGCCGGCTGTAGATCAGCATCATGATCACCGCGAGGTACGTCATGAGCTTGAGGAAGTCCGACAGCAGGTCGTCGACGAACATGTTGCTGAAGGTCAGCGTGGTCTGGCCGTCCGAGGTGACCAGCGTGATCGCGGCACAGCCGATCAGGGTGATCACGGTCAGCATGGCCGCCATCCAGCGCCGGGTAGCGCCGAAGATCAGGTCGACAAACAGAACCAGAAAGGACATCAGCAGGAGAAAGATCTCCGGTGCTGCCGGGTACAGGTCGGGCACAACGAAATTATTCAGCATCGCTTGTCTCGTTTTGCCTGCCCGCAAAGCGGAGTTCCAGGCACGCAAAGCGCCTGCCCGCAAAGCGGAGTTCCAGGCACGCAAAGCGCCTGCCCGCAAAGCGGAATTCCAGACACGCAGAGCGCGTGCAGCTGGCGGATGTAAAGGTTCATCACAGTTTACTCACCGCAACATGCTTGAGCAGGTTATCCACCGAGGCATGCATCACTTCGGTGAACGGGAAGGGGTAAAGGCCCATGGCCAGAACACAGACGGCCAGCAGGCCGAGTATCAGGAGCTCGCGGCCACCGATGTCTGTCAGCTTGGCGACATGATCGTTGGCAACTTCGCCGAAGACCACGCGCTTGACCATCCACAGGGTATAGGCGGCACCGAGAATCAGCGTGGTGGCAGCGGCAAAGCCGACCCAGAAATTGAACTTGATGGCACCCAGTATCACCATGAACTCGCCGACGAAGCCGGAAGTAGCGGGTAGTCCGGAGTTGGCCATGGCGAAGAAGACGAACAGCGCTGCGAACTTCGGCATGGTATTCACCACGCCGCCGTAGTCGGCGATCATGCGCGAATGCATACGGTCGTACATGACGCCGACGCAGAGGAACATCGCCGCCGAGACGAAGCCATGCGAGATCATCTGCACCAGCGCGCCCTCGACGCCGATCTGGTTAAAGATGAAGAAGCCGAGGGTGACGAAGCCCATGTGCGAGATCGAGGAGTAGGCGATCAGCTTCTTCATGTCGGTCTGCACCAGCGCGACGAAGCCGATGTAGATGACTCCGATCAGCGACAGCGCGATGATGAAGGGTGCGAGCTGATGGCTGGCATCGGGCACGATGGGCAGGGAAAACCGCACGAAGCCGTAGGCACCGAGCTTCAAGGCGATCGCGGCCAGCACAACGGAGCCGCCGGTGGGCGCCTCGACGTGGGCGTCGGGCAACCAGGTATGTACCGGCCACATCGGCACCTTGACCGCAAATGACACCAGGAAGGCGATGAAGATGAGGATCTGCGGCGCGATGCCGATGCGCAGTTGGTGCCAGTCGAGGATATTGAAGCTGCCGTTCGACTCGAGGAACAGCCAGATCAGCGCAACCAGCATCAGCAGCGAGCCGAGCAGGGTGTAGAGGAAGAACTTGAACGCCGCATAGACGCGGTTCGGCCCGCCCCAGGCGCCGATGATGATGTACATCGGGATCAACGAGGCCTCGAAGAAGACGTAGAAGAGTACGCCATCGAGCGCGCTGAAGATGCCGTTCATGAGGCCGGACATGATGAGGAAGGCACCCATGTACTGGGCCTGCTTGTCCTCGATGACTTCCCAGCCCGCCAGCACCACCAGCACCGTGACCAGGCTGTTGAGCAGGATGAATGGCATCGAAATGCCGTCAACTCCGAGCAGATACTGGACATTGAAGCGCGTGATCCAGGGCGCCTGTTCGACGAACTGCATGCCGGCCTGGGTGACGTCAAAACCGCTGTAGAGCGGAAGGGTGACCAGGAAACCGGCGACGGCGACAGCCAGCGACAGCCAGCGCACCAACGTGCGGCGCTCGGAACCGATCCAGAACACCGGTACGGCACCGAGGATGGGAACCCAGATTGCAAGACTAAGAAGTTGCGAATTCATCGGATTAATATTCCATCAGGCCTGTATGCATGAGCGCGCACGTGCATCAGGCCCTGTTGAACCAAAGCGTCAGCAGCGCAAAGACGCCGAAGATCATGCCGAAGGCGTACTGGTAGATGCGGCCGCTCTGGAACAGGCGGACCAGCCCGGATATCCATCCGACGACGCTGGCCGAGCCATTCACCATCACGCCGTCGATCAGCGCCTGGTCGCCACCCTTCCACAGCCCGCGGCCGATCAGGCGCGCGCCGCCGGCAAAGAACCACTCGTTGAACCTGTCGAAGCCGTACTTCTCTTCGAGTATCGTCGCCAGCACACCCGACTTCTTCTTGATCACTGCCGGCAGGTCCGGGCGCACGATGTAGAGGAACCACGCCGTCGCCGCGCCGGAAATCGCCAGCCAGAAGGGCAGAGTCGTGACGCTGTGCATCACCATGCCGGCCACGCCGTGGAACTCCTCGGCCATCTTCTCCACGCCCTTGTGGCTCTCGGCGATGTAGATCGCGTCGCCGAACCACTTGCCGTAGAGGACCGTGCCGATCAACCAACCCGAAGCGATCGCCGGAATGGACAGCAGGATCAACGGTACGGTGACGACCTTGGGCGATTCATGCGGTTCGGCTGCATGGTGGCCATGGCCGTGCGCGTCGTGCCCATGAGCGTCATGCGCAGCCTCGCGGAAACGCTCCTTGCCATGAAAGGTAAAGAAGATCAGGCGGAACGAGTACAGACCGCCGACGAAGACCGCAGCGAGGGCGCAGAAATAGGCGAAGCCGGCGCCCGGCACCTGGGCGAAATGCACGGCTTCGATGATCGAATCCTTGGAGAAGAAGCCGGCGAAAGGCGGCAGGCCGGCATTGGCGATGGCGGCGATGAACATCGTCAGGTAGGTAACCGGCATGTACTTGCGCAGGCCGCCCATGCGTCGCATGTCCTGCTCGTGGTGCATGGCAATGATCACCGAGCCGGCACCGAGGAACAGTACCGCCTTGAAGAAGGCATGCGTCATGAGGTGGAAGATCGCCACCGAATAGGCGGAAGCGCCCAGCGCCATTGTCATGTAGCCGAGTTGCGACAGCGTCGAGTAGGCGACGACGCGCTTGATGTCGGTCTGCACGATGGCGATCAGCGCCATGAACAGGGTGGTGATGGCGCCGATGACGATGACGAAGGACAGCGCGGTGTCGGACAATTCGAACAGCGGCGACATGCGCGAAACCATGAAGATACCGGCGGTGACCATGGTCGCGGCATGGATCAGCGCGGAGATAGGCGTCGGACCTTCCATCGAATCGGGCAGCCACACATGCAACGGGAACTGTGCCGACTTGCCCATGGCGCCGATGAACAGGCAGATGCAGATGGCGGTGATCAACGGCCAGCCGGTCACCAGTTCGGTGATTGCGGCCAATTGTTCGCGCTTGGCAAAAACTTCAGCGTAGTCCAGGCTGCCGGCGTAGGCGGCGATCAGGCCAATGCCGAGCAGGAAGCCGAAGTCGCCGACGCGGTTGACCAGAAAAGCCTTGAGGTTGGCGTAGATCGCCGTCGGACGGGTGTACCAGAAACCAATCAGCAGATAGGAGACCAGGCCCACCGCCTCCCAGCCGAAGAACAGCTGGACGAAGTTGTTCGACATCACCAGCATCAGCATGGAGAAGGTAAACAGCGAGATGTAGCTGAAGAAGCGCTGGTAGCCGGGATCCTCGGCCATGTAGCCGATGGTATAAACGTGCACCATCAGCGAAACGAAGTTGACCACCAGCATCATGGTGACAGTCAGCGGGTCGATCAGGAAGCCGACCTGCAGTTTGAGGCCGCCCGATTCCATCCATGTGTAGACGGCGCCGTTGAAGAGGTGCCCGGCCTGCACGTCCTGATAGATCAGCACCGACAGCGCGAATGAGATCGCAACGCCGAGAATGGTAACCAGATGCGCGCCGGTGCGGCCGATGACCTTGCCGAAGAAGCCGGCGAGAATCGCTCCGGCGAGGGGTGCGAGGGGAACCAGCAGATAGAGATTTTTCATGCCCATGTACCCACTAGCCCTTCAAGCTTTCGATATCTTCGACGTCGATTGAGGACAGATTGCGGAACAGCACTACCAGGATGGCGAGGCCGATTCCCGATTCCGCGGCCGCGACCACAAGGATGAAAAAGACGAAAAGCTGACCCGACAGATCGTTGAGATAGTGCGAGAAGGCGACGAAATTGATGTTTACCGCCAGCAGCATCAGTTCGATGGCCATCAGCAGCACGATCAGGTTCTTGCGGTTGAGGAAGATGCCGACCGTGCCGATGGCAAACAGAATGGCGGCCAGGATCAGGTAGTGCGAAAGCGAGATCATGCCTGTTCCCCTTGCTTCGCCTCAACAGAGGGCAGGTCGACTTCCGGTGCCATCTTGACCAGCCGCATGCGGTCCTTGCTCTTGACCGCGACCTGATCCGCCGGATGCATGGCCTTGGTGACCTTGCGCTGGCGCAAAGTCAGCATGACGGCGACGACTATGCCGACCAGAAGGATGACCGACGCGACTTCGAAGGGATAGGCATAGTCGGTGAAAAGTACCCGGGCCAGAGCCTTGGTGTTGCTGTAGTTGGCCGGCAGATTCTGCGGCGGCAAGTTGGCCAGGCCGAAGTAGCGGCCGGACAGCACCACGGCCATCTCCCCTACCATCAGCAGACCGACCAGTCCGCCGAGCGGCAGATTCTTCCAGAAGCCCTGCCGCACGCGCTCGATGTTGATGTCCAGCATCATCACCACGAAAAGGAACAGCACCATCACCGCGCCGACATAAACCATGATCAGCGCCAGCGCCAGAAACTCTGCCTGCAGCAACAGCCACAGGCCCGACACATTGAAGAAGGCCAGCACCAGAAAGAGCGCGGCATGGACGGGGTTGCGCGCAGTGATGACGCGCAAGGCGGCCAATACCGTCACTGCGGAGAAGATGTAGAAGAGAGTGGTCTTGAATTCCATGGCCGGGTCAGCGGTAAGGTGCATCCTGGGCGCGGTCGGCGGCGATCTGCGCTTCGTTGTGCTCGCCCACCGCAAGCAGCATCTGCTTGGTGTAGTAGAGATCGCCGCGTGATTCGCCGTGATATTCGAAAATGCGTGTCAGAACAATGGCGTCGACCGGACAGGCTTCTTCGCAGAAACCGCAGAAGATGCACTTGGTCAAGTCAATGTCGTAGCGCGTGGTACGCCGACTGCCGTCGTCACGCTCGGCGGATTCGATGGTAATCGCCAATGCCGGACAGACGGCTTCGCACAGCTTGCAGGCGATGCAGCGCTCCTCGCCGTTCGGATAGCGGCGCAGGGCATGCAGACCGCGGAAGCGGTTGCTTTGCGGCGTCTTCTCTTCCGGATACTGGATGGTGATCTTGCGCGCGAACATGTAGCGCCCGGTCACCGCCATGCCCTTGAACAGTTCCTTGAGGAACAGGCTGCCTATGAAGTCTTTTGCACCCATGATGATTTCTCTCGGCCCTATTTCCAGATGGTCAGCGGCGACATCATCCAGACGCCCACCACCAGAATCCAGACCAGCGTCAGCGGCACAAACACCTTCCAGCCCAGGCGCATGAGCTGGTCATAGCGATAGCGCGGAAAGGTGGCTCGAATCCAGAGGAAGAAGAACAGGATGGACGACATCTTCATCGCCATCCAGAAGAAACCGTCCGGCAGGAAACCCACCGGCGACAGCCAGCCGCCAAGGAAGAATATCGAGGTCATGGCCGACATCAGGATCATGTTGGCATATTCGGCAAGGAAGAACAGCGCGAAGGCCATGCCTGAATATTCGACCATGTGGCCGGCGACGATCTCGGACTCACCTTCAACCACGTCAAACGGTGCGCGGTTGGTTTCCGCCACGCCGGAAATCAGGTAGACGCCGAACATCGGCAGCAGCGATAACCAGTTCCAGGAGAGGAAGCCGGCACCCATGCCGGCGAACATCCCCTTGCCCTGGGCATTGACGATTTCGCTCAGATTGAGACTGCTCGACACCATCAGCACGGTGATCAGCGCAAGGCCCATCGAGACTTCGTAGGAAATCATCTGCGCCGAGGCACGCATGGCACCGAAGAACGGATATTTGGAATTCGACGCCCAACCCGCGATGATGATGCCGTAAACACCTACCGAGCCCATCGCCAGCAGGTAGAGTACGCCGGCATCGATATCGGCCAGAACCAGGCCGGACGAAAACGGAATCACCGCCCATATGGCCAGGGCGGGCGCAAAGGCCATGATGGGACCAAGTATGAAGAGCTTCTTGTCGGCGGCTGTCGGGAACAGGACTTCCTTGAAAATCAGCTTCAGGCCGTCGGCGATCGGCTGCAACAGACCCCACGGACCGACGCGATTGGGCCCGATGCGGACATGCATCCACGCCAGAACCTTGCGCTCGGCGAAGGTCATGTAGGCAATCGACAGCAGCAGCGGAACGATGATCACGACGATCTTGAGCAGGGTCCAGATCAATGGCCATACCGGCTTGATGGTAGGCCACAAGGAGCCGAGCCAGCCTTCGACCATGGGCAGAACGGTGGCTTCCATCATGCCTTCTCCACGCTAACAACGCCGGCCATCGCACCCAGTGCGACCGTCGCGGAATGCGCTGCCGCGACACGAACCACACCATCGGGCAGAGCGGTATCAAGTTGCGCTGCAAGCGTTACCGCCGCCGCGCCGCCCACTCTGACGGAGCCGCCCTCGACAAGCCCGAGTTTGGCCAGCATCGAGGCATTCATGCGCGCCGCAGGCGCGGCCGAGTCGCGCGCCTGTTGCAGAGCAGGAGCGCGCCGCACCAGGGGATCGGCAAAATGGATCGGCACATCGGCGACCCGCTCAAAGCCGGTGGCGGATGCCGTCAGGTTCAACGCACCGCTATCAATGGCGTTGTCCAGACCGGAGACAAACTCCGGCTGACCGCCCAGGGCTTCCGTGCGAACCTCTTCGCTGCTGTTGAAATCGAAACCTGTGACACCGAGCAGGTTGCCCAGCACGCGCAATACCTTCCATGCCGGACGCGTCTCGCCCAGCGGCTTGGCGGCAGCATAGAAGCTTTGCACGCGGCCTTCGGTATTGACGAAAGTACCGGAAGTTTCCGAGAACGGCGACACCGGCAACAGGACTGCAGCGTAATCGAGCATGGTCTGCGACTTGAAGGGCGTCAGCACCACAACCGCGGCGGCCTTGCTTAGCGACTCCAGGGCCTTGGCACCGTCCGCACAATCGAGTTCAGGTTCGGCACCAAGCACGACATAAGCCTGACGCGGACTCTGGATCATCGCAGCGGCGTTGAGGCCGGCACCTGTCGGAACGGCCTTGGCGACATAACCGCCGACACTGTTGGCCGCCTCGCCGAGGAAGCCGAAGCCGCCACCAAGAGCAGATGCCAACTGGCGACCCAGCGAATGGAGCGTGGCCGCCTGGGCATGCTGTTGCGCGAAATTGCCGAGCAGGATGCCGCTGGTGCCGCCTGATGCCAGGCTCTGCGCAATCGCTTGGGCTTCGGCAGAAACCGTAAGTCCTGCCAAAGCCGGATCGGCCGTGACGCCCTTGAGCGCACACACGGCCTTGACGATTTGTGCCAGCACTGCAGGCAATTGCGAGGGTGAGGCAATCGCACGTGCCGTCAGTTTGATCAGGAGATCGTCGTCCGCACTATGCAGGACGCTGATCTGCGCACCGCGCTTGGCCGACTGGCGCAGGCGCTGGGCCAGCAACGGCTGATCCTTGCGCAGGAAGGAGCCGACCAGCAGGACGCGATCGAGACGGCTGACGTCGGCGATCTTCATGCCGAGCCAAGGCGTTCCCTTGCGCTTGCCGTCGGCCGAGAAGTCGCTCTGGCGCAGGCGGCAGTCGATGTTCTCGCTGCCCAGTCCGCGCAGCAGTTTTTGCGCCAGATAGAGTTCTTCGAGTGTCGAGTGAGGGCTCAGCAGGCCGCCGATGGCTCCGCCACCGTGGGTCTTGGCTACATCGCGCAAGGCATGCGAGGCGTAATCGAGGGCGACGTTCCAATCGACCTCTTTCCAGGCGCCGCCCTGCTTCACCATCGGCCGGGTCAGGCGCTCTGCCGAATTCAGACCCTGATAGGAGAAGCGCTCCTTGTCGGTCAGCCAGCATTCATTGATGTCTTCATTTTCCAGCGGCAACACGCGTATCACGCGGTCGTGCTTGGTCTGCACGATCAGGTTGCTGCCCAGGCCGTCATGCGGACTCACCGACTTGCGCCGGGACAACTCCCAGGTGCGGGCCGAGAAGCGGAAAGGCTTGGAGGTCAAGGCACCGACCGGGCACAGATCGATCAGGTTGCCCGAAAGCTCGGTATCTACCGTCTTGCCGATGAAGGGCATGACTTCGGCGTGCTCGCCGCGGAAGGCCTGGCCGAGTTCCATAAAGCCGGCAATCTCGGCAGTGAAACGGATGCAGCGCGTGCAGTTGATGCAGCGGGTCATGTCGGTCGACACCAGCGGACCGAGATTCTTGTCGGGGACGACGCGCTTTTCTTCTTCGTACTTCGAAGCGGACTCGCCGTAGCCGACGGCCAGATCCTGCAACTGGCACTCGCCGCCCTGATCACAGATCGGGCAATCCAGCGGGTGGTTGATCAGCAGGAATTCCATCACCGCCTTCTGTGCCTTGACCGCCAGTTCGGAATGCGTGAACACCTTCATGCCGTTGGTAACCGGCGTAGCGCACGCCGGCATAGGCTTCGGCGCCTTTTCCACCTGCACCAGACACATACGGCAGTTGGCCGCGATGGACAGTTTCTTGTGATAACAGAAGTGCGGAATATAGACACCCAGCTGATGGGCGGCTTCGATGATGGTGCTGCCGTCCGCCACCTGCAGCGTCTTGCCGTCGATTTCGATCTCGACCATTACGCTGCCCCCGCCTTGAAGAAGCCGCTGCCCGCACGCTGGACTGCAGGATCGACGAGACACTTCTTGTGCTCGATGTGGTATTCGAACTCGCTCTGGAAATGCTTGATGAAGCTGCGCACCGGGAAAGCGGCGGCATCGGCCAGCGCGCAGATGGTCTTGCCCATCATGTTGTCGGTAACGCGGTTGAGCAGATCGAGATCATCGGCACGGCCCTCGCCGTGCTCGATGCGATGCACGACGCGATACAGCCAGCCGCTGCCTTCGCGACAGGGCGTGCATTGGCCGCAGGATTCTTCGAAGTAGAAATAGGCCAGACGTTCCAGCGCCTTGACCATGCACACGGTTTCGTCCATCACGATCACCGCGCCTGAACCAAGCATGGAACCGGCCTTGGCGATGGAATCGTAATCCATGGTGCAGTCCATGATGATGTCGGCGGGCAGCACCGGCGCCGAGGAGCCGCCGGGGATCACGGCCTTGAGCTTGCGCCCGCCGCGCATGCCGCCGGCCATTTCCAGCAGTTTGGCGAACGGCGTGCCCATCGGCACTTCGTAATTGCCGGGACGATTGACGTGGCCCGACACGGAAAACAGCTTGGTGCCGCCGTTGTTGGGCTTGCCGAGGTTGAGGTAGGCCTCGCCGCCCATGCCGAGGATGAAGGGAATCGCGGCAAAGGTTTCGGTGTTGTTGATGGTGGTCGGCTTGCCGTAGAGGCCGAAGTTCGCCGGGAACGGCGGCTTGTAGCGCGGCTGGCCCTTCTTGCCCTCGATGGACTCGAGCAGACCGGTTTCCTCGCCGCAGATATAGGCGCCCCAGCCGTGATGCGCGAAGAGGTCGAAGCTGAAACCGGAACCGAGGATGTTGTCGCCCAGATAGCCGGCGGCACGGGCCTGGTCAAGCGCTTCTTCGAAACGCTGGTAGATGTCGAAAATCTCGCCGTGGATATAGTTGTAGCCACGCTTGGCACCGACTGCGTAGCCGGCGATGATCATGCCTTCGATGGTCGAATGCGGGTCGAAGCGCAACAGGTCGCGATCCTTGAAAGTACCCGGCTCGCCTTCGTCGGTATTGCATACGACGTACTTTTCCGGTGCCGCCTTGGGCATGAAGCTCCACTTCAGGCCGGTGGGAAAGCCGGCGCCGCCGCGACCGCGCAGCGAGGACTTCTTGACCTCGGCGATCAGGTCGTCCTGGGGCATCTTGCTGGCCAGGATCCGCTTCAATTGGGCATAGCCGCCGCGCGCCTCGTAGTCCTTGAGGCTCCATCCGGCGTCGCCCTTGGACCAACCGGTAGTCAGCAGGGGATTGATGGTGTCGATCAGAGCCATGTTATTTGCACTCCGCCAACAGCTTGTCGATCTGTTCCGGCAACATGAAGCTGCACATGCGCTTGTTATTCACCAGCATCACCGGTGCATCGCCGCAGGCCCCCATGCACTCGCCTTCCTTCAAAGTAAACTTGCCGTCCGCGGTGGTCTCGTTGAAATCGATGCCCAACTTTTCCTTGACGTAATCGGCCGCATGCACACCGCCCGACAGGGCGCAAGGCAGGTTGGTGCACACCGTCAGCTTGTATTTGCCGACCGGCTGCAGGTCGTACATGTTGTAGAAGCTTGCCACCTCATAGGCGGCGACGGGCGCCATGCCCAGATAAGCGGCGACGGCAGCGATGGTCTCCTGTGACAACCAGCCCTTCTCGTCCTGTGCGATCACCAGCGCCGCCATCACGGCGGACTGCTTCTGGTCGGCCGGATACTTGGCCACCTCGCGGTCGATTTTTGCCAGGGCTTCCGGACTCAACATGTCGTATTGATTATTCATGCGGCGGTCTATCTATCAACATCGCCAAGCACCAGGTCGATGGTGCCGATGACGGCACTCGCATCGGCCAGCATATGGCCCCTCACCAATTCATCAACACCAGCCAGATGCGGAATGCCTGCGGTGTGCAGCCTGATCCGGTAGGGCTTGTTGGCGCCGTCCGATACCGCCCACACCGCCATCTCGCCCTTGGGATGCTCGATCGCGGCATAGGCTTCGCCCGCCGGTACATGCATGCCTTCGGAAAACAGCTTGAAATGGTGAATCAGTTCTTCCATGCTGCCCTTCATCTTCTCCCGCGGTGGCGGTGCCACCTTGTGGTCATCGGTGATGACGGGACCGGGATTCTTGCGCAGCCACTCGATGCACTGGCGGACGATGCGGTTGGCCTGGAGCATTTCTTCCATGCGCACCAGATAGCGGTCATAGCAGTCGCCATTGACGCCCACCGGAATATCGAAGTCCATGCGGTCATAAACCTCATAGGGCTGCTTCTTGCGCAGATCCCATTCGACACCCGAACCGCGCAACATCGGTCCGCTGAAGCCCTTCGCCATGGCACGCTCCGGGCTGATGACGCCGACGCCGACGGTGCGCTGCTTCCAGATCCGGTTGTCGGTCAGCAGGGTATGGTATTCACCTACATAGATCGGGAAGCGCCTGGTGAAATCTTCGACGAAGTCGAGCAGCGAACCGCTGCGTGCCTCGTTCAATTCCTTCACGGTCTGCGCGTTCTTGAACTTGTTTTCCTTGTACTTCGGCATCTGGTCCGGCAGGTCGCGATAGACGCCGCCCGGACGGTAGTAGGCGCCGTGCATGCGGATGCCGGTCAGCGCCTCAAGGATGTCGAAAATATCCTCGCGCTCGCGGAAAGTGTAAAGCACCATGCCCATGGCGCCGATATCGAGGGCGTGGGTGCCGATGCTGAGAAGGTGATTGAGGATGCGCGTCAGTTCATCGACCATGACGCGTATGTACTGGCCCCGGATCGGCACAGCGACGCCCAGCAGACGTTCCACCGCCAGGCAGTAGGCGTGCTCGCTGGGAATCATCGAGGTGTAGTCGAGACGATCCAGAAACGGCAGGGTCTGCAGCCAGGTCCTTGATTCCGTCAGTTTCTCGGTGCCGCGATGCAGCAGGCCGATGTGCGGATCGGCGCGCACGATGACTTCGCCTTCCAGTTCCAGCACCAGTCGCAATACGCCGTGGGCCGCCGGATGCTGCGGACCGAAATTGAGGGTGTAATTCTTGACGTCAGCCACGGCCGCCACCTTTTGCATAGGTTTCTTCACGCACGATGCGCGGCGTCACTTCACGTGGCTCGATGGTCACCGGCTGATAGACCACGCGCTGCTGCTCGGGGTCGTAACGCATTTCGACATAACCGGAAAGCGGAAAGTCCTTGCGATAGGGATGTCCGACAAAACCATAGTCGGTCAAAATGCGGCGCAGATCGACATGACCTTCGAAGTGGATACCAAACATGTCGAAGGCTTCACGCTCGTACCAGTTGGCGCTGTTCCATATGTCCATGACGGACGACACCACGGGAAACTTGTCGTCCTCGGCAAACACCTTGACCGTCAAACGCCAGTTATGGGTGATCGAAAGCAACTGGCTGACAGCGGCAAAGCGCTTGCCCTGATAACCGGTAAATTCGGAGTAATCGATACCGCCGAGATCCATCAGTTGCTCGAAGCGCAGCGCCGGATCATCGCGCAAACGAAGCGCTACCTCAAGATAGTTCTGCTCCGGCACCACGATGGTGACCTGGCCGAGCAACAGGGCCGGGGCACCGATACGATCACCGAAAGTCTCCTTCAGCTGTCGTATAAGGCGGTCCAGTTTTGCGCTCATGTGATAGGCCTGTAAGGATCAGCGGGCGATGGTGGAAGTGCGCCGGATCTTGCTCTGCAACTGGATCAGGCCGTACAGCAGCGCCTCCGCCGTCGGCGGACAGCCCGGTACGTAGACATCGACGGGCACAATGCGGTCCACGCCGCGCACCACTGAATACGAGTAGTGATAGTAGCCGCCGCCATTGGCGCAGGAACCCATGGACAGAACCCAACGCGGGTCGGGCATCTGGTCGTAGACCTTGCGCAAGGCCGGCGCCATCTTGTTGGTCAGCGTACCGGCGACAATCATGATGTCCGAATGGCGCGGACTCGGCCGGAACATGATGCCGAACCGGTCAAGGTCGTAGCGCGAGCAGCCGGTGTGAATCATTTCGATGGCGCAACAGGCCAGACCGAATGTCGCCGGCCACATCGAACCGGTACGCGTCCAGTTGATGATCTTGTCCAGCGACGTGGTGACGAAGCCTTCCTGCAGAATGCCTTCGATGCTCATGCGCTGTAGTCCTTGATCATCTTCAGTCCCAATCCAGCGCACCCTTGGCCCACGCATAAGCGTAGCCAACGATGAGGATGCCGAGAAACACGAACATTTCGACGAAACCGAACATCTTCACTGCCTCGGTATTGACGATCTCCTTGAAGATCGAGGCCCAGGGAAAAAGGAAGGCGATTTCGAGATCGAACAGGATGAAGAGAATGGCAATCAGGTAATAGCGCACGTCGAATTTCATGCGCGCATCTTCGAAGGGAGCAAAGCCGCATTCGAAGGCGGACAACTTTTCGCTGTTGGGATTATTGGGCCCTATTAACCAACCCAGAAGGATCGGAACACAGCCGAAGACGAGGCCAACTGCAACGAAGACGAGTATCGGGAAGTAATTATCCAGCATTTTGGTGGCAAGCCACTTTATTACTCATTATTGTCGGCCGGTCAGCCCGCGTTGTACTGCAGGAAATCCGGCGCTCGACTACTGTGCTGCTTTGCTTCTGTGCGTCTGTTCTTCTGTGTTGCCGTACTGCTTTGTTGCCGCTGTACCAATACCATATTCCTTGGTGCCGACGGTGAGACTCGAACTCACACAGCTTTCGCCACTACCCCCTCAAGATAGCGTGTCTACCAATTTCACCACGTCGGCTTTGCGCTGCTTAACGAGTGGCGCGAATTATATATCACGCTGTTCACTCTCTGATGCGCAGCACCAAAATTTTTTAACGCGCCGGGACTTCATCCCCCGCCATTTATTTCGGAATGTCCTTGGCCCGCGAATCCGGCACTGCCGGCTGCGGCGCAGGAACAGCGGGGGTCGTCTGCGCCGGCGCCGAATCCATCACGCTGCCTGAAACTCGCGGACGTGATGTCGCAATGTAGGAAAGTCCAAGACTGGTCAGAAAGAAAACTGCGGCGAGTCCTGCCGTCAAGCGCGACAGAAAATTGGCGGAACCCGTGGCACCGAACAGGCTGCCCGACGCGCCGCTGCCGAAAGCCGCGCCCATGTCCGCACCCTTGCCATGCTGGAGCAGCACCAGGCCGATGACGCCGAGACCGGCGATGATATGCACGGTCAAGATAATGCTATGCAATAAATCCATGAAAACCTCGTGAAATTATGTTCAGGCAGCGGCGCTGCAAATGGCGAGAAAATCCGCCGCCACAAGTGAAGCGCCGCCGATGAGTCCGCCATCGATGTCGGCTTGACCGAAAAGCTCGGCCGCGTTGTTGGCCTTGACGCTGCCGCCATAAAGAATGCGCAGCCCGGCGGCAATATCGCCACCGGCACGCGCGAAACGGGCACGGATCAGGGCATGTACTTCCTGCGCCTGCAGCGGTGATGCGGTACGTCCGGTGCCGATCGCCCACACCGGCTCGTAGGCGACCACGGCATCTGCGAAGGCGGCAATGCCTGCTTTCGCCAGAACCGCATCGATCTGCCGCGTCACCACCTCGGCGGTAACACCGGTCTCGCGCTCGGCGAGCGATTCGCCGACGCACAGCACCGGCGTCACGCCGGCCTTCTGCGCCGCGACAAACTTGGCGGCAACCACGGCATCTGTGTCGCCGAAAAAGGAACGCCGTTCGGAATGGCCCACCAGGGCATAACGGCAATCGAAATCTGCCAGCATCGCGCCGCTGACTTCTCCCGTCCAGGCGCCCTGCGCATGCTCGGAGACATCCTGCGCACCCCAGGCAACGGCACCGCCGGCAAGCACCGAGCGGGCTTGCGCCAGATACGGATAAGGCACGCACAGAGCCACTTCGGCTCGCCCCCGGGCGCCGTCGCGCACGGCGTGCAGCAACCCCAGGTTGGTAGCGAGGCTGCCATGCATTTTCCAGTTTCCGGCAACAAGTTTGGCGCGCATGGTGGTACAGGGGCATCTACAGGAAGGGCAGGATTATAACGACTGCGCCAGGCAAACGCCAGACTGAAAGCCACGGCAGTTTGCTGCGCGACTGATCGGGCCGCTTTCCGGTTTCGCCCTGCCGACATTTGACAAAGATCAACAAGACTCGCCGCAAAACGTCGACAATGCCCGCCCGAGATCAACGAACACCTTATGGATGGGCGGAATGGACACGATATCGACTGATGTAGTAATCATTGGGGCTGGGGGAGCGGGTCTGCGTGCCGCCATCGCTCTGGCTGAAACGGACCCCACCCTGCGCATTGCGCTGATCTCCAAGGTCTACCCGATGCGCAGCCACACCTGCGCCGCCGAGGGAGGCGCCGCCGGCGTGATCAAGTCGGACGACAGTTTCGACCTCCACTTCGACGACACGGTGGGTGGCGGCGACTGGCTCTCCGATCAGGACTGCGTCGAGTACTTCATCCACGAAGCTCCCAAGGAACTGCTGCAACTGGAACACTGGGGCTGCCCATGGAACCGCGAAGCGGACGGGTCGGTTGCGGTCAGGCCGTTCGGCGGCATGAAGAAAAAACGCACCTGGTTCGCCGCCGACAAGTCCGGCTTCCACATTCTGCACACCCTGTTTCAGACGTCGCTGCAGTTTCCCTCGATCATCCGCTACGACGAATACTATGCACTCGACCTGCTGGTCGATGACGGTCGTTGCCAGGGCGTAACTGCACTGGAGATGCGCAGCGGCGAGTTGCGCCAGTTCCATGCCAAGTCGGTAATCATCGCCGGCGGCGGCGCCGGTCGCATGTTCCCCTTCTCCACCAACGGCGCCATCAAGACCGGCGACGGCATGGCGATGGCCTACCGCGCAGGCGCGCCGTTGAAAGACATGGAGTTCGTCCAGTACCACCCGACCGGACTGCCCAACACCGGCAGCCTGCTGACCGAAGCCTGCCGCGGCGAAGGCGGCATTCTGGTCAATAAAAACGGGCGCCGCTTCCTGCAAGACTACGGCATGGGCCCCGAGACGCCGGTGGGAAAACCGCAGCTCAAGACCATGGAACTTGGCCCGCGCGACCGCGTCAGCCAGTCCATCTGGCACGAAATTCAAAAAGGCAACGCGGTGTCGACCCCGTGGGGCGAATGCGTCCTGCTCGACATGCGCCATCTCGGCGAGAAGTACATCGACGAACGCCTGCCCCTGGTGCGCGAGTTGTGCGCGAGTTACCTGCAGGTGGATATCGTCAAGGATCCGGTACCGATCCGCCCCGTGGTGCATTACATGATGGGCGGCATCTCCACCAACACCAAGGCGGCAACGCCGATACCGGGCCTGTTTGCCGCCGGTGAGTGCGCCTGCGTCAGCCTCAACGGCGCCAACCGGCTGGGATCGAATTCACTGGTGGAACTGCTGGTGTTCGGTCGCCGCGCCGCCCTGTCTGCCATCGAACATATGCAGGGCCTGCCGGCCGCAAACACGGCGGCACTGAATGCACGGGCCGAACAAACCCAGGTGCGCATCCGCGAACTGTTTTCGCGCACCGGCGGCACCGAATCGATGTCCGGCCTGCGCAAGGAAATGATGGACACGATGGAGAAGAATGCCGGCATCTATCGCACCGAAGAAGGCCTGCAGGAAGGCGTCAGCAAGATCCACGAACTGCGCCAGCGCTACGGCAAGGTCATCCTCACCGACAAGAGCAATGTCTTCAACACCGACCTGTTCCAGATGCTCGAACTCGGCTCCATGCTCGATTGCGCTGAAGCAGTCATCGTCGGCGCACTGGCTCGCAAGGAATCGCGCGGCGCTCACCAGCGGCTCGATTATGTCGATCGCGACGACAAGAAATTCCTGTGCCACACGATGGTCCACTATCAGGGCCTGGACGTTCCACGCGTCGACTACCTTGACGTGGTGATCACCAAGTCGCCGCCCGGTGTGCGCGACTACTCGGGAGACCACAAATGACACAATTGAAACAGATCCGGGTCCAGTTGGAAGTCCTGCGCTACAACCCGGACACCGACACCGAAGCCCACTTCCAGCACTATGATCTGACCTGCCCGGAAGAATGGGTGGTACTCGACGCCCTGAACAAGGTCAAGGCAGACATCGATCCGACGCTCAACTTCCGCTGGTCCTGCCACATGGCCGTCTGCGGCAGTTGCGGCATGATGATCAACGGCGAGCCCAAGCTGTCCTGTCATTCCTTCGTGCGTGATTACGAAGGAACCGTGATCCGCGTCGAACCGCTGGCACACTTCCCGATCGAGCGCGATCTGGTGACGGCGCCTGACGACTTCATGGAAAAGCTCAAGCGCGTCAAGCCCTACATCATCCGCAAAGACAAGAAGCCGATCAGCGAGGGCGAATACAAGCAGACACCGGCGCAGCTGATGAAGTTCCGCCAGTACTCGATGTGCATCAACTGCATGCTGTGCTACGCCGCCTGTCCCGAGTACGGACTGACGCCGGACTTCATCGGCCCCGCCGCCCTGACCATGGCCCACCGCTACAATCAGGATTCACGCGATTGCGGTCGTGCCGAGCGTCAGGAAGTGGTCGCCACGCATGAAGGCGTCTGGGAATGCACCTTTGTCGGTGCCTGTTCCGAAGTCTGTCCGGCCCACGTCGATCCGGCGAGCGCCCTGCAGCAGATGAAAATTACCAGTTCGATCGACTGGATCGTCGAGCACCTGATTCCGGGAGGGAAGTCCGCAGGGGATACCGTCTCCCGCGAGAAAGCAGGAGACATAAAATGAGCCGCAACCCCTTAGTTCGCCCAGTACCGCCGACCTCCTGGTTCTTCCGCCATCCGCGCTACCTGCGCTACATGTCGCGCGAGATCACCTGTATCTTTATCGGCGCCTATTGCGTCCTCCTCGTAGTCGGCCTGCAGCGCCTCGCCGCGGGTCCCGTCGCCTGGGAAAGCTTCCTGCTGGGATTGAGAAGCGCGGATTCCATCGTGTTTCATATCCTGGCCCTGGCCGCAGCGGTTTATCACGCCGCCACATGGTTCAACGCCACGCACAAAGCCATGCCGGTGCAGATCGGCGAGGATTTCGTGCCTCCCAATGTGATTTCCGGCGCGCACTATGTTGTATGGGTAGTGCTGTCTGTTGCCGTCCTCTTTCTTGCGGGAGTGTTCTGAACATGGCCAAGTCACATAAACCTGTCGTCTGGTTCCCCTTCGCCGCGGGAGGCACCGTCATCGCCTTCTTCATTCCGGTGATCGTCCTGCTGACCTTCATGGCCGCACTGGGCCATGTGCCGGCCGGCCTGAGCTACGAAAAGATGCACGCCTTCGCCGGCAGCGGCCTCGGCAAGCTGATCATTTTCGGCGTCGTAGCCTTGTCGCTGTGGAGCTCGGCACATCGCCTGCGCTGCACCTTCTACGATTTCGGCGTGCGCGCCGATACGCTGGTCGCCACTATCTTGTATATTGCGGCAATAGCGGCCAGCCTCTTGTCTGCGGCGTACCTGCTGCAAATATAGTCGGCGCCAGACCGGGACGACCCGAATTCAACCGAGGAAATAACGACAATGGTTCCACCCCCTCTGGCCTCTCGCGAGGCGGTACGCGAAGAACGTTTCAGCGATGTCTGGAGCAAGGATCTCAACGACGTCTTCGCCGATGTCGCGCCTTACTACGACCGCGCCAACAACATCGCCGCCCTCGGGCAATTCGGCAACTTCCTGCGGCGCTTCATGCAACTGGTGGATTTGCAGCCGCAGCAGAAGGTACTCGATGTCTGCGCCGGCACCAACGCCATCGGCATCGCCCTGCTCAAGCGCGAGCCGACGCTGGACGTGCATGCCATGGACCGCAGCGTCGCCATGCAGACCGTGGGCCAGCAGCGCGCCGCGGCGCAGGGCTTCAAGATCAAGAGCACCATCGGCGATGTGCACAAGCTGCCCTTCCCCGATAATCATTTCGACGTCGTCACGCTGCAGTTCGCCTCGCGCCATCTGCGGGTACGCGAAGTGTTCACCGAAATCCTGCGCGTCCTAAAGCCCGGCGGTCACTTCCACCATTCCGACATGCTGCGCCCGCGCAACGTGATCGTTAAGAATCTGTATTACACCTACCTGCGAACCTGCCTCCACCTCACCGGCCTGATCGTCGGCAGCGGCCCGGCGGCAGTCAAGGCCAAGCAGTACTTCATCGATGCGCTGGAACTGTTCTACACCGCCGAAGAGCTTTCGATCATGCTGCGCGAACTGGGCTATGTCGAGGTAACCGTGGACAAGGTGTTTCACGGCATGCTCGGCTTCCACCGTGCGGTCAAGCCACAGCCCGCCTGACGGCGCAAGCAAGACGCAAGCGACGTGAAGCGGGGGGCGCGCTCACTCGCCAGACTCAACGGCCGGATTCTCCGTATCTTCAGCCAGCGCACCACCACTGCGCTGCGCGCCGCCCTGCCCCTGCGCCTGGCATTGCCGCATCTGGAACCGATCCTGGCGCTCAATGTCACCAAGGAAGCGAGCAAGGACACCCTGGTGATCCTCCGCGCCTGCGAACTGGCCGCGGAACTCCCCGCTGACTGGAGCCTGATCCAGCCGCAACTGCTGCAGGCGACCAAGGAAATCGACCGCATGTTTCTCGCCCGCGTCGGCAAGTTCCCGGTCGGCATCGTGATCCGCTACGAGGAGATCGCGCCGATCCGCGCCCGGCGCATGAAACTGCTGTACGACGCCGCGCAGAAAATTCTGACGCCGCGCGACAGCAAGCCGCGCTTGCGCGGCGCCATGCATACGACATTCACGCGTGACGAATTCACGCAACTTCTGTACGAACTGTTCCGGCTGTATGCCGATGAAACCCGCTCCCTCAGCCGTTCGGTGCGCCTGCCGGGACTGCTGGTCCCCCTGCGCGAACGCATCGCCCAGGAACTGTTCAACGTCATGCTGCGGGTGGCGCGGCCACTCGCATCGGAAATTGCCGCAATGGCGTACCGCCCTCCGCCACCCGGGCCCAGGCACCATGCGAGCGAGTTCAGCGTCCGACCCGCTCCCCGTTGCGGCGAGGTATCAGGCGTGGGCGATCGGGTCACGGATATCGCGGCCGGGCCAATCGGCAATGCGCCGGAGTCCGGATGCCGGCTGGCCGAAGCACACCGTCACGAGACTGCAACAAAAGCGCCATAAATTCTGATTAGCATTGGTCGATCCCGACCGCAGATGGAAGGCCACGCCGGCAGCGCCGCCCGGTCATGGACAGATGCCGGGCAAACAGCAGGGCCACGAAACAATGAGTTCAACCGCCGGCGCAGTGAAAGCCTCCGCAGAAGAGCAGCACGACCTGGCCATCGTGCAAAGTCTGTTGGCCCGCCAGCGGCGGGTCGAGAATCTGGTTCATCGACAGGACATGCCGCGCCATGAACTGGTCGAGAACCTGGTGCGCAAGCAGCATTTGTCGGAACTCAAGACACGTCTCGACCAGATGCCGCCAAACCGCGTGGCGCTCATCCTCGAAGTGCTGCCGCAGGATGATGGCATTCTTGTCTGGGAGCTGGTCGCGCCCGACCGCGGGCAAGAGATTCTCGATGAACTGCCCGACGCCCTGCGCCAGGGGTTTTCTGTTGCGCAACACTGGCTGCGCAAGCCGATCAGGCTCAACGCGTTTGAACTTCAGAACGGGCACCTGCGGCAGATCCCGGTAGGGAGTCTGGAAGACCTCGCGGCAACCACGCCCATCTGGGTCGACCTGGTTGCCCCCTCGCGCGAAGAGCGCCGCTGGATAGAAAAAGTCTTTGGTCTGCGCCTGCCCGCCGGCGACGATCTCACCGACCTCGAAGAATCGGCCCGTTTCTATATCGAGGAAGACGGTGCAGTTCATCTGCACTCCAACTTTCTGCTCGACAAGGCCGATGAATCGCGCACGGTCACAGTCGCCTTCATCCTGCATAACAACATCCTGTTCTCGATGCGCGACGAGGAACTGCCGGTATTTCGCCAACAGCGCCTGCGCGCACGCATCCAGCCTGGCTACGTTACCGAAGGCAAGGATGTGCTCATCGATCTCTATGCGGCGGACGTCGAATACTCCGCCGCTGCGCTGGAGGACATCTACGCCGAACTGGAAAAAGTCAGCCGCACCGTGCTGACGCCGCAGGTCACCGATGACGAAGCCGCCGAGATCCTCTCCGACATCGCCAAGGAAGAAGACCTCAACGGCCGCATCCGCCGCAATGTGCTCGACACCCGCCGCGCCCTGTCCTTCCTGATCCGCAGCCGGCTGATGTCTGCCGACCAGCACGACGACGCCCGCCAGATCCTGCGCGACATCGATTCGCTCGACGGCCACACCACATTCCTGTTCGGCAAGATCAACTTCCTGATGGACGCCACGGTCGGCTTCATCAACATCAACCAGAACAAGCGCGTGTCCAAGCTGACTACCATCAGCGTGGTATTCATGCCGATCAACATCCTCGCCGGCATGGGCGGCATGAGCGAGTTCTCGATGATGACCAGGGACATCCCCTGGCCCGTCGCCTACGGTGCCTTCGCCCTCGGCATGGCCGCCGTGGGCTTGATGACCTTTGCGGTCCTGCGCTTCATCGAGAAGAGGAAACCGGGCAGAAGTCAGGGGTTGTGAACCGCTCGCAGCACGGTTTGCGTTTCGTCGTGGCGAACCCGGTTGGTGAACCACCAGACACCCGCCTTCTTGATGGTCCAGTCCGCCTCGGTGCCGGCGAGCAACAGCGAGGCAAGCCTTCCCAGCGCCGGCTGATGGCTGACCAGGATGATCACCCCGTGGTGATCCGGCCAGTCGGCGGCAGCGAGCAGATCCGGCGTGCTGGCGCCAACGCCCAATTGTGTCTTGACCTTGACCGGCAGACCGAGCGTCTGCGCGGTCTGCATGGCACGCCGGGCCGGACTCGACAGCACGGTGGTGTCCCGCAACGGTTGGCGGCGCAGCCATTCGGCCACCTGCTGCGCATGCCTGAGCCCTGCCGCGGTAAGGTCCCGGTCGGCATCGGCGATGGGGCCGTCGGCTTCCTTCGCTTCGGCATGACGCCACAGTATCAGATCCACATCGTCCTCCCGTCGGTGAGGCCGGCAGACTACGCCACGGATGTGACAATGGCATGACGGCACGAAGCGTCGACCGGCCGAACCGTTGCGCCGGAAACTCTCGTGGCGTTGAGCGAAAAGTTGCGCCTTCTTTTCTATTTGTTACGAGTGAGCCCGATCAGTTCCCAGCCATGACCGGCGATGGTAGGCTGTTGATTCCTTTCTCGCAGCCATACAACCATACAACCATGAGCAAATCCATTGGCATCATCACCGCCGGCGGCGACAGCCCCGGCCTCAATGCAGCCATCCGCGGCGTCGGCAAGGCGGCCCTCGGCTATTACGACATGCACATCGTCGGCTTTCGCGACGGCTTTCGCGGCCTGATGGAAAACCGCACCATGCCGCTCGACCGCAGCACACTCTCGGGGATTCTTACCATCGGCGGCACCATCCTCGGTACCAGCCGCGACAAGCCGCACAAGATGCCGGTCGGCGGCAAGATCCTGAACATGCTCGACGCCATCGCAGGCAATTACCATGACAACCATCTTGACTGCCTGGTCTGCCTCGGCGGCGGCGGCACGCTGAAGAACGCTCTGCGACTGAAAGAGCGGGGGCTTAACGTCATCACGCTGCCCAAGACGATCGACAACGATGTCGCCGGCACGGACAGTACTTTCGGCTTCGACACCGCTCTGGGCATAGCCACCGAGGCGATCGATCGCCTGCACAGCACCGCGCACAGCCATCATCGCATCGTGGTGGTCGAGATCATGGGGCATCGAGCCGGCTGGCTGGCGCTCGGCGCGGGGCTCGCCGGCGGCGCCGATGTGATCCTGATTCCGGAGATTCCATACAACGTTGAAAGCGTGGCCGCGGCGATCCGGGCGCGGGCACGGGGCGGCAGCCCGTTCTCCATCGTCGCGATAGCCGAAGGGGCCGTCTCGCTGCAGGATCTGGCCGAGATTGCCGCCGCCAAGTCACCCGCCAAGAAGTCGGCAAAAGCAAAGGACAGTCGCAAATACGACGACCAGGAGGCCGATGCCGCCGAACTGCTCTATGCCGACCGAACCCTGCGACTCGCCAAGCGCCTGGAAGCCCTCACCGGCCTTGAGGCACGCGTCACCATCCTCGGGCACGTGCAGCGCGGCGGCGCCCCTTCGGCAGGGGATCGGCTCTTGGCGACACGCCTGGGTACCGCTTGCACCGATCTGATTGCCAAGGGCACTTACGGTGTCATGGTGGCAGCAAGGGGCGACGGCTCGCGTCCGGTAAAGCTTGAGGACGTCGCCGGCAAAGTGAAGACCGTGCCGCTCAACCACTCCTGGATCGGCAGCGCGCGCCGGGTAGGGACGAACTTTGGCGACTGAGGTGCCGCAGCCAAAGAGTCACCAAGACGCCCCGTGATGATGCCGGCGACCGGTGGCAGGCATGGATTCCCCGACCGGGTCACGCTTGCCCTGGATCGGGGTTGCTCAAATGCTGATCGCGGACTCAATAGACAGTCGGCACGAACATGCTCGCGGGCACCGGATGTCGCAGGTAGTCCGGATTGTGCACGCGATCGGGCAGGGTAACCGACTCCCGCTCGATTTCCTCGTAAGAGACCTGACTGAGGAAGTGATGGATGCAGTTGAGGCGGGCCTTTTTCTTGTCCACTGCTTCGATGATCCGCCAGGGCGCCTCGGCAATGTGGGTGCGCTCAAGCATGGTTTCCTTGGCCTTGGTGTATTGCTCCCAAAGACGGCGCGATTCCATGTCCATCGGGCTCAGCTTCCACTGTTTTAGCGGATCGCGAATGCGCATCATGAAGCGCATGTGCTGCTCGTCGTCAGTGATGGAGAACCAATACTTGATGAGAATGATGCCGGAGCGGATAAGCATTTTTTCAAATTCGGGTACGGTGCGAAAGAACTCCTCGTATTCGTCGTCGCTGCAGAACTCCATTACCTTTTCCACTCCGGCGCGGTTGTACCAGCTGCGGTCGAACAGGACGATTTCGCCGCCGGCCGGCAGGTAGCTCACGTAACGCTGGAAATACCACTGACTGCGTTCCCGCTCGCTGG
>CAINHS010000016.1 GCA_903848955.1 uncultured beta proteobacterium
CGGGTGCCGGAATATCAGCCTGCAGCGCATTGAAGGCGCTGACCACCTGGTCGACGCCGATATCCTTGACATCCAGGGACGGTTGCTGCAACAGGCGATAGGGCACTCCCCAGGGACGCCAGCGCTGCGCATCGGAGTCGCCGAACAGGCAGACGACGGGCAGCCCCAGGCCCGCCGCCAGATGCATGGCGCCGCCGTCGGCGCAGATCAGGGCATCGCATCCGGCCAGCGCCGCGATCAGTTGCGCCAAAGTTTGCGTCGGCCTGGCGATCATGCGGGCGTCGGCGCCATCAAACGGGATGCCGCTGCGCCTGACTTCGTCCAGCACCGCGTGTGCCTTGAGGTCGTCGCCCGGATGCAGCGGGTTGTCTTCGGCGCCGGGTGACCAGAGCAGCATGAAGCACAGCGGTCCCTGCGCGGCCAGCGCGCCGACGGTTGCGGCGAAGCGGTCTGCCGGCCAGCGCTGGGAAGGCTTGCGCGCGCTGATGTGAATGCCGATGGTGAGCGCCGCTGAACGGGACTGCATCTTCGGCCCGATCACCCGACAGGCGGGCGGCGGGCCGTCGATGCCGTAGATCGATGCCACGCGGAATACGTCCTCCACTTCGTGGCGGCCGGCGCTGTCCGGCGGCAGGGCAACATCCAGTGCTCCGCTTTCGCCGAAGCCGATGAGGCGCTTCGGTTTCAGCCAGCGTGCCAGGGTGATGAGCCGCGGCTGCGGCGATGTGGTAGCGATGATCACGTCATCGAGTTGCATGTCGCGCAGTCTTTGCATCATCCGCAGGCGCCGCCACAGAATGCCCGCCAGGGACTGGTCCGGAGCCCGGTGCTTGGCCTTGGTATAGGCCAGGACGTCGTCGAGATCGGGGTTGCCGTCCAGCACCGGCGCGTTGTAGCTGTTGACCAGCGCACCCAGCCAGGCCGCGGCAAAGCGCCGGCGCAAGGCGCTGATCAGCGGCGTGGTGCAGACCAGGTCGCCGATGTTGTCGCGGCGGATGATCAGAATTTTCGGGCTTGATGGAAGGCTCAAGGTAGACTTGTACGCTATGGCTACATATGCAATCGGCGATCTGCAGGGCTGTTACGACCCGCTGCGCCGTCTTCTCGACTATATCAGCTTCGATCCGGCAGCCGACCGCCTCTGGTTCGTCGGCGATCTGGTCAACCGCGGACCGGCTTCGCTCGAGGTGCTGCGCTTCGTCAAGTCTCTGGGCGCCGCGGCCAGCATGGTTCTCGGCAACCATGACCTGCATCTGGTGATGCAGGCCGAGGGCTACGGCAAGCCCGGCAAGGAAGACACGCTTGATGCCGTGCTCGCCGCTCCCGACCGCGACGAGTTGATGGCCTGGCTGCGGGCGCAGCCGCTGTTTCATGTCGAAGGCGACTGGGCCATGGTCCATGCCGGACTGCTGCCGTCATGGACGCTGGCGCAGGCGCAGGCACTGTCCGACGAAGCCGCGGCGGCGCTGATGACATCCGACTACCGTGATTTCCTGGCCAACATGTGGGGTTCCGAGCCGGCCGCGTGGCGCGACGACCTGACGGGCTGGGACCGGCTGCGCGTGGTGGTGAATGCGATGACGCGGATGCGCTATGTGACACCGGCCGGCGCCATGGAATTTCGCGCCGCGGGCAACAAGGCGCCGCCCGACAAGGGCCCGCCGGGCTGCGTGCCGTGGTTCGCCGCACCCGGGCGCGCCAGCGCCAACCACCTGATTGTTTGCGGCCACTGGTCGGCCCTGGGTTTTCGCGAGGAGCCCGGTCTGTTGGCGCTCGACACGGGTTGCCTGTGGGGCGGCAGCCTGACGGCGGTGCGGCTGGAAGACCGCCGGGTGTTCCGTCAGCCCTGTCCGCAGCAGGCCAGTCCTTCGGGCTGGGAGTAGGCAAGCCCTGCGACGCCCGGACGTGCCGGCTCTATTTGCCGGATTGCTGTGGGATTACGGTTTTGTGCCGACGTAGATAAACCCGTCTGAGCCGTCACTTTTCATTCCCATGACAAGCAACGACCGACGGGCACTATCGTAGTAACCGATTCCCGATGCAGAACTGCCATTTCCAAGGGCGCAGCTTGCGCCGGCAAAATTCAACGCGACGTCGAAGATGTTTTTGCCTGATGCGCGCGGGGTCGCCGTTCCGGAAACAGCACAGCCGCCACTGCTTGCACTGATGATGCCGTGGTCAGTTATTGCAACGGAAATTGACTGGGTTGAACTCAGCCCTGTTACGCCGCTGCCGGAGAAGGTGCCGCCAAGGGTGGCCAGCGATGCGGCTTGATCGTAGGCGGTATCGTACGTCCCGGAGAATTCGACGCCGGCCGATGTCGCAACCCTGATGCTCCCTTTTGCGGAATACGTACCCGAGTAGCTGCCGGGGGAGATCATTTTGTACAGGATGTAGAAATCGGTGCCGGAACCGCTTAACGTCGTGCCGCTGGAAGATGTCGTGCCGTGGAACGCGCCCCAGATAAGACCCCCATCGATGTAAACCCCCCACGTGTCACCGTTTTCAAGCACGGCGACCTCGACTGTAACGCCGCTTAATGTGGCCTGCCAGAGCCCCTCTGCAGTCGTCCGGGGTGAGGTGTCGGTTCCCGTCGTTGGCCCGGTTCCGATGTTTATCCAAAGGCCGTCTGCTGCAGCGGGGGGCGATGTGAATTGCAAATAGCCCTTGCTGCTTATGTAGTCGGCCAGCGCTGTTCCACCTTGCGACTCCAATTCAGGCGCATAAAATCGCCACGTCGAGGTCGACGGATGCCATGCCCAAACCGTCACTATCGATTTACCGGCGCCGGTCAGGCTGCTGCTTAAACTTGAATTGAATTGAGTTGGGATGGGGTCTTGCCGTCGGCATTCCCTACCAGGTTCCACCCCAGCGCCAAATCAGTTTCGGTCAGTGTTGCCGATGGCACGGTTGCCCCGGCCGAAGGGGGTGCTGCAAACGGCTCAGATGAGGCTGTTATCGTCGCAGCTATCGCCGCGTTTACCCAGAAGCCGTCCTTTACCGCGAGGGTCGTCAGTACATCGTAGCCCTTGCCCTGGGCGTATGCGGCTAACGCGGACGCAGATAGCGACGGGGCATAGAAGGCCCACGTGCGTGTCGTCTTGTTCCACTTCCAAACCGAATAAATCTTGCTGGTGTCGCTGAATGTTGCGGCAACAGGAATTGCGGCGTTCGTCCCGTTGCCGAGCAAGTTCCAGCCCGCCGTCAAGTTGTAGGTGGCTTGTGCGTGAGCAGTCGATAGATGGCTTAGAAGCAATAAGCCGACAGAAAATAGCCAGGTGCGAAGCAGTGGAGGAATCATTTTCAGTTCCTGTCAAAAACATCGCTGCAACTGCTCTCAAAAAGTTCTGCTGTGGGAAAGTGGTATCAGCAAACGGCTCATCGCCCACCAAGCGAGCTATTACTAAAGTAATCCCAGGGCCTACGTTGCACATAATAGCACTTGTCATAACACGGGTACTCGGCAAGGGGATTATGAAATTGCCGGCGGATTCCGGCGCGCCAACCAATCTGCGAACAAATCGCCGGATGTTGCGCTCTCTCAATAGTCGCACTGTCTTGTCAGCCAAGTGGCCGAACTTCGCATGGCCTAGCGGAACATTGCATCAAGCACCTGCCAGGCAAAAGCGCCAACGTCAGGTTCCTTCGTTGCCCGTGGCCCGGCCACGTTGAGGACAAATGTTCCTCGAGGGCGCACCCATCGGCCCGAAGCCGATTTCCAGTCCATCGACGGATAAACATGCAGCCAGGGCTTGCGCAACTCGACCGCGAAACGAACCGTCTCCTTGCTGCCGCCTGAGAGTGCTGACGAGAGGGTGATAATCAGCGTCGCATCGGAATCACGCACGTTGGCTCTTGTGCGTTCCAAATAGCCGCCTTGCAGCATTTCATCCAGAGCGTATCGGGCCGGTACGACACCGTCCTCAGCCAGTCGTCCAACCGGGCACCATCCACCATAGGGGACACCATGTCCGATCGCCCAGTCCAGGGCAGCACGATCGACGCCTGTCTGGCCGCCGGAAATGATCTTGAAGTTCTTGATCATGAGGCGCGAACGGTAACAGATTGTCGCCGTCTTCGTTCGGCACCCCAGACAGAAACCCCCTTTCCTGGGCGCCTTGGAAACTCTTGCTGGGCCTACACGTCTTTTATGAGTTCAGACCATTCCACATAGTCCGGCGCGGGAGATAGTCCAGTTTGGAGTGGCCCAGCAGTATCTGGATGGCCCGCAGGTTCTTGGAGCGCTTGCGGCGGGTATATCGGTTTGATATAATTCGCGCATGCACATCATTTCACTAAAGATGCTGCGTGACTTCTGGCACAGGCATCCTGAAGCCGAGCAGTCTTTGCGCAACTGGCATGCCGTCGCGGAGAATTCTCGCTTCGCTGACTTTGCTGATCTTCGGCAGAGCTTTGGCAGTGCGGATTATGTTCCGCCTTATACCGTGTTCGATGTCGGCGGCAACAACTATCGGGTCGTTGTCATCGTTCGCTACCGCGATGGAAAGATGTTCGTGCGCTGGGTAATGACTCACCGGGAATACGACGACTGGTGCAAACGATACAGGAAAGGCGAGGTGTAACCATGACAACCGCTATTGTTACTCTGGACATCAAGTCACTGCAAAAGACTTGGGCCGCGTTTGATCGCATCGCCCATTTGCGTCCGATCCGCACCGATGAAGAGTATGACCGTACGGTTTCGCTGATGAATTATCTGCTCGACATGGTCGGCGACCGGGAGGATCACGCCTTGTCCGGGCTTCTTGATCTCGTCAGCGAACTGGTGATGGACTATGACACGAAGCACTTCGCCATTGAAGCGGCCGAACCCAAAGAAGTTCTGCGCTACCTGATCGAATTGCGCGGCCTGAAGCAAGGAGATCTCGCGGAGATCGTTCCACAAAGCAACCTTTCGGCGATTCTCGCCGGTAAGCGAAAAATCAGCGCGACCCTGGCGGGAAAACTAGCCAGGTTCTTCAGTGTCAGTCCAGCGGTATTCGTGCCTGGCTAAGAAGAAGGTTCTGCACGCCCCCGGTTCAGTATCACGTACGGCGGGTATCGGCCAGCTACCGGCCCTTCGAAATTGGCTTTTTCGGGCAAACTGCTTGTCCAAAGCTTGTCCAAATGAGGTGGACAAAAGCTTCGGTATCAGCAACGCATCAGAATCGGACAATCCTCTGAAACCCGCATGAATACTGGCGGAAGAGAGCGGGAGTCGAACCCACCGGGGACCGCATGGCGACCCCTGCCGGTTTTGAAGACCGGCCGCCCCACCGGGGAACGTTCTCTTCCATGTCCTTACGGGTTCAGCCATGCGTGGCCCGAAGCGGTGCTGCGCAGCACATGCCCGTCACGCACGCGACGAGTGTAGCCGATGCGGTCGAAGAATTCGAGGATGTGGATCGCCACCTTGCGCCCGCCGCCGATGCGGTCGCGCAGGTCGGCGGCGCGCGCCGCGCCCTGTTCCGTGTTGAGTGCCGCGACGAGTGCGGCCAGTTGCGCCACGGCGTCGGCGGTGAAGTAGTGATCATGCGCCACCGGATAGAGTTCGCCGGCGCGGGCGAGGCGGCGGAACAACTGGCGCACCGTTTCCTCGGCGGTGCCCGAGGCCTGCGCCACGTCGCGCACCCGCGGCGGTCCGGAGGGCGCGGCGTCGAGCAGCGGCTTCAGTACGGCGAACAGGTCGCGGTCGCCGGCGGCGAGGCTGGCCTGGTGTTGCGGCAGGTGCAGCCAGGCGCGGGAGGCGGCCAGGTGCCCTGCGGCGAGCAGTTCGGCGACCAGGGCATCAAACGCGGCGCGGGCCAGCGCCGGCAGCGTCAGGCGGCGCAATCGTTCCCGTTCGACGCCGACCATGTCGGGTGCGCGCTGGTGCTCGGTCGCCAGCGCGGCCAGCAGCCGTTCGCCCAGGGCCTGCCAGCCGGCCGCGGAAAAGCCGGTCAGCTCCGCGCCATCGCGGATCACGCGCAGCGCAGCGTCTTGCCACAGGGCGGCGGCGGCCTCGCCGGCCAGATTCCAGTTGGCGGCAAAGCGGGCCAGATCGACTCCCGCTGCGGACTGCTCCGCCAGCAGGTGCAGGCTCGTCGCCGCATCGTCGTCGCCCAGAGCCGCCAGCAGTGCCAGCCGTGCCGGGCTGCGCTTGTGGCGTGCCGGCGGGAAGCCGTCGAGCACACGTCCGCCGGCGATGGTGTGCCGCGCCGACGCATCGCGCAGTACGAAGCGGTCGCCGCGCACCGCGATGGTTTCGTGATCCAGCAGTATCTCCGCCAGTCCCGCCGCACCGGGTTCGATCTGATCGCCTTCGAGCAGGGCGACGCGGCCGGTGATGTCGGCGGCGCCCAGATGCACATGCACCGGCGTCCAGTGCTTTAGCGCCGCCTGCGCGGCCGGCACCTGCAACCCGGCCTGGAAGCGTGTCAGAGGTCGTGCCGCGACGGGATCGACGACCCACATGCCGCGCCCGATGTCGGCCTTCTCAAAATCGCCGGTCAAGGCCAGCGCGCAGCGATCGCCGGCCTGCCCGCGTGCCGCAGGCCGGTCCTGCACATGCAGCGTCTTTACCCGTGCCTTGATGCCGTCGTGCCCTGCCGGAGCAATCATTACCGTGTCGCCGGCGCCGATGCTGCCGGAGAAAGCCGTGCCGGTGACGACCGTGCCGATGCCCGCAAGCGAGAAGCAGCGGTCGATGGCGAGGCGGAAGCGGCCGTCGCTGCGGCGTGCCTGATGCGCTGCGGCGACGGCTTCGAGATGGGCGCGCAGCGCGGCCACGCCTTCACCCGTCGTCGCCGACAGCGCGAACAGCGGACTGCCCTGCAGTCGCGTGCCGGCCAGCAGCGCCTCGATCTCGCCGCGCGCGGCGCCGATGCGCGCGGCGTCTACCGCGTCGCACTTGGTCAGGGCCACGGCGCCGCGATGGATGCCGAGCAGTTCCACCAGTTCCAGGTGTTCGCGCGTCTGCGGCATCGGCCCGTCGTCGGCGGCGATCACCAACAGCACGAAGTCGATGCCGGTGGCGCCGGCCAGCATGTTGTGGATCAGCCGTTCATGCCCCGGCACGTCGACGAAACCGAGCACCGAACCGTCAGGCAGCGGCGTATAGGCATAGCCGAGGTCGACGGTGATGCCGCGCGCCTTCTCCTCCGGCAGGCGGTCGGCATCGACGCCGGTGAGCGCCTTCACCAGCGTCGTCTTGCCGTGGTCGATGTGGCCTGCGGTGCCGATGATCATGATTTAGCCGAAGAGGTCCTCGCGCATGTAGCCGAACCAGCGGAAATCCTCGACGATCAGCTCGGGACGGCGCTCGTTGTCGTCGATCTGGGTCTGCAGGATGACCTTGCCCTTGTCCTGGAAGTCGCCGATCTTGTAGTCGAACTGGACATTGATGGCTTGCTGCGGATCGGCGCTGACCCACATGTAGCACAGGTTGTCGGGCAGGCTGTAGGCCGGCTCGCGCCCGGCGGCCCGCTCGGCGATGTAGCGGGCGACGATCTTGGCGTGGCGGTTGGCGACGTGGCCGGCCTTGGGGTAGAACAGGAACTGCGGCGAGACGATGCCGACGGCATCGCCGATGACATAGACGTCGCGGTCGTCCCTGAGGTTGAGGAACAGCGGATCGACGCCGCTCCATCCCGTCGGCTTGCCTTCGGCGTTCTTGCCGATGACGCCGGCCTTCCATGCCAGATCGCCGGCCTGGTGCGGGGCCATGAGGATGGCATGGTCGAACTTGAAATCGCCGGCGGCGGTCTTGATGCGCTGGTTGAAGGGATCGACCTCCTTGACCTGGGCGTTGGGCACGTAGGTGATCTGGTCCTTGTACAGTTCCTCGAAGGCCTGCCTGAAGCCGAGGCCGATGGGGCGGATGCCGTCCTTGTGGTCGAGGATGGTGATGTGGCCCTTGATCTTCTTCGTCTTCAGGTGCCAGGCCAGCAGGCAGGCGCGCTCGTAGGGACTGGGCGGGCAGCGCTGCGGCGGCGGCGGCAGGGTCATGACGATCTCGCCGCCCTTGAAGTCCTCGATCGCCTGCTTGAGGCGGAAGTGCTCGGCATTCGGCACATAGGCGGCGGGGAAGCGCGCCCGCGTGGCTTCGGCGGCGCGGCGGTCGTTGCCGAACCAGGCCTCGTAGTTGTAGCGGATGCCGGGGCTGAGGATCAGGTAGTCGTAGTCGAGGCTGCCGGCGGCGGTGACCACGCGCTTCCTGTCGCGCTCGACGGCGAGGATCTCGGTCTGGATGAAGCGGTAGCCGTATTTTTCGGAAACCTTGAGGTAGTCGAAGGTGAGAAAGTTGGTGTCGACCTGGCCGACCAGCCATTTGTTGCTCATCGGGCAGGAGAAGAACACCGGATTCCTTTCCAGCACCACCACTTCCAGCTGCGGCGCCAGCTGCCGCAGCTGCTTGGCGGCGTTGAGTCCGCCCCAGCCGCCGCCGCAGATGACCACGCGCTGCGCCTTGCCTTTGGGCAGCAGGACATCGGTGGCACTGGTGATGAGGAAGGGCGCCGTCTGGGCCAATGCCGGAGGCATTGCCGCCGCTGCGACCAGGCCGCTCGAGGCGGCGAGAAAATTTCTGCGCGAAGAGCGCGTTTCATGTGTCATGCCAACTCCCGTTTGAAACAACCGCCGCGGAGCGGAAGCCACCGCGGCTTACGATGCAAGGGGACGAACCCCTTGCGGCCATAGGGCGGTACTCAGACCGCCGTCCGGCGCAGCGCCGCGGGCAAGCCCGCCAGCGCCGCACCAAATTCATTTTCTTCACCGGCTGCAAGGCAGCGCAGGTCGAGCAGCAGCGCGCCGTCGCCGATGCGGCCGATCACCGGTTTTGCCAATGCGCGCAGGCCCTGCTCGATGCGCTTGAGCACGCCGCCCTTCCTGCCTTGCGGCCGGATGGCGAAGCCGGAGGAGGGCAGGCGCTCGACCGGCAGCGAGCCGGAGCCGATCTGCGACATCAGCGCGACAACATCCACCGTTACCGGCAATGCGGCCAGCGCCGCCTGCAGCACCGGCAGCAGGCGTGCGGCCTGTGCCGCAATGTCGGCTTGCGGCCGCGTCAGCTGTCGCACCGCGGTGACGCGCAGGTGCAGCCTGTCGGGGTCGCGGTAGAGCGCCAGCACCGCCTCCAGCGCGGCGAGCGTCAGCTTGCCGACGCGCAGGGCGCGCTTCAGCGGGTTCTTCTTGATCTTCGCGATCAGGTCCTTGCGGCCGACCAGGAGGCCCGCCTGCGGCCCGCCCAGCAGCTTGTCGCCGGAGAAGGTGACAAGGTCGGCGCCGGCGGCGATGGCTTCGGCCGCTGTCGGCTCGTGCGGCAGGCCGTAGGCGGCAAGATCGGTCAGCGTGCCGCTGCCGAGGTCGATGACGAATGGGAGTTGATGCCGGTGCGCCAGTTCCGCAAGTTCGCTTTCGGCGACGGCATGGGTGAAGCCGTGTATGGCGTAGTTGCTGGCATGCACCTTCATCAGCAGCGCGCTGCGCGGAGTGATGGCTTCGGCGAAGTCCTTGAGATGAGTGCGGTTGGTGGTGCCGACCTCGACCAATTTCGCCCCGGCGCGGCTCATGATGTCGGGCACGCGAAAGGCGCCGCCGATCTCGATCAGTTCGCCGCGCGAGACGATCACCTGTTTCTTCTGCGCCAGCGTGTTGAGCAGCAGAAACACGGCCGCGGCATTGTTGTTGACCACCGTCGCGGCTTCGGCGCCGGTGAGTTCGCAGAGCAGGTCATCGACGACATGATCGCGGTCGCCGCGGCCGCCCGTTTCGAGGTCGTATTCCAGCGCGCAGGGACTGCGTGCGGCGGCGATCAGGGCCTGCACGGCTTCTTCAGGCAGCGGCGCGCGACCGAGGTTGGTGTGCAGCACCGTGCCGGTGAGGTTGAATACCGGGCGCAGCCTGGGCTGCATCTGCGCCGTCACGGCGGCGCCGACCCGTGCGACAAGCGCCGCGTCTGCGGGCAACGCGGCGCCTTCCCTGACGGCGGTACGGACCGCTGCCAGCAGGTCGCGGATCGCTGCAGTGACCACGGCGTGGCCATGGGCGTCGACCAGCGCTGCGAGTTCCGGGGCGCAGAGCAGGCGGTCGACCGAGGGCAACTGGGAGAGTGGGTTCATGATTTCACCCGGACCGGGCAGAAACGAGATGGAGTGATTGTAACGGCATCCACGCGGCTTCGCGCGGCAAGCGGAAGATCCGTCTGCGGCACTTGATCCGGGTCATTCCGCATGGCCGGCAGCTGTGCCAATCTGCCGCAACCCCGTGGGTGCGAGTATCGTAGGGCGCAAGGGCGGTCTTGATCGAGGAAAACGAAATGACAGCGACGAATGCAGCGACAGATTCAGCGTGGCAAAAAATGCTGGGCATCGAATCGAGCCGGGTCAGCCATCGCGAGCGACTGGTGTCCGCGCTCGGCGGTTTTGCCGGCCTGCTCGCGGTGGCCCTTGTCAGCCACGCACTTGGCGGCGCCGCAGCGCAGCCGTTGCTGGTCTTTTCCATCGGCGCCTCGGCGGTGCTGTTGTTCGCCGTGCCGCACGGTGCCCTCTCGCAGCCCTGGCCGGTCGTCGGCGGGCACCTGGTTTCGGCATTGACAGGCGTTGCCTGCGCCCGCCTGGTACCGGATACGGGGCTTGCGGCAGCGCTCGCGGTAGGCCTTGCCATCGCCGCCATGCATTACCTGCGCTGCATCCATCCGCCGGGCGGGGCCACGGCGCTGGCCGCCGTTCTCGGCGGCGAGTCCGTGCGCGCCCTGGGCTTCGGCTTCGTCCTGTCGCCGGTGCTGCTCAATGTCTGCGTCATTCTGGCCGTGGCCGTCGCCTTCAACGCCGTGTTCCCCTGGCGTCGCTATCCCGCCTTTCTGGCACGTCGCGCCGCATCACCGCAAGCATCCGCTGCCGGCTACGCAGCGATTTCACACGAGGACTTTGTCTTTGCGCTGACGCAGCTGGATTCCTTCATCGACGTCTCCGAAGAGGATCTGTTGCGCATCTACGGTCTTGCCACCGGACGCCATCGTGCGCTGGAGGCGCAGGCGGCGGCGACCAAGTAGTCCGCTGCTCCTTGAACCCCGGGTACGGCCGCGAAGCGCATGGTAGGATTTTCCATGTCCAAGCAGATCGTCATCGTCACCCCGGCGCTGGCCGATGCCAACAACGGCAACTGGCAGACGGCCCGGCGTTGGCAGCAATTTCTCGCGCCGCTTTACCCGACGCGGCTGGCGAAGAGCTGGCCCGACGCCGAGGCCGACGGCGACGCGGCGATGATTGCGCTGCACGCGCGCCGCTCTGCGGCGTCAATTGCCGCCTGGCACGCACGTCACGGCGGCCGGAATCTGGCGCTGGTGCTGACCGGTACCGACCTCTATCGCGACATCGCTGCGGATGCGGCGGCACAGCGCTCGCTGGAACTGGCGCGGCTGCTGATCGTGCTGCAGGAACCCGGCTTGCAGGCCTTGCCGCCCGCGCATCGCGCCAGGACGCGGGTCATCCTGCAGTCGGCCACGGCGCGTTGCCCGGCGCAGAAGACATCCCGCCACCTGCGGGCGGTGGCGGTGGGCCACCTGCGCGCGGAGAAGGATCCGGCGACGCTGTTCGCGGCGGTGCGCCTGCTGGCGGAACGGCCCGACATCCTGATCGATCATGTCGGCGCCGCGCTCGAGCCCGCACTCGGCGCGCAGGCACGCCAGCTCATGGATGCCTGTCCCAACTACCGCTGGCTGGGCGGCCTGCCGCACGAGGAGGCGCGGCGTCGCATCCAGCGCGCCCATGTCCTGATCAACCCCAGCCTGATGGAGGGCGGCCCGCACGTGGTCATGGAAGCGGTCTGCAGCGGCACCCCGGTGATCGCCTCGCGCATCGACGGCAACCTCGGCATGCTGGGCGCGGATTACGAGGGCTATTTCGCCCAAGGTAATGCCGCCGGACTGGCCGCGCTGTTGGCGGCTTGCCGCGATGGTCAGGCGCGGCCGCGCGGCCTGCTGCAGCGCCTCGGCCGCCAGGCGCAGAGCCGGCGGCCGCTGTTTGCGCCGGAGGTCGAATGCGGCGCGGTGCGGCAACTCGCCGCCGATCTGCTGGCGGGCGGCGCTGCCGATGCGAAGAAGGGAAGGGCATGAACAAGAGCATCGACTTCTTTGACGCGCAATTCCGCGACCAGGTCAGCGCCGGCGAGCTTGCGCTCAATCCGTTTGAGACCATCGCGTTGCCCCATCTTCGCGGCCGGGTGCTCGATTTCGGCTGCGGCCTCGGTAACCTCGCCGTCGCTGCGGCAAGGCAGGGTTGTTCGGTGCTGGCGCTGGATGCCAGTCCCACCGCGATCGCTCATCTGCGCCGCCTGGCGGCAGCCGATGCCCTCGACATAGAGGCGATCGAGGCCGACCTGGCAAGCTACGCCCTGACGGAGGATTTCGACAGCATGGTTTCGATCGGCCTGCTCATGTTCCTCGACTGCGCCGCAGCGCATGCCCGCCTGGCCATGCTCAAGTCCCGCCTGCGACCCGGCGGCACGGCGGTGATCAACCTGCTGGTGGCGGGCACGACCTATCTCGACATGTTCGACGGTGCCGGCTACTGCCTGTTCGGGCGCGACGAACTGCAGGCGAGCTTTGACGGCTGGACGGTTCTGGACGAGGAGTTCAGCGACTTCGCCGCGCCGGGCGGGACGACAAAGGCATTCGTGACGCTGACGGCGAGGAAGCCGGGCTGATCAGCCGCCCGGCACCAGCAGCAGGTTCGGCCCGCTGCGGGAGTAACCCGCCTCGTCGACCAGGATGTCCAGCGCCAGCGTCGCAAGGTCGTCGGCCACCGGGTCGACGGCATCCTTTTCCGCATAGACGATCTTGAGATAGCTTTTGCAGGCCTCGCAGGTTTCGGCGCGCACGGCACCGGCGGCCTTGACGCTGTCGGTTTCGAGATGACGATAGCTGATGCCTTCGGTGGCATCGCAACTGCTGCATTTGACGCGCACCAGGTTCCATTCGGTGTTGCACAGGGCGCAATGCAGGTAGCGCAGGTTGCCGACCTCGCCGCCGCCGCGCACCACGCTGGCCACCGGCAGGAAGCCGCAACAGGGGCAGACGCCGGGGACGTCGAGCGCCGCGATTTGACTGCCGCCAAGGCGTGCGGCGCTGGCGGTCCAGAGCACCTGCAGAGCTGCCGCGACATAGGGCAGCAGCGCGGCATCCTCGCCGTACAGCTCGGTGTGCAGCACGCGTTCGGCCAGCGCCTCGATGCGTCCGGCATCGAAGCCGCCGAGCCGGGCGAGATCCAGCCGGGCGGCCTGCGGCGCCGCTCCGGCAATGGCTGCAGCGATCTGCCGCAGGCTGGCATGCCAGGCCGGATCGCGCGGCCAGGACTGGGCCGGCAGCGGCGGCATGCGGTGTTCGCGGGAGCGGGCCAGTTGCGTCGCATCAGGCAGCGCGGGCGTCGGCAGGGCTTGCAGCGCCTCGTGCTGGGCGCGCGTGATGGCGGCGAGGAAGCGCAGCCAGTCGCCCAGGCTGTGGCCGGCGGCCAACTGATCGAAGCGCTGCGCGCGGGCGGCGAAGATCGTCGTCGCATCCGGCGCGATGACATGAGGCGGCTCGCTGCTCGACTTGATCGGGATGACGGGTTCAGTGGTTTTCATGGTCTATAAAAAACTCCGCGGGCCGAAGCCCGCGGAGGGTGGAGAAAGATCAGGCGTGACTCACGACTTGCCGGTGACCTGACGATACCACGCGCGGTGATGCTGCTTGGCCCAGGCGCGCGTCACCGTGCCGTACCACATGGCGCGTACGGTGCCCTTGACCCAGGTCGCGGCATAGATGTGCACCATGATCATGGCAATCATGACCGCCGCCGTGGCGGCGTGCACCACGGCGCCGAAACGTACCGCATTCACCGGAAAACCGAAGTAGGCGCGCCACAGCAGAATCCCGGAAACGGCCAGCAGCAGCATGCACGCCGACATGGCCCAGAACATCATCTTCTGGCCGCCGTTGTACTTGCCCTGTTCCGGCATGTTGTGGTCGTCGCCGGCCATCATCTCCCCGGCCCGGGAAAGCCACTCCTTGTCCACCGGCGTCATGACGTTGAGTGCCCTGAAGCGCAGGAAGATGACCAGGAAGGATGCCGCCATCAGCACGCCGATGAAGGGGTGCAGGATGCGGGTCCAGACGCCGCCGCCGAACAACTGGGTCAGCGGCCAGAACGCCGGATGGAAAAATGCCAGCCCGGAGAGCGCGAGCAGGATGAAGCAGATGCCCACGACCCAGTGGTTGGCGCGCTCGTCCGCCGTGTAGCGTGCGAGGTCTTTCGGATTGCGGATCATTGTGCATCCTCCTTCTCGAGTTCATCCTCAAGTTCCTTGGATACTTCGTTCGGTCCCTTGGTGACGTAGTGGAACAGGGTGCCGAGCGCGACGGCGGCCATGGCCACGGTCGCCAGCGGCTTGGCAAAGCCCTTCCACAGCGACACCAGCGGGCTGATGCCGGGATCATTCGACAGGCCCTTGTAGAGTTCGGGCCGGTCGGCGTGGTGCAGCACGTACATGACATGCGTGCCGCCCACTCCCGGCGGATCGTAGAGCCCGGCCTTGTCGTAGCCGCGCGACTTGAGGTCGCCGATGCGTTTGGCGGCGTAATCCGTCATCTGCTCTTTCGAGCCGAACTGGATGGCGCCCGTCGGGCAGGCCTTGGCGCAGGCCGGAGCCTGGCCGACGGCGACCCGGTCGGAACACAGCGTGCACTTGTAGGCCTTGCTGTCCTCCGCAGAGATGCGCGGAATGTTGAACGGGCAGCCGGTGACGCAGTAGCCGCAGCCGATGCAGTTTTCCTGGTGGAAATCGACAATGCCATTGGCGTACTGGATGATGGCGCCGGGGGCCGGGCAGGCCTTGAGGCAACCGGGGTCGGCGCAGTGCATGCAGCCGTCCTTGCGGATCAGCCACTCCAGCTTGCCCTTCTCCTCGACTTCGGCGAAGCGCATCACGGTCCACGACTTGGCGGTCAGGTCGACCGGGTTGTCGAAGACCCCGGAGCAGCTGCCGACGTCGTCGCGGATGTCGTTCCATTCCATGCAGGCGGCCTGGCAGGCCTTGCAGCCGATGCAGGTGGAAACGTCGATCAGCTTGGCCACTTCCGTGGTTTGCCGGATGCCCGGTGCCGGCGTGGTCGTCGCCGAGCGGCGGGCGATATCTAAACTTTGCAGTGCCATGCTTAGTTACCTCCCTTTTCTTATGCCTTCTCGATGTTGACCAGGAACGCCTTGAATTCGGGCGTGTGGGAATTGGCGTCGCCGACGAAGGGCGTCAGGGTGTTGGTGATGAAGCCGGGCTTCGCCACTCCCTTGAAACCCCAGTGGATCGGGATGCCGACGGTATGGACTTTCTTGCCATCCACGTCGAGCGCCTTGATGCGCTTGGTGACCACGGCCACCGCCTTGATGAAGCCGCGGTTGCTGCGCACCTTGACCTTGTCGCCGCTGGCGATGCCCTTCTCCTTCGCCAACTCCTCGCCGATCTCGACGAACTGTTCCGGCTGCAGCACGGCGTTGATCTTCGCGTGCTTGGTCCAGAAGTGAAAATGTTCGACGAGCCGGTAGGTGGTGGCGACGTAGGGGAAGTCCTTGGCCTTGCCGAACACCTCCATGTCCCCCTTGTACACCCGCGCCGCCGGATTGCTGATGACCTTGGGATGGTTGGGGTGGAAGGGATTCCTGTCCAGCGGCGTTTCGAAGGGCTCGTAATGCTCCGGGAACGGACCGTCGGCCAGAGCCGGAGCGAACAGGCGCGCAACACCTTCCGGATTCATGATGAAGGGCATCACGTTTTCTTCGGGCGCCGCGTCGGGGCGCATGTCGGGGACGTCGTTGCCGCCCCACTTGTCGCCCAGCCACTTGATCACCGCGCGTTTCGGGTCCCAGGGCTTGCCGGCGACGTCGCATGAGGCGCGGTTGTAGATGATGCGCCGGTTGGCCGGCCAGGCGAAGCCCCAGTTCAGCGTCTGCCCCAGACCCGACGGATCGGCATTGTCGCGCCGTGCCGTCAGATTGCCGGCCTGCGACCAGGAGCCGCCATAGATCCAGTTGCCGCAGGAGGTGGAGCCGTCGTCGCGCAACTGGGCGAAGCCGGCCAGTTGCTCACCGGCTTTGGCCAGCACCTTGGTCTTGTCCTTGGGATCGAAGACATCGCCCAGCGCCTTGCCGGAGACTTCCATGAGGATCTCTTCCGGCGACGGCTTGTTGGCGATGCGATGCGGCCAGGTCAGGTTGAGGATGGGCTCGGGCAGCTTGCCGCCGTCCTTGGCGTACATCTCCTTCAGCTTGAGGAACAGCGAGGCCATGATCTCGATGTCGCCCTTCGATTCGCCGGGCGCATCCGCCGCCTTCCAGTGCCACTGGATCAGGCGTCCGGAGTTGGTGAAGGAGCCCGCTTCCTCGGCGAAGAGGTTGGCCGGCAGGCGGAACACCTCGGTCTGGATCTTGGCCGGGTCGGCCTCGTTGAGTTCGCCGTAGGACTTCCAGAACTCGGCGGTTTCCGTCGCCAGCGGGTCCATGACAACCAGATATTTAAGCTTGGCCAGGCCGTCGCCGACCTTCTTCTTGTTCGACACCGAAGCCAGCGGGTTGAAGCCCTGGCAGAAGAAGCCGTTGAACTTGCCCTGGAACATGCGTTCGAACATCGCCAGCACGTCGTAGGAGGTGTCCTTCTTCGGCAGCCAGTCGTAGGCGTAGTCGTTCTTGTCGGTGGCGGCGCCGCCGTACCAGGCTTTCTGCAGGCTGGTGAACCACTTCGGGAAGTTCTGCGGGAAGTTCATCTGGTTCGGCCGCAGTGCCTTCGGCGTACGTTTTTCCAGATAGGTCTTGCGATCGACGTCCGCATCCAGCGGTGCGCCGATGTAACCGGGCAGGTTGTCCGAGTACAGACACATGTCGGTGATGCCCTGCACATTGGCGTGGCCGCGCAGCGCATTGATGCCGCCACCCGCCATGCCCATGTTGCCGAGCAGGGTCTGGATGATGGCCATGGTGCGGATGTTCTGCGAACCCACCGAGTGCTGCGTCCAGCCCAGGGCGTAAAGGATGGTCATGGTCTTGTCCGGTGCCGCCGTTTCGGCGATCAGCTCGCAGACCTTGAGGAAGGCATCCTTCGGCGTGCCGGTGACCTTGCTGACCAGGTCCGCGTTGTAGCGGCTGTAGTGCTTCTTCAGCAGCTGGAAGACGCAGTTCGGGTTCTGCAGCGTCTCGTCGACCCTGGCAAAGCCGTCCTTGTCGAGCTGGTACTTCCAGGTGTCCTTGGCGTAGTTGCGCTTCTCGGCGTTATAGCCGGAATACAGCCCGTCCTCGAACTTGAAGCCTTCGTCGATCAGGAAGCTCGCGTTGCTGTAGTTCCTGACGTAATCGTGGTGAATCTTGTCCTTCTCGATCAGGTAATTGATGACGCCGCCGAGGAAGGCGATGTCGGAACCGGGACGGATCGGCGCGTAGAAGTCGGCCACCGCCGCCGAGCGGGTGAAGCGCGGGTCGACCACGGCCAGCTTGGCCTTGCGGTCTTTCTTCGCTTCAATCGCCCACTTGAAACCGCAGGGATGCGCTTCGGCGGCATTGCCGCCCATCACCAAAATGAAGTCGGCATTCTTGATGTCGACCCAGTGGTTCGTCATCGAACCACGCCCAAATGTCGGACCCAGACTGGATACCGTGGGGGCGTGTCAGATGCGTGCTTGCGTGTCGAAGGCTACATTGCCGAGCGAGCGGAGAATCTTGTGGGTGAGGTAGCCGGCTTCGTTGTTGGCGGCGGACGAAGCGAGGAAACCGGTGGTGTTCCAGCGGTTGACCGTCACGCCGTCGGCATTCTTTTCGACGAAGTTGGCATCGCGGTCCTTCTTCATGTGGGTGGCGATGCGGGTGATCGCGTCATCCCATGAAATGCGTTTCCATTCGCTGCTGCCGGGCTCGCGCACTTCCGGGAACTTGAGCCGGTTGGGGCTCTTGACCATGTCGAGCAGGCCGGCGCCCTTGGGGCACAGCGAGCCGCGATTCACCGGATTGTCGGGGTCGCCCTCGATGTGGATGATGTCCGCTTTCGCGTTCTTGGACTTGTCGCCCGTGGTGTAGATCAGAACCCCGCAGCTCACCGAGCAGTAGGGGCACATGTTGCGGGTTTCCGTGGCGCGGGCGAGCTTGAAGCTGCGCACCTCGGCCAGGGCCGACGTCGGCGAGAATCCCATCAGGGCGATGGAAGACCCGCTCAGGCCGGCGCCGCAGACCTTGAAGAACTGCCGCCGTGTAACTTGCATTGCTGTCTCCTCTGCAGAAATGGAAACCCGGAGCGGCTGCTCCGGACCGATCTGCTCTTTGGCAGATTCTCTATTCCTATGGGCATAGTACTCTGACTTGTGGCGGCGGATTGTCGCGGCGCAGCAAGAGCACGCGGAGCACGTGCAGGAGGGATGTTGCAGGCGGTCGCCGGTCCGCCGCAGCGGAGCGGCGCCGCCCCGGCATGGGGAAGTTCGGGTTAGCGCTACATCAGGTTGAACCGCCGGCCGAGCAGCCGGCCGAATAGCCGTTCAGCCGCCGGGAGCGCTGAAGCGCTTCTCGATTTCGGCCGCCGGAATGTATCCGCCGACGCGTTCGCCGCCGGCGAAGAAAATCGCCGGGGTGCCGTTGATGCGCAACTTGCGGCCGAGTTGCAGCGTCTTGTCGAGGCCAGTGGTGTCGCACTTGGCAGGCACGGCAGGCAATGCCTTGCCGTTGTTCATCCAGTCGACCCAGGCTCTGGACTTGTCCGGCGCACACCAGATCGCCTTGGATTTTTCGACGGAATCATCGCCCAGCACGGGATAAAGGAAGGTATAGACCGTCACATCCTTCAAGCTCAGGATGTCTTTCGCCAGTTTCTTGCAATAGCCGCAGTTCGGATCCTCAAACGTCACCATGACGTGTTTTCCGGAACCGCGCACCTGCTTCACGGCAAGCTCAAGCGAGCCCGTGACGAGTGCCTTTTCGATATCCTTGACACGCTCTGCCGTGAGGTTCCTGCCCGTCTTTACTTCCATCAGATTGCCGAACATCAGGTAACCGGCCTTGTCGTCGGCGTAGAACACCTGACCGTCTGCGGTGACTTCCCAGATGCCGGTGATGGGCGCCTTCACCATCTTTTCGACCTTGCCTATCCGGGCTTCGACGGCTTTTCTCACATCGGCCTCGTCGGCAACGGCGGCAAGGGACACACAGGCCAGAGCGGCGGCAAGCAGAGGTAGTTTCATCAGTTCTCCAGAGGGGGCAGGATGCCGGCGATTCAGGACGCGAGTGCGTAGCGGACCAGCAAGTCCTTTATGACCGGCAAAGCGTTGGTGAGGTTCAATCCGAAATTGCGCAGACGGGTGAGAGAGTCGGTTGCCGGGAGAAAGAGGTCTTGCAGGCTATCAGTCACCGTTTGCAAAGTCACTACAGCCTCCTTGCGTGCCCGTTCGTAGCCGCGCAGCTGCGCCAGATCGCCGCAATCGACGTGTCCGGGCTTGTCGCACAGCACGCTTGCCAGAACCTTCGCGTCCTGAAAACCCATGTTGATGCCGTGGCCGGAAAGCGGATGGATGGTATGCGCCGCATCGCCGATCAGCGCCAGTCGCGGCGCCACGGTGTTCGGCGCGCGCATCAGGCGCAGCGGAAAGCCGGATGGCGGCGTAATCAGTTCCAGGTCGCCCAACTGCATATTGCCCGCCGCGGCGACTCGGGCGCACAGCGCGGCAGGATCCAGCGCCAGCAGTTCGCGTCCGTGGTATTCACCGGTAGACCAGACCATCGACATGCGATTGCCGGGCAGGGGCAGCCAGGCCAGTACGCCGTCCTCGCGGAACCACTGAAAGGCCGTGCCGCGATGCGGCAGCCCGGTGGCGAAGTTGGCCACCACGCCCAACTGGTCATAAGGGTTGAAGCGCACGCCGATTCCTGCCGCCGAGCGGGTCCAGGATTCGGCGCCATCGGCAGCAACGATCAGGCGCGCGGCAAGGCTGCGGCCGTCTTCCAGTGTCAGTTGCGCCGCATCGGCGGCAAATGTCAGCGCTTGCGGGCGCGCCGGACAAAGCAGCGTCAGGTTGCCCTGGCGCTTGACCGTCTCCCACAACTCGCGCTGCATCGACGAGGACTCGAGGATCCAGGCCAGTTCCGATACGCCGCTGCCATAGGCGGAGAAATCCAGGCGGCCGCCGGCGTCGCCGTGAATTTCCATGGTCCGCACCGCTTCCATGCGTGCAGCATCCAAGTGGCGCCAGACACCTACCTCATCGAGGAAGCGCGCATTGGCCGGGCTGATTGCGTAAACACGTGAATCCCATCCCTGCGGGATGGCCGGCGCCTGTCCTTCTACCAGTGCCACCGACAAACTCGAACGGCGCAAGGCCGCCGCCAGCGCCAGACCGGCCAGACCGCCACCCACAATTACGATATCGAAGTCCATGCCCCGATTGTCGCCTACCGGGGCTTGCCTTGACAAGCCGGGCGTGCGGCGACGATAATTCCGCCCCTTTGGTGATGTAGCTCAGTCGGTTAGAGCATCGGATTCATAATCCGGGGGTCGGTGGTTCAAGTCCACCCATCACCACCAGTAATACCAAGGCCTCCAGCGATGGGGGCCTTTTTTGTGGTCGGGGTTACGCGGGGGGTGGCACCAAGGTAGATTTGCTCGTTGCCACCGTCACGCGAGCGCCGATTTTCCAGTAAATCGCCGGTATTAACAGGAAAAGCTTTGCGCTTGTCCCGCGTTTAATCCCGCAAGGGATTGCGCTCCCGCGAGGGAGTCCGCCGTAACGCGCCGACTATCCAATGTCGCCTTGTGGGCTTTCAGGTATCCGGAACAGAAGCTTGTGAAGATCCCAGCCCGCTGGTATGCGGCTTTGGGCTGCCCTTTGAGCGGGTGAGGAGCGGGTGAGCGGCTCCGGAAGACCGTAAGGAGCAACATGCATAATGCATAGTCAATGGCCGGTCCGCTCAGTTTGCCGGCGGATAGAGATCCAATGCTGAAAATGTATGTTGCCTTTGACCAACATGGGGTGAAGCACTTGCTGTCTGCTACCGAATATAGACCCGGCCCGGATGCTTTTCTGCGGGTATTATCCGGCGACAGGGGTTCCGGGATGGCGCACGAGGTACACGGGTTTTGGCGGCAAACCTGGTCCTCTGCCCCGAAGGTTCATGGACCAACAACATACATACATACATACAGAGGAGAACGGCAATGATGCATTTCAGGACAACATTCACAGCCATTGGCGTGGCCCTGCTAGTGGCTGCGTGCGGCGGCGGAAGCAATGACGCGGGGTCTTCTGCCGCCAAGGTCACCTCGCTAAAGGTCATGGGCGACAGCCTGGCCGACAGCGGGACTTTCGGCGGACTAAAATTCACGGTGCAGGGTGCGGACACCAAGATTTATCCTGAACTCGTTGCGCAGAGTTACGGGCTCACACTCTGCAGCGCGTATGCCGGAAACCCGGCGACCGGGATAATCGGCACCTCGACGGCGCCAGGCTGCAGCAACTACGCTGTGGGTGGCGGCAGAATCAACTATTACGCGGCTCCTACCGCAAAGTATTCAATAGTTCAGCAGCTTCAGGACGCTTCGGCGAGCGGCAACTATGCGGCCGGCGACATGCTCTTGATCGATGGTGGCGGCAATGATGCGGCCGACCTCGTGGGCGCGTATCTGGGCGCATCAACAGGTGTCAACGGCGTCGCGGCCTACACCAGCTTCCTCGGCACGGTGCTGACCCAGGCCGATGTGGGGAGCGCGGTGAGTCTGGGCTCGATTGGCATGGCTGTCGCAGGAAATCAATACATGCTGGGACTGGCAGACAAGTTTGCCAATGCGATCACGACCTATGCGCTCGATCGCGGAGCACAGCGCATCGTTATCCTGAACATGCCGGGCGTCACCAACACGCCGAGATTCCAGATGGTGCTTGGCGGTATCGAAGCCGCCAGGGGGGCTCAGGGGCGTGCGGATGCCGAAGCCCTGTTCAAGAGCTGGATCGAATCCTTCAACGCTCGACTCGCTGCCCGGTTTGCCGGAAATTCGAAGGTGGCAATAGTGGATTTCTACACCACCTTCAACAACTGGGTTGCGAATCCGGCTCAATATTCCTTTGCCAATGTAAGGACGCCGGCTTGCCCGCCCACGGGATTGGGTTCCGATGGTCTTCCTACCTACACTTTCCCGACCTGCACCAGCACCGCGCTGTCGGCCGCACCGCCCGCCGGTGTGACCACCGGTGCCGGCTGGTGGAAAACCTACTTGTTCTCGGACGGCTTCCATCCCACTCCCTACGGACACCAGTTGGCCGCCACCGTGATTTCCGACACTCTGAAGAGTGCGGGCTGGATATAGACAACGATGTTTGACGCCCCCGCACATGCGGGGGTTTCCCCAACCCCCGCATACGCGGGGTTTCGATGTGATGATGAAGGAAGCGAACCGCCATCGATCTTTTCGATGATGCGATTCGCATTGCCTTATCCGCATCAACTTTTCCATCGCCGTCCATCGTCCGGGCGCCACGTTCAATTTGCTCGGCGCCCGGGGGTGTCGCGTCTGCCGGTTTCCGATCTGCGGCACGAAAGGCGCGCCATGACTGGGTCGGCAATTGACATCGGATGCCGCAGAAAACCATGTAAGTGTGATGGTTATCGCGGCCAGCCGTCGGCATTGAAGCCACCGGAAAAACCATGCTGCAGATTCCGCCAAAATCAGGGGCGAAACGCCACGGGGCGGGGCTAAGAAGGCATAATGCGAGCTTAAAGTTCGTCCGCCGCCTTTCCCTGTTCGTGCGCTCGAGGTGCATGGCAACGTTCATAATGGGGATGGGGTGTTTGCAGCAGTGCGAACCGACCGACAACCTGCGGCCTCCTCAGATGAAAGCGACCAAAAGAATGGCAAAGTACCCTGGCATTCCCAGCGTTATCCATGGCAACGGTGCCGTGGCCCATGTCATGGGCCACGTCTGCGGCGGCGTGATCGGCTACCCGATTACGCCCTCGACCGAAATATCCGAAATTTATGAATCCGTGAGGGCCGACGGCGGCGTCAACATCTGGGGCCGGCATCCATTTTTCTTCAGCCCCGAAGGCGAGCATTCTGCCCAGAGCGGCGCGCTCGGGGCGTCGCTCACCGGCGGTCAGTTCATCTCCAACGCATCGTCGAGCCAGGGCATTCTGTACGGACTCGAATCGCATTACGTCACGGTCGGCAAGAAGGTCGGCGGCTTCGTGCTGCAGGTCGCGGCGCGCGTGGTTTCAAAGCATTCGCTCAACGTCATGGCCGGACATGATGACGTCTATGCGCTGCTCTCTTCCGGCTACACGATTCTGTTCGGCGCCAACCCGCAGGAAGCCGCCGATCTGGCGGCGATCTCCTATCGTGTTTCCTCGCTGGCGCTGTTTCCGGTGGCCAACGCGATGGATGGTTTCGCCACCAGCCACATGCTGAGCGAGGCGCTGCTGCCGGAGTCCGAGTTGCTCAAGGAATACCTCGGCGATCCCGGCGGCCGCATCAAGGCGCCGACGCTGGCGCAGGAGATGGTGTTCGGTTCCAAGGGCCGCGTGTTCCAGTTGCAGAATTATCTGTCCCGCCACAAGGCCGAAATCGAGCCCGCCAACCTGGCGTTGGCCCAGAGCTATCTGGCGGCCAACGCCGCCGCCATTGAAAAGGACAACGATGGCGCGCTGGTGGCCAAGACCTTCGGCTGGATGCCCAGGGAACTGCACGGACCGTGGCGCCGGCAGTGGCAGAACGCGCACGAGAAGGGAACCCGCCAACGGGTGCCGGCACTGGTCGATTCGCATAACCCCGGACTCACCGGCGCGGTGCAGAACCAGCCCGACTTCCAGGCCGGTGCGGTCGACCATCGCACTCACTTTGCCAACGCGGTTCCGGGTTTCGTGCGCCAGGCGATGGACGAATATGCAGAACTGACCGGGCGCCGCTATTCACCGGTGCACACCTTCATGTGCGATGACGCCGAGACCGTCATGGTAGGACTCGGTTCGGTCACCGACGACGTCGAGGCCGTGGTGAGTTACCTGCGCGGCAAGGGGCAGAAGGTCGGCCTGGTCGCCATCAAGCTGTTGCAGCCGTTTCCCGAAGCCGAACTGGTTGCCGCACTGGCGGGCAAGAAGGCCGTCACGGTACTCGAGCGCTGCGACCAGACCGCGCTCACCACCATGGTCACGCAGGCCCTGTTCAAGGCGCGCGAAAACGCCGAGCAGTCGCGCCATGCCGACATCCCGGCGCTGAGCGTGGTGCCGACGGTGACGACCGCGATCTTCGGCCTTGGCGGCCACGACCTGCAACCGCGTCATCTGATCGCGGCGTTCAAGAGCATGGCCGCCGGCGCCAGCGCCCCGCTGATCTATCTGGGCTCGCAGTTCTTCGCCAAGAATCCGACGCCGCGGGTTGCCGAACTTCAGGCGCGCCTCAAGCAGGCTTACCCCGAGACCGAACGCATGGCGCTCGAGACCGAAGAAAATCCCCGGCTGCTGCCGGACGCCGCCTTCCGCGTACGTTTCCACTCGGTGGGCGGTTACGGCACGATTGCCTCGGGCAAACTCCTGACCGACATCCTCGCCGGCGTCCTGGGCATGCACTCCAAGTCGGCGCCGAAGTACGGCTCGGAAAAGAGCGGCGCGCCGACCAACTACTACATCACCCTGAGTCCGGAGCCGATCAAGATCACCAACGCCGATCTGGAAGACGTCGAGATCGTCATTTCCCCCGACCACAAGGTATTCAGCCACACCAATCCCCTGCTCGGGTTGGCGCAGGGCGGCACCTTCATCCTGCAGACCAGCGCCACGGCCGAACAGGTCTGGCAGGAAATGCCGGCTGCCGCGCGCAAGACCATCCGCGACAGGAAGATCGGCTTTTTCATCATCGATGCCTTTTCCGTGGCGAAGAAGCATGCACCGACTCCGGAACTGGAAATCCGCATGATGGGCATCGCCTTCATCGGCGCCATTGCCGGTCATGTGGCCCGGGTTTCCGCCGGCGCCTCCGCCGAAGTCATACTGGAAAAAATCCGTCAGCAGATTTCCAAGAAGTTCGGCGCCAAGGGCGGCGACGTCGTCGTCGGCAACATGGCGGTGATCCGCGAGGGGATCGAGGCGACACGCCGGGTCGACTACGAATCCGCTGCATTCGCCAGTGTCGAAGCCAGGCCGGTGACGATCCCGATCCGCAGCGTGGCGCTGTCGGCCTCGATGTGTGGCTCCTCGGGCACGGCGGCCTGCGGCGGCCTGTTCGATCGCGAGTATTACGATGACATGATTGCCAGCCAGTTCCGCGAAGGCACCATGAGCGAAGCGCCGGTGCTGCCGGGAACAGGCCTGTTCATGCCGCCGGGCACCGCTGCCGCCAAGGACAAGGGGCTGTTCCGCCGCACCGTGCCCGAGTTCCTGGCCGACGTGTGTACCGGCTGCATGGAGTGCGCCGTGGTCTGCCCGGATGGTGCGATTCCGAATACCGTGCATGACATCAGTGATCTGCTGGCGACGGCAATCCGCCAGATCGACGTCAGCGCAGCGCAGCGAGAGGCTTTGCAGGAGCGCGTCGCCGCGTTGGCCGGCCTGGTGCGCGAAACCTACAGCCAGAGCAAGCATCCGCGGCCCTTGCACGAAATCGTCGCCGATGCGGCGTCCAGGCTTGAAACCGAAAATCCTGCCGTGTTGCGCGACTTCGGCAAGGTCGCCGCGGTGCTGGCGGTGTATCCGGTGGCCAAGTCGCGGCTGTTCTTCGACGTCATGGAAAAGGAGCAGGCGGGCAGCGGCGGCCTGTTCTCGGTCAGTGTCGATCCGTGGAAGTGCACCGGTTGCCAGGAATGCGTCGATGCCTGCGGCCCCGGCGCGCTGGTAACGCGCGAGCAGGATGCGGCGCTGCTGGAAACCATTCAGGCCCGTTTCGAATTCCTCACCAAGACCGCCAACACGCCGGCGCGCTTCACCGAGGACGCCATCAGGCCGGGCGGCAAGATCAAGTACCTGCTGCTCGACCGCGCCAACTATTACGCCACCACCGGCGGCCACGGCGCCTGCCGCGGCTGCGGCGAGGTCACCGCGATACGTCTGGTCATGGCCACCAACCGCGCCATCACCGATCAGCGCAAGCGCGACCACATCCGCGACCTGGAGGGCCTGCTCGGGCGCCTCGCCATCAAGCAGGCGACGCTGGGGGACAAGGAGGGCGTGCGGCGGCTGCGTATCGGCAAGGTCATCGCCCTGCTCGAAAAGCGGCTCTACTACTACGAAAGCGGTCCGACCGGCAACGGCCCGTGCGGCGCCGTGATCGCCAACTCGACCGGCTGCAGCAGCGTCTATGCCTCGTCGTTCCCGTTCAACTGCTACAACGATCCGTGGGTAAACAGTCTGTTCCAGGACGCCCAGCCGCTGGCCAAGGGCATCTTCGAAGGCATTTCGGCGCACACCGCCGGCGACGTGCGGGCGCTGCGCATGGCACGGCTGGAACTGGATGACGCCTACGAGCCGGAGAAGCATGAAGCGGTCTTGCGTCACCTGCAGTGGAACCAGTTTACGGTGGAGGAACTCGGCCTCATGCCGACCGTGATGACCATCGGCGGCGATGGCGCCACCTATGACATCGGCTTCGGCGCGCTGTCGCGCATCCTGGTGACCGATACGCCGATCAAGATCATGGTGCTGAATACCGGGGTCTATTCCAATACCGGCGGCCAGGCTTCCACGGCCAGTTTCCTCGGCCAGGATTCCGATCTTGCGCGCATCGGCACCGCCTACCCGGGCAAGCATGAACATCGCAAGGAATTCGGCCTGCTCGCATCCTTCCATCCCAACGTCTTTGTCGTCTCCACTAGCGCGGCGCTGCAGGGCCACTTCCTCAAGAACACGATGGAGTTCCTCAACTACACCGACTCGCCGGCCGTGATGGACGTCTACACGCCTTGTCAGCCCGAGCACGGCATCGCCGACGACGCCTCGGACAGCCACGCCCGGCTGGCGGTCAGAAGCCGCATGAACCCGGTGTTCGTCCATGATCCGCGCCGCGGCAACACGCTGCACGACTGGTTCGTCTTGGACGGCAACCCGGATCCGGAAAAGACCTGGACCACCATGTCGCTTGAATACAAGGACGAAGCCGGCAAGCAGAAGAAGCTGCAGATGACGCTGACGCCGGCCCACTTCGCCCTGGGCGAGAACCGCTTCAAGAAGCACTTCCGCCGGCTCGACCCGGCCGATGTCGAGGTGGTGCCGATCGAGGACTTCATCAACCTGAGCAAGACCGACCGCAAGGGACGCACCCCGTACATCTGGACCACGGATACCAACCAGCGCCTGGTGCGGCTGAGCGTGTCGGGGGTGGTCATCGAACTGGTTGAAGAACGCCGCAAGTACTGGCAGATGCTGCAATACCTGGGCGGCCAGAATGTCGCCGCGCGGGATGCCTCGCATCTTGCCAGCATGGAGGCGATCCAGGCCGAGTACCGCAAACTGGTGGAGTCGCGCGACTCGACGCTCGACCTGATAGCCCGCGCCATGTCGGAACTTGGGACAGTCAAGCTGCCGCCCGCCGCCGCTGCAGACCGGGAGCCCCTGGTGACTTACGCGATCGAGGACCGTGCCAAGTGCACCAACTGCAAGATCTGCTACCAGGACCTGTCCGAACTGTTCGAGAAGACCATGATAGAGGTCGACGGCGTCAGCAAGGAGGTCGGCCAGTTGATTCCCGGCGTGCTCGATCGCGTCGAATCGTCGCCGGAATTGAAGCTTCGCATCAGGCGCGTCGCAGCCAGTTGCGAAGGGGAGATCATTCGATAAGCGCGGCCTCCAGAATCGGCGCGGCCGCCGCTTGTCCGGGTTCGTGCCGGAAGCGGCATCAGTCCATGGAATGGTGCCAGGTGACAGTGCGGAACCGGAAAGGGATATGGCAGATAGCAGCAGCGGCGATCCGGCGACGGAATCCCGCCTGACACCTCAGCTGACGGCGGCGGGACGTCCCGCCACCGTGACCGTTGATGCCATCAACGAACATGGCGCGGCGGTTCAGGCGTGCATTCCGGGAGAGCACCCGCTGACGCTGTATCTCGACAAGCGCGAGATCGTTACCCTGATGACCCTGGGCGCTGCGCCCGAATCACTGGTGCTGGGTTATCTGCGCAACCAGCGGCTGGTGGCGAGGCTGGACGACATCGCCGCAGTCCAGGTCGACTGGGAAACGGACTCGGCTGCCGTCACCACGCGCAGCGGCAACGCCGATGTCGGGCAGCGCCTGCAGCGGCGCACCGTCACCAGCGGCTGCGGGCAAGGCACCATGTTCGGCGACTTGATGGAGAGCCTCGACGAAATCGATCTGCCCGACGATGTCCGCCTCGACGCCGCGACCCTCGCCGCGTTGCTCGACAATGTGCGCCGGCAGGACTCGATCTACAAGGCGGCCGGAGCCGTACATGGCTGTGCCCTGGCGGCATCCGACGGCGAAATCCTGATGTTTGTCGAGGATGTCGGCCGCCACAATGCGGTCGATGCGATCGCCGGCCAGATGTGGCTGAAGAACATGCGCGGTGGCGACAAGCTGTTCTACACCACCGGCCGGTTGACCTCGGAAATGGTCATCAAGACCGCGCAGATGGGCATCCCGTTCATGATCTCCCGGTCCGGCCTCACCGGCATGGGTCACGCCATTGCCCGCAAGATCGGACTGACGGTGATCGGTCGTGCCACAGGGAAACACTATCTGCTGTTCTCCGGCGAGCATAGATTCGAGTACGACGGTGCGCCGGCCAAAGCCGGATCGCCGGCCTGATCCGATCCTCGCTGCTGTCATAGTTGCGGGACGGGCATGAGCGCAACCATCCAGACATTCGAACTGGCCATTGCCGACGAGGTGCTCGCCGAACTGCGATCACGATTGGCGAGGACGCGCTGGCCGGAGCGCGAAACCGTCGACGACTGGAGCCAGGGCGTACCGCTCGAGCGGATCAAGGCGCTCTGCGATTATTGGAGGTGCGACTACGACTGGCGGCGCTGTGAAGCGCGGCTCAATGCATCGGGTCAATACCAGACCGGCATCGATGGTTTGCGCATCCATTTCCTCCACGTCCGGTCAAAGAACCCTGATGCCGTGCCGCTTATTCTCACCCACGGATGGCCGGGGTCGGTGGTCGAGTTCCTCGACGTGATCGGCCCCCTGACAGATCCCGTCGCCCATGGCGGCGATGCCGCGGATGCATTCCACGTCGTCGTGCCGTCGCTGCCTGGCTATGGTTTTTCAGACAAGCCGCAGACCACCGGCTGGGGCGTCGAGCGGATTGCCGCGGCGTGGGTCAGTTTGATGAAGCGGCTCGGGTATGAGCGCTTCTTTGCCCAGGGAGGCGACTGGGGGGCGGCCGTTACCACCGCCATCGGCATGCTCGGCGCGCCCGAATGCGCCGGAATCCACCTGAACATGCCCCTGATATATCCTGAAGCGGCAGATCCGGCACAACTCACCGCAGCGGAACAAGCGTCAGTTGCCTCACTGAAGTTCTATCGTCGCAGCGACTCGGGCTACGCCAGAATCCAGAACACCCGGCCGCAGACGCTCGCCTACGGCCTGACCGACTCACCGGCCGCACAAGCCGCATGGATCTACGAGAAGTTTTATGCCTGGACCGACAACCGCGGCGAGCCGGCGCATGCTCTGACGCGCGATGCCATGCTGGACAACATCATGCTCTACTGGCTTCCGGCGAATGCCGGCTCGGCGGCCAGGCTGTATTGGGAAAGCCTTGCGTTCTTCAAGGCCCGGCCGCTGACGCTACCTGTCGGCGTAAGTATCTATCCCAGAGAAATTTTTCGCCCCTCGCGGCGCTGGGCAGAGCGCTACTACGCCAACATCATTCACTGGAACGAGCTCGACAAGGGCGGGCACTTCGCCGCATTCGAACAGCCGGAACTGTTCGTTGCGGAACTGCGAAACTGTTTTCGCAGGATCCGGTCCGCCTGATGTCGCACCGGATTTGCCGGGGCTTCCGTGCCGTCGCTCAACCGACCGGTTTGACGAAGACAAGCCGCTGCGAGGGCTTGAACCCGGCGTCGTAGAAAAACCCGAGCAGCCGGAAATCCTTGCTTGCGACAACCGTCTCGACCCGCTCGACACGCAGTTCGGCAAGATCTGCAAACAATTGCGATAGCAGGGCATGACCGATACCCCGGCGCGAATAGTCGGGGTCTACGCCTATGGTGTCCAGCACTGCAACAGGTTCAGTGCGACCATAATCGCCGAAATTGGTACGCGCCATGACAAAACCGGCAGCTACGCCATCAACGCGCGCAACCAGTGAAACGCGCGCTGCAGAATCCTTCATCGCCTCATCAACCAGTTCATAGAAAAAGGCCTCGCGCCGCTGGCCGCCGACCCCCTTATCGATGCGAACAACGTCGTACAGGTCGTCGGGCCTCAATGTACTCAAGTCCATCCTGTTACGCGCGAGTGCTGCAGAATTCTTGCCTTCATGCAGCGCAAGCTTGCGGTCTGTTACCTGACAGTCGGCAACAAGTTCGCTTCCCAGTTCGAAGCCTGCGTGATCGAGGAACTGCGTGATCGCGTGATCGCGCCAGGATGCGGTAGTGCGGATTTGGACCAGTTTGAGGCGCCTGGCTTCGTCTTCAAGCTTGGACAGCAGCGCAGAACCGATATTCTGCCCGCGCACCTCCGCTGCAACGGTAAACGCTTCGAGTCTGAGTACGGGTTCGGTGCGTCCGAACTGCCCTTGCGTTTGGCGCGCCATCATGAATCCGACCAGCTTTCCGTTCTGCTCCGCGCCGAACTGGACGTATAGCGCCGGCCGTGACTTCGCCGTCTTCAAGCGTCGCTCGAAATAGGAAGTGCGGGGATGACCGACGGCTGCGGCGTCCATGTCGACGACCGCCTCGAAGTCCTCCGCAGTTAGACGGCGAATCGTCAGACCATTCATTTGCTGCTGATCAATAGTGTCCACCGCGAATCCTCAAGTGTCAGGCTGCAGCCCGGTGTTTGAACTGACGAAACTCTTCATGACGAATGAACGGGACGTCCCTGTCCGGGGAAGCGCGACCTACGTTGTCACAGGTGCAGGCATGATCGGAATCACCCGCTTGGGTTTAGGCGCCTTCTTGACCTTGACCGCCTCCTTGCGTTGTCCTGGAAACGCCAGGGCTTCGGTCAGCAGGTAGGCCGCCTGGGCGTAGGAAGTCGGGCAGATCGCAAAGCATTCCTGGCAGTCCCAGCATTCCTTCCTGGCGACTTCCGGAATAAAGCTGATTTCACGCCGGGCGCCGTTGTCGATGAAGCCGACGGCGTTCTTCTGCTTGACCTCGTTGCAGTAGCGCACGCACAGGCCGCAGACGATGCAGAATGAAGCCGACCGCTCGAAACGGTCGCGGTCGGCGCCGTACTCTTCGGCCATCCGGATCAGTTCAGGTGAGTCGGGCGCATGGGCCATCAATTCTTCGACCAGCACCTTGCGAATTTTGTCCACCTTCTCCGAACGGGTGCGCACGACGATGTCCTTGGCCACCGGATAGACGCAGGACACGACATAGCTGGTCCAGCCGCGCGCTTCGACTTCGACCATGCACAGGCGGCAGCCGCCGAAGGCCTCCAGTTTTTCGTGGTGGCACAGCGTAGGGATGTATATCCCTTCCTGTTGCGCCGCCTGCAGGACCGTCATGCCGGCCCTGGCCTTGACTTCCTTGCCGTCGATTGTCAGGACGATTTCAGTCATTTGTTGTCACTCCCGCCGGCGCTGCTAACAATCCGCGATTCATACTCGGGCTTGAAATAACGGAACATGCTCTTCAGCGGGTCGCCGGAGGTCTTTCCCAGCGCACACAGGCTGGCCACGCCTGTGACCTCGATCAGATCCTCGAGGAGTTCCAGATCGCCCTTCCTGCCCTGTCCCTCGGTAAGCCGGGTCAGGATCTGCAGCATCTGTTGCATGCCTTCGCGACAGGGCACGCACTTGCCGCAGGACTCGTTGACCAGAAAGTCCATCAGATAGCGCGCCACTTCGATCATGTCGGTGTCCTCGTCCATCAGCAGCAGGCCGCCGGCGCCGATCGGCGCGCCCAGCTTGGACATGCCATCGAAGTCGAGCGGTGCGTCGATCAGGTCGGCCGGGATGGAGCCGCCCATGGCGCCGCCGAAGTGTATGGCCTTGAGGGTCTTGCCATCGCGCACACCGCCGCCGATGTCAAACACGAGAGTGCGCAGCGGCGTACCCATCGGCACTTCCACGATGCCGCTGTTCACCACATTGCCCGACAGGGAGATCAGCTTGGTGCCCTTGCTCTTCTCGGAGCCGATGCTGGTGAACCATTCGGCGCCCTTGCTGATGATCTGCGGTACGTTGGCCCAGGTCTCGACGTTGTTGAGATTGCTCGGCTTGTCCCAGATGCCGTTGACCGAGGTGCGGATGTACTTCGGTCGCGGTTCGGGCGCATTGCCCTCGATCGAGCGCATCAGGGCCGACGACTCGCCGGAGACAAAGATGCCGACGTCGAAGTGCAGTTCGCACTCAAAGTTGAAGCCGGAGCCGAGGATGTTCTCGCCCAACAGGCCGTATTCCGTGGCCTGGGCCAATGCCTGCCTGACGTGCTTTTCCAGCAGCGGCATGTCGTGCCGGGTGTACATGAAGCCCTTCTGCGCGCCGATGGCGTAGGCGCCGATGATCAGGCCTTCGAGGATCTTGTGCGGGTTGCCGGTGAGCATGGCACGGTCCATGAAGGCGGCGGACTCTCCTTCATGGCCATTGACGATGACATACTTGGTCTTCTCCGGCGCATTTCGGGTGGTCTCCCATTTGGATCCCGCCGGAAAGCCGCCGCCGCCGCGGCCGCGCAGATTGGCTTTCTTCACTTCGGCGAGGACCTGCTCCGGCGTCATGGTGGTCAGGGCCTTGACCAGTCCGGCATAGCCACCGACCGCAAAGTAGTCGTCGATGCGCATCGGGTCGATCTTCGGGTTGTCGCCGATCAGGAGGCGCGTCTGGTGCTTGTAGAAAGGCACCTCGCTCATGTGCACGGCCTTGGCGCCGGTAGCCGGATCCTTGTACACCAGGCGCTCGACCACCTCGCCTTTGAGTGTGGCCGCAATGATCTCGGGCACGTCCGTGGGCTGAACCTCGAAATAGCAGATGTCGCCGGGGGTGACCACGACGTTCGGCCCCTTTTCGCAGTAGCCATGGCAGCCGGTGGTACGGATCTCGAGCTTGCCGTCCAGCTTCTGCGTTGCTGCCTCGGCGAGGAAGGCGGCGGCGACCGCTGCCGAGTCCATGCCGTCGCACGCTGCGCCGGCGCAGACCGCGATGCAGGGTTTGGCGGGATCCCGTTTTGCCAGGAGTTCCGCCCTGAATTTTTCCAGTTCTGCCGCTGATTGGAGCTTTGGCATAGTGTTTCCTACTCGTATTGTTTCAGAACGTCTTCGACTTTTTCCGGGGTCATGCGGCCGTAATGCTTGCCGTCGACGATCAGTTCCGGCCCGATGCTGCAGCTACCCAGGCAGGCGCCGGTCTCGTAAGTGAATCTGGAGTCGGCATCCGTCTCGCCGTCCTTGAGGCCGGTGAGTTCTTCCACCTTGGACCGCAGTCGCGCCGCGCCGCGCAGGTGGCAGGTCATGCCGGTGCAGACATGCACCTCGTGGCGTCCCTTCGGCGTCAGGCTGAAGGCCTTGTAGAAGCTGGCGATCTGCATCACCTGTGCAAAGGGCACTTGCAAAGCGTCGGCTACCTTGTGCATCACTTCCCTGGGCAGCCAGTGGTTCTCGTGCTGGATCTCTACCAGAGCGTGGATCAGTGAGCCCGGCTGGCCCCGGTATTTCTCGATGATGCCGTCGATATTCTGTTCAGACATTATGTTCGCTCCACCCCTGTTTGCATTTTGGTGATTTGCTTCAGGCAGCAACCGCGAGTTGTGCCTGATTGCCGTCAAGGCGGACGATGCCCTGTTTCGACAGGAGTTCCAGATGAGCGGCCACTCGCGCGGGCTCGAGGCCGAGTTTCTGCGAGATGTCTCCAGGTGACCCCTCTCCTGCGCGAAGCGCACCCATGATGCGGGCCATGGCCAGCTTGTCCAGGATCAGTTCCTTGAACAAACGGTCGTAGTCCGGCCGGGCGAAGAATTCCTTGTAGCCGTCTTCCGTCCGCTTCGGCACCCGGAAGCGCTCCCGTTCGACCAGCTTGTAATAGGGCACCAGTTGCGTCGCGGCCTCCAGGCCGGCTTGCAGGTCGGCAACGTCACGACCTTCTGAAGAGCCGAAGGGACCGAGGCTTTTGATCTTCGCCCCGAACTCGTTCATGACTTCGGCAAAGCGTATGCCCTCGCCCGCAGACACCCACTCGAGGCGCAGCCGGTCGGGATTGACGCCGATGTCGGCCAGGATGCGCTTGGCGACGAAGCTGTTGCCCAGGGCGTCGTAGTTGCCTTCGGGGTTGTAGTGGCAGTCGCCGAGATGGCAGCCGCCGATGAACACCCCGTCGGCCTTCTTGGCGAAGGCGCGGAAAATGAACTCCAGGTCGACGCGACCGGAGCACATCAGGCGGATCACCCGCAGATAGGGCGGATACTGGAAGCGCGAGACGCCGCACAAATCGGCGCCGCCATAGCAGCACCAGTTGCAGAGAAAGCCGACGATGATCGGTTTGAAATCGGATGGGGCAGCCATGCTCAGTCCCTTATCGGTTGCATTGCAATTGCGTTGTCATAGCGGTGCGCTTCAGACCAGTTCCAGCGCTGCGTCGATCTGGTTGAACACTTCGTCGTCCGTGTAGTGGGAGAGGCTGATGGCCGAAGTAGGGCACTTGGAGACGCACAGTCCGTCGCCCTTGCACAGCACCGCATTGACCACCGCCTTCTTGCCGCGCGGCGTGTCCATGAAGTCGATGGCACCGTAGGTACACACCGAGATGCAGGCACCGCAGGAAACACAGTCCATACCCTTCACTGCGCAAACCGCACCCGAGGCCACTACGGTGTCGCGCGACAGCAGGGTCAGGGCCCGGCCCGCTGCGCCATAGGCCTGGGTGATGGTTTCCGACAGGTGCTTGGGATACTGCGCCGTGCCGCAGAGGAACACGCCTTCCGCGGCGAAGTCGACCGGCCGCAGCTTGGCGTGGGCTTCCTGGAAGAAGCCGTCGGGGCCCAGCGGCACCTTGTACATGCGCGCCAGCTCGGCGGCACCCGGGGCCGGGATCACCGCTGCGGCGAGGATGATGGCATCTACGTCCAACTCCAGCTTCCTGCCGAGGACGGGGTCAAGCGCCGTGACGCGGATGAAGTTGCGCCCGCGCTCATCCTTCGCTTCCACCAGGGGCTTGTCGTCCGCCTCGTAGCGGATGAACTTGACGTTCTGGTTCGATGCCTTGAGGTAGTAGTCCTCGCGAAAACCGTAGGTGCGAATGTCGCGGAAGAGTACGTAGATCTCCACGTCCGGCTTGAGTTCCTTCATCTTCAGGGCGTTCTTCATGGCGCCGCTGCAGCAGACGCGGGCGCAGTAGTTGCGGTCCTCATTGCGGCAGCCGACGCACTGGATCA
>CAINHS010000017.1 GCA_903848955.1 uncultured beta proteobacterium
GCAGTTGCGTGTATTCGGTCTTGCCCTCGACGCGGGCGTGGGTCCACGTCAGCGGATCCTCGAAATCATGGCCGACGTGCTTGTAGAACTCCTTGTACTGCTCGTCGCTGATGTCGTTCTTGGAACGGGCCCACAAAGCCGAAGCCTGGTTGACGGTTTCGTCCTCGTCGGTGACCACCTGCTCCTTCTTCTCCTCGTCCCACTTTTCGCCCTTCATCACGATGGGCTGCACGATATGGTCGGAATACTTGCGGATGATGGACTTGAGCTTCCAGCTCGACAGCAGATCATCCTGGCCTTCCTTGAGGTGCAGGGTGATTTCGGTGCCGCGCGCCGCCAGGTCGGTCATCTCGATGGTGAACTCGCCGCTGCCTTCGGATTCCCAGCGCACGCCCTGGTTCGCTTCCAGGCCGGCGCGACGGGTCAGCACGGTGACGCGGTCGGCGACGATGAAGGAGGAATAGAAGCCGACGCCGAACTGGCCGATCAGGCTGGCATCCTTCTGCTGGTCGCCCGAAAGCTGCGAAAAGAACTCGCGCGTGCCGGACTTGGCAATGGTGCCCAGATTGGCGATGACTTCCTCGCGGCTCATGCCGACGCCGTTGTCGGCGATGGTCAGGGTCTTCGCCTCCTTGTCGAAAGAAACGCGAATCCTGAAATCCGAATCGCCCTCGAACAGCCCGGCATTGTGCAGCGCTTCGAAGCGCAGCTTGTCGCAGGCATCCGACGCATTCGAAATCAGCTCTCTGAGGAAGATCTCGCGGTTCGAATACAGCGAGTGAATCATCAGTTGCAACAGTTGCTTGACCTCGGTCTGGAAGCCGAGCGTCTCGCGCGACGCCGGCGCGGTCTGGGTGTCAGTGGTCATCAGGAATCCCCGGGGAACAATAATCAAGTGGGCGATATGGGGGCGGGGATTCCCGTTTCAAGGGAGGGGGAATGTCGGGCGCAGTGGAAGCAGCACTTCGTTGCCGGCAGCAAAACGCTGCGCCTGACCGGGTTGCAATTTTCCGCCGACTCACAGTATGATGATTTTAATATTCATCTTACTGGGATGTGATTGCGCCATGATTCGTCGCCCGGCCTTCCTGCTGGCCGCTCTGGCACTGCCTGCGGCGGCCCATGAGCTGTGGCTGGAGCAGGAACCATCGGGTTATGTCCTGTATCAGGGCCATCGACATTCGGCGCACCCCGGCGCCGAAGTTGTCGCCTACCCGGCGGATGCCGTAAAAAGCGCGGCCTGCGTTGACGGCCGCGGCGACACCCGCTCGCTCGTCCCCGGCAAAGCCTATCCGGTCAAGCTGACGGGTGAGTGCGCGGCGCTGCTGGTTTCATTTTCCAGCGGCTACTGGACCAAGTCCGCCTGGGAAACCAGGAACGCGCCCAAGGCAGGTATCGCGGGAGTTATCAAGAGCTGGCTCTCCGAGGACACAGTCAAACGGATCGACCGCTGGACCCCTGCTGTCGCCGAGCCTGTCGGTGGAGGCCTCGAAATCACGCCGGCGAGCGATCCGTTCAAAGCCGCAATTGACGACAAACTTGTCGTCCTCGTCACCGAAAACAGGAAACCGA
>CAINHS010000018.1 GCA_903848955.1 uncultured beta proteobacterium
TCTTCTACAACATGGGGGCGCGCAAGGTCGGTCTGGTCGGACTATGGGACGTGGTGGCATTCGATGAGTTGGCAGGAATCAACTTCAAGGATCACGACGGAGTCCAGATCATGAAGGACTTCATGGCCAGCGGATCCTTCTCGCGGGGACGTGAGGCGATCAGCGCCAATGCGGCCATGGTCTTTGTCGGCAACCTGCCGCAAGGACAGACGGTCGAGTCGCTGGTCAAGACCAGCCACCTGTTCAGTCCATTTCCCGAGGCGATGATCGACTCGGCGTTCTTCGACCGCTTCCATGCCTACGTACCCGGCTGGGAGATCCCGAAGATGCGTCCGGAGTTTTTCACCAACCAGTACGGGCTGATCGTCGATTACCTGGCGGAGTACCTGCGCGAAATGCGCAAGTACAACTTTGCTGACGCCATCGACAAGTGGTTCAAGCTCGGCAACAACCTGAATCAGCGCGACACCATCGCCGTGCGCCGGACGGTGTCGGGCCTGCTGAAACTGATCTGCCCCGCCGGCGACTACGACAAGGAGATCGTGCGCAAATGCCTTGAGTACGCGCTGGAAGTTCGGCGGCGCGTGAAGGAGCAGCTCAAGAAGATTGGCGGCATGGAGTTCTACGACGTCCACTTCTCCTACATCGATCTTGAAGATAGCCAGGAGCGTTTTGTTTCCGTTCCTGAACAATCTAGCGGTGCGCTGATTCCGGATGGCCGCCTCGCGCCAGGAGCGCTGCATACGATCAGCATGGGTACATCCGAAATGCCGGGGATCTACCGCATCGAGATTCAAACCATTGCGGGCGGCGGCAAGGTGTCGGCCTCGGGTGCTGCACCACGCGAACCGGTACGGGTTGCCTTCGACTATTTCAAAGCCAACTCTTCGCGTATCAGCGCATCGATCAAGCCCAGCGAACACGATTTCCACCTTCAGCTTGTCGAGTTGCAGAGCGCCGGGGCGCCGCAGTCATTCACACTGGCCAGCTTCATTGCACTGTGTTCCGCCGCACTAGGCCGGCCAGTTCAGTCGCAGATGGCGATCATGGGCGATATGAGTCTGGGCGGCACGGTGGTGCAGGTGCGGAACCTGGCGGAAAGCTTGCAGGTCGCGTTTGATGCCGGCGCCAAAAAGATCCTGCTGCCGATGTCGAGCGTTGGGGATATTCCGAGCGTTCCTGGCGAGTTGTTCGCGAAGTTTCAGACAAGCTTTTACTCGGATCCGGTGGATGCAGTGTTCAAGGCAATTGGAGTCGAGTGATGTGTACTTCGACGGCCCCGATGTCTGCAATACTTGGCAGAGCCGACGTTCAGAAGCGGGGAAAGCCTGCGTCGCGACTGTCTCTTGATGGCCGGATGCAGTCTGAACAGAACCTTGGCTTCTGGTCAGCCAAAGAACAGACGGGAGCCAGCGGCTCCCGTCTGTTCTTGAAAAGTCGGCGCCGGCGGAGCGCCGCCTGGCTTAGCCGAGCGACTTCAGCGCGGCCGCGTAGTCCGGCTCCTGCGCAATCTCCGGCACCATCTGGCTGTGAATCACCTTGTCGTTCTCGTCCAGCACGACCACCGCACGCGCAGTGAGACCGGCCATCGGACCTTCGGCGAGGGCCACACCCCATGCCTTGAGGAATTCCGGATGACGGAAGGTGGACAGGTGGGCAACGTTTTTCAGCCCTTCGAGTTCGCAAAAACGCCTGGCGGCAAACGGCAGGTCGGCGGAGACCACCAGCACGGTCGTATTGTTCAGGTCGCCGGCGGATTCGTTGAACTTGCGCGCGGAGACGGCGCAGGTCGGCGTATCAAGGCTGGGCACAATGTTCAGCACCTTGCGCTTGCCGGCAAAGTCCTTGAGCGAAACATCGGCCAGCGTACCGCTGGTAAGTTTGAAGTCCGGCGCTTGCGCTCCGGCGGCCGGAAGATCGCCATCAACGCGGACGGGATTGCCGCGAAGGGTTACGGTTGTACTCATGGGTAGCTCCTGATTGAGGTTGGGTGGGGAATACTCAGTGAATCGTGGGACTTTGCCTGCCCGGGTTTCCGCCAAGCAGGCAGGCAAGCCGGGGCAGTGCAGCGGCAGCATTGGCGGAAGTCGCCGTGGCAACCTCCGCCACCGCGATGCCGCGCAAAGCGGCAAGCACCCGGGCCATACGCGGCAGTTGGTCGGGGGTATTTCGAGCACGGCGCTCTGTCGCCGGAAAGACTTTCCACTCGGGCGGAATGTCCGGTGCGTCTGTTTCGAGGACGATCGCAGCCAGCGGCAGGGTTGCGGCAAGTTCGCGAATGCGGCGCGCAGCGGGGAAGGTCATCGCTCCGCCGAAGCCGAGTTTGAAGCCGAGCTTGATGAACTCATCGGCCTGCTGCCGGCTGCCGTTGAACGCATGGGCAATCCCGCCGGAGACGGGACAGCGCCGCAGTAACTTCAGCACCGGATCAATGGCACGCCGGGTATGCAGCAGTACCGGCAGGCCGGCATCACGGGCCAGTTGCAACTGGGCGTTGAAATAGAACTCCTGGCGCGATTCGTCGCGCGGCTCGACGAATCGATCGAGACCTATTTCGCCGATGGCCAGAGGATGCTCGCGCAGTACCGTTTCGCGCAGGGCATCGAGGTCGGACTCGAGCGCCCGCTCAACATACATGGGATGAATGCCGTAGGCCGCAAGGCAGCAGGAATAATCGCGACAGACCGAGGCAACGGCGCCGAAGTTGGCACGCCCGACCGACGGCACCACGATCAAGCCCACCCCGGCTTGTACCGCCGCTTCAGCCACCGCCGCGCGGTCGCCATCAAACTCGGCGGCATCAAGATGGCAATGGGTGTCAACCAGCATGCGTCACTCGACTTCGTCGATCCAGGCCTGCTGAATGGCTTCCAGTTTCTTCTCGCCGCAGTGGCTGCGGTCCTCGGCGAAGCCGGGGAGTTCCATGACCCAGCGCATGAGGTCGACAAAATTGAGGCGTGCGGGATCGACCGCCGGATGAGTTTCAGCAAGTGCGATGGCAATTTCGAGACTGTCGGTCCACTTCATTTGCTCGCCTCCGCAGCGCCGCCGCAAGGATGTGGGAAGTCATCAAGGCAGAGCGGACACAGACCGCGAAGCGCAGTCACCTCCTGCCCCGGCATCGCTGCTTGGACGCGGGTCATTTCTTGTGCCCTTCCTTGACCATGTTGATGGTGTATTTCGGAATCTCGATCACCAGCGGAACGTCGCCTACCAGCGCCTGACAGGAAAGACGCGAATCGGGCTCGAGGCCCCAGGCCTTGTCCAGCAGATCCTCTTCGAGTTCCTCCGCCGCTGCCAGCGAAGCGGAACCTTCGCGCACGACGATATGGCAGGTGGTGCAGGCACAGGACTTCTCGCAGGCGTGCTCGATTTCGATATCGTTGCCGAGCAGCGCATCGCAGATCGAGATGCCCGGAGCGGCTTCGATGACGGCACCGTCAGGACACAACTCGACATGGGGAAGAACAATGATCTGGGTCATAGTGATATTTGATTGACATTGCGGCCGGCCAGCGCACGCTGCACGCTCCGGTTCATGCGCCTTGCGGCGAATTCATTGGTGGCGGCGCTCAGACCTTGCATCGCCTGGTCGATGGCACGGCGGTCGTCGCCGATCATCAGCGCCTGCAGTCGGGTCACCGCCGCATCGACGTGCGCACGCTCGAGGATGGACAACAGATCGGCATCATCCTGCAGCGCGGACTGGGTGGCTTCGATCAGGCGCTGCGCTTCGACCTGGGACTCGCGCAGCGCCCGGCGGAAGGCGTCGTCGCCGGCGTGACTGAAACTATCCTTCAGCATACCCGTGATTTCATCATCGCTGAGGCCGTAGGACGGCTTGACCTCGATGCGCGCCTCGCGACCCGTGGTCTGTTCGCGCGCAGTGACCGACAGCAACCCGTCGGCATCGACCTGGAAGGTCACCCGGATGCGCGCCGCACCGGCCACCATGGGAGGTATGCCACGCAGTTCGAAGCGCGCCAGGCTGCGGCAGTCGGAAATCAGTTCGCGCTCGCCCTGCACGACATGGATCACCATGGCAGTCTGGCCGTCCTTGAAGGTGGTGAATTCCTGGGCACGCGCCACCGGAATCGTCGAATTGCGCGGGATGACCTTTTCCACCAGACCGCCCATGGTTTCAAGGCCCAGCGACAGCGGAATCACGTCGAGCAGCAGCCAGTCGTCGCCGGCGGCGCGGTTGCCCGCCAGAAGGTTGGCCTGGATCGCCGCACCCAAGGCCACAACCTTTTCCGGGTCGAGGTTGTTGAGCGGTTCCTGCTTGAACAGTTCAGCCACGGCGTGCTGGATCTGGGGCATCCGCGTCGAGCCGCCCACCATCACCACGCCGCGCACATCGGCCACGGTCAGGCCGGCGTCGCGCAAGGCCTTCCTGGTCGGTGCCAAGGTCTTTTGTACCAGAGTGCGGGTGATCTCGGCGAACACCTCGGTGCTCAGCACCAGATCGACGTACTCGCCGCTGCCCAGCTTGACCGTGATCGGCGCCCGGCCGTGCTGGGAGAGTTGTTCCTTGGCCTCGCGGGCCCGCATTTGCAGCAGGCGCGCATCCTGCGGCGAGAGCGGCGTCAGTTTCGCCTGCTCGATGATCCAGCAAAAGATGCGATGATCGAAATCGTCTCCGCCCAGGGCCGAATCGCCACCCGTAGCCATGACTTCGAAGACTCCTTTCGACAACCGCAGGATGGAGATGTCGAAAGTGCCGCCGCCGAGGTCGAATACCGCGTAGATTCCCTCGGCCGAATTGTCCAGACCGTAGGCAATGGCAGCCGCCGTCGGCTCGTTGAGCAGGCGCAGTACATTCAGGCCGGCGAGGCGTGCCGCGTCCTTGGTGGCCTGACGCTGGGCATCGTCGAAATACGCCGGCACGGTGATCACCGCACCGGTGAGTTCGCCGCCCAATGTAGCCTCGGCGCGGTTGCGAACCGTCTTCAGGATTTCGGCGGAAATTTCGACCGGACTCTTGATTCCGGCAATGGTCCTGAGCTTGACCATGCCTTCGGTATCGACGAAATCATAGGGCAGGGTTTCGATGTGGGCGATATCGCCGCGTCCGCGACCCATGAAACGCTTGACCGAGACGATGGTGTTCTTCGGGTCGATGAACTGCTTGGCTTCGGCGCTGTAGCCGACTTCGACGCTGCCGTCGGCGGCGTAGCCGACTACGGACGGCAGCAGCGGTCGCCCGACCGCATCATTGAGAACCACGCTCATGCCGCTCCTTACGGTAGCGACCAGCGAATTGGTGGTGCCGAGGTCAATGCCGACCGCAAGACGATGTTCGTGGGGAGCCGCGGACTCTCCCGGCTCCGCAATCTGAAGAAGTGCCATAAGTGTTCTATTAAGCGGTGACGGCTTCGAGCGCGTCGTCTATTTCGTTCAGCAGTTTTTCCTGAAACATAAGCTGTCGTACGGCATTGGCCGCAGCACTGAAATCCTTGCTGACATCGATCAGCCCTGCAAGTCGCTCGTATTCGCCCTTTATTTCGGCCAACAGATGCAGGCGTACTTCCTCCAGCGCAGTTTCGTCGGCAGCAGATCTGGCCGCCATCACCGCTTCGCGCAATTCCATCTGGCTCATCAGGAATTCGACAGGCATTGCCGTGTTGCTTTCGATCTGCGCATCATGACCCAACAGTTGCAGCAGATAGCGCGCGCGCTTGCCCGGCGACTTCAGCGTCTGGAAGGCTTCATTGACCCGCGTCGCCCACTGCATGGCCAGGCGCCGGTCGGCGTCGGCCGCATGTGCATGCTTGTCGGGATGAACCTGGGACTGAATCGAGCGAAAGCGCTGTTCGAGTCGCTCCATATCGAGCGACTGCGCCCGCGGCAAGTCAAACAGAGTGAAGTAGTCGACAGCGAAATTCAGGTCGAACGTAGTCATCAGCCGCTCAGGTAGTGAAGGATTCGCCGCAACCGCACTGATCCTTGGCGTTCGGGTTGTTGAAGCGGAAGCCTTCGTTGAGGCCTTCCTTGGTGTAGTCGAGTTCGGTGCCTTCAAGATAGGGCAGGCTCCTGGGATCAATAAGCACCTTGACGCCATGGCTTTCGAAAATGATGTCTTCCGGCTCCGGGGCATCGGCGAATTCCAGCTTGTAGGCCATGCCGGAACAGCCTGAAGTCTTGACCCCGAGGCGAATCCCGACGCCCTTGCCGCGTTTGGCGATGAAGTTGGCGACATGCTTGGCCGCTGGTTCGGAAAGTGTTACCGGCATGATCAGGCTCCCTGTTTCTTTCTGTAATCGGCCACGGCGGCCTTGATCGCATCCTCGGCAAGGATGGAGCAGTGAATCTTCACCGGCGGCAGCGCCAGTTCTTCCGCGATATGCGTGTTCTTTATGTCCAGGGCCTGATCCAGCGTCTTGCCCTTGACCCATTCGGTCACCAGCGAAGAAGATGCGATTGCGGAACCGCAGCCATAGGTCTTGAACTTGGCGTCTTCGATGATGCCGTCCTTGCCGACCTTGATCTGCAGCTTCATGACGTCGCCGCAGGCCGGTGCGCCGACCATGCCGGTGGCAACACCTTCATCGTCCTTGCCGAAAGAGCCGACGTTGCGCGGATTTTCGTAGTGATCCAGTACTTTTTCGCTGTATGCCATGATGCTACTCCTAAAAAAACTCTAGTCGCCCCCGCCCTCGGGGCGGGGGCTGGGGGGTGGGCAGTCCACCTTCCCCGAAGGGCAGCGCATTGATGCAGCTTGCCGAATCAATGCGCTGCCCACTGGACGGTGCTCAGATCAACACCTTCCTTGTACATTTCCCACAAGGGCGAGAGCTCACGCAGCTTGCCCAGCTTGTCGTGTAGCAGCTTGATGGTGAAATCGATTTCCTGTTCCGTCGTGAAGCGGCCGAGGGTGAAGCGGATCGAACTGTGCGCCAGTTCGTCCGAACGTCCCAGCGAGCGCAGAACATACGAGGGTTCCAGGCTGGCCGAGGTGCACGCCGATCCGCTCGACACGGCAATGTCCTTGACCGCCATGATCAGCGACTCGCCTTCGACAAAGTTGAAGCTGACGTTCAGATTGTGCGGTACGCGCTGCTCGATGTCACCATTGACGTAGGTTTCCTCGATGTCGAGCAGACCCTTGAGCAGTTTGTCGCGCAGCATGCGGATACGCTCGTTCTCGGTCGCCATTTCCACCCGCGCCAGACGGAAACTCTCGCCCATGCCGATGATCTGGTGCGTTGCCAGGGTACCGGAACGCATGCCGCGCTCATGACCGCCGCCGTGCATCTGCGCTTCCAGGCGGATGCGCGGCTTGCGGCGGACGTACAGCGCGCCGATGCCCTTGGGGCCGTAGGTCTTGTGCGCACAGAAGGACATCAGGTCCACTTTCAGCGTGCTCAGGTCGATCGGCATCTTGCCGGTGGCCTGGGCCGCGTCGACGTGGAAAATCACGCCCTTGTCGCGGCAGATCTCGCCAAGTTCCGCGAGAGGCTGAATCACGCCGATCTCGTTGTTCACCGCCATCACCGAAACCACGGAGGTATCGGGCCGCAGGGCCGCCTTGAACTGCTCGATGGTGATCAGGCCGTTTTCCTGCGGTACCAGGTAGGTGGCTTCGAAACCCTGGCGCTCGAGTTCCTTGACGGTATCCAGAACCGCCTTGTGCTCGGTGGACACGGTGATGATGTGTTTGCCCTTGGTTCCGGCATAAAAATGCGCCGCGCCCTTGATGGCCAGATTGTTGGATTCCGTCGCGCCCGAGGTCCAGATGATTTCCTTGGAATCCGCGCCGACCAGCGCGGCGACTTCCTCCCGCGCTTCCTCGACAGCCTTTTCCGCCTCCCAGCCATAGACGTGGGAGCGCGAGGCAGGGTTGCCGAAATGCTCGGTCAGCCACGGGATCATCTTTGCTGCCACTCGCGGATCTACCGGCGTGGTCGCCGAATAGTCGAGGTATACGGGCAGCTTCATGCCGGCTTGATTCATTACCAGTTTCTCCAGTTCAGCTTGTCAGGGCCGTCAGGCCCTTGAGTTGCAAGATTGTAGTCTTCAGTGCCGCGAGGAAATCGCGTATCTGCGCCGCGGTGTTGTCCGCACCAAGGCTTACCCTGACCGCACCGCGCGCCAAAGAGGATGCTATGCCCATCGCCAGCAACACATGCGATGGCTCCGGATTGGCCGCAGAACAGGCCGCCCCGGCCGCTACCGCAAAGCCGGCGCGATCAAGCCTGCCCACCAGGGTTTCGCCATCGATGCCGGGAAATGCGAAATAGCTGGTGTTCGCCAGGCGTCCGGCGGCAACAGAAAATATGGCCGCGCCCTGCGCCGCCAGGCCGGCCTCGAGTTCTGCACGAAGCTGCACAAAATGCCTGGCGCGCTCGTCGAGGCGGTTAGCCGCGAATTCTGCGGCGAGGCCGAATCCGACAATCGCCGCGACGTTCTCGGTGCCGGAGCGCAGACCCCGTTCATGGCCACCACCGGCTATCAGCGGCCGCAGTTCGACGCGCTTGTCGACGACCAGCGCCCCCGCACCCTTCGGCCCGCCCGACTTGTGCGCGGATAAGGTCAGTGCATGTACGCCGGCGCTGTTCATGGCGCGAAAATCGAGGGGAAGCTTGCCCAAAGCCTGGACTGCGTCAGTGTGGAACCACGCTCCTGTCGGCTTGGCCCTGGCCGCGAGAGCAGCGATATCCTGTACCGCACCCGTTTCGTTGTTGGCCAGCATGACGGAAACAAGCGCCGGCCGTTCTTCGAGTACAGCGTGAAAGTCGGCGCCGGCGACACGGCCATCCTCAGTGACGGCAATCTCCCGCACAACCCAGCCATCATGCGACAGCTGCTGCGCCGGTTCGCGCACGCAGGGATGTTCAATGGCTGAAATCGCCACCACGCCGGGCGTCAGGCAGGCTGCGGCACCCTTGATGAAAAGATTGTTGGCTTCCGATCCGCCGCTGGTAAACACCACCTCGGTCGGATGCGCGCCCACTGCACAAGCCACTCTCTGCCGCGCCTCATCGATCGCACGCCGCGCCGCACGACCGTATTCGTGGCGACTGGAGGCATTGCCGTAGTGCGCCGCGAGATACGGCAGCATGCCTTCCAGTACCCGCGCATCGAGCGGTGTCGTGGCGTTGTGGTCGAAATAGACAGGAGCAAACATGGCGCTGCCCGGCAACAATCAGGCGGCGGCCAGCGCCTCGGCCGTGCGACGCACGCGGCGCAGCGGACGTTGGTCATGCAGTACGGCGGTCGCGCCGATCTTCTCCTGCTGGCGGGCCACGAGATCGCCGAGGCTGACCGAGCGCAGGTAGTCGAACATCTTGTCGTTGAGGCTGGTCCACAACTCGTGGGTCATGCACGGCTGCGCCTCGCCCTCGCAATCGCCCTTGCCGCCGCACTGGGTGGCATCGAGCGACTCGTCGACGGCGTGAATGATGTCGGCCACCGAAACCACATCCAGCGGCTTGGCCAGGCAATAGCCGCCACCCGGTCCGCGGACGCTGGAGACAATTTCCCGACGGCGCAACTTGCCGAACAACTGCTCGAGGTAGGAGAGGGAAATCTTCTGCCGCTCGCTGATGCCGGCAAGGGTTACCGGACCGGAATGCTCGCGCAGGGCAAGATCGATCATCGCGGTTACGGCAAAACGTCCTTTGGTTGTCAGTCGCATGTTATATCTCCGTCGGGGGGCAAAAACAGTTAGGAAGCAGATCAGGGTGAATACCCGATCATTACTGTCGACTATACAATATCCCGTCGGTTTTAGTCTACTATTTTCGACAAGTAATTCGGGTCGAATTTATCAGCGGTCGCCACATCATCTTCCATGGATACCCCGGCACGCTCCATGGTCTTCAGCATAACCTCGATGCGCCGGTCGGTTTCCACCGCGTGATTGAGCAGACCGTGAATCGCCTGCGCCAGCGGATCGTCTTCGGCGCGCGTCACCGCATAGGCAGAGAAACCCATCTGACCGGCCTTCACCTCGCGGTCGATCTCGCTCCTGTCTTCTACGATGCGCGCCGGAATGCCTACCGCAGTTGCTCCCGCCGGAACGTCACGCACCACCACCGCGTTGGAGCCGACCTTGGCGCCCGGCCCGAGGGTAATCGGCCCCAGCACCTTGGCCCCGGCACCGATCACAACGCCGCGCTGCAGAGTGGGATGCCGGCGGCCCTTGCTCCACGATGTGCCGCCCAGCGTGACGCCGTGATAGAGCGTGCATTCATCCTCGATCACCGCGGTTTCCCCGATCACCACACCCATGCCGTGATCAATGAACACGCGACGGCCGATGGTGGCGCCGGGATGGATCTCGATGCCACTGATCCAGCGCGTGAAATGCGACAGAAAGCGCGCCAGCCAGCGCAAGCGGGCATTCCACAACCAGTGCGAAACGCGGTGCAGCGTCAGGGCGTGAAAACCCGGATAGCAGGTCACTACCTCCCAGGTGGAGCGGGCGGCCGGATCGCGTTCGAAAACGCAGGAAATATCTTCAAGCAGACGGGAGAACATGGAAGGATCTATTAGTAGTTTCTTAAATGGTAGAAATCCCGCGCGTCGCGGTCAAGATTTATTTGCAATTCGAGCCGGACGCCGCCTTTTCGAGGGCGGCAAACAGGCCGCGCAAAATATTGACCTCCTCCTTCTCCGGCGCGGCGCGGGAAAGCATGCGCCGCAGACGCGGGATCAGGCGCTTCGGGCTGGCAGGATCGAGAAACTCGCTGGACAACGCAGCGCGTTCGATATGCGCAATCAGGCGCTCCACCTCTTCATGGCTGGCCAGCAGACCGGCACCCGAGATGGCCGGCGGCAGGCCGGGGTCGAGCGCCGCCAGCCTCAATTCGTAGCACATCACCTGCACCGCCGCGGCGAGGTTAAGCGAACTGAAAGCGGCATCCACCGGAATCATTGCCCAGCGCCGGCACATGGCCAGTTCGTCGTTGGCCAGCCCCGAAGTCTCGTTGCCGAAAACCAGCGCAACATCCGCCGTGGCCGCCAGCGCCACCAGTTCCGCCGCGCCGTCGCGCGCCCACAGCGCCGGCACCGCCAGTTCTCGCCGGCGCGCCGTCATGGCCATGGCCAGCACCGTGCCGCGCAAGGCTTCGGCCAGCGACGCCACCACCTCGGCCTGCACCAGCAGATCGGTGGCGCCGGCCGCCATGGCATCGGCCTGGGCATCGGGGAAGAGTTTCGGATTGACCAGCACCAGACGCGACAGTCCCATGGTCTTCATCGCCCGCGCCGCGGCGCCGATGTTGCCCGGATGGCTGGGGTGCGAGAGGACGACGCGGATGCGATCGAGGACGGCAGGTTCGGCCAATGGCGTGACGCTCATATGATGTCGGGGCCGCTGCGGGCCGGGACGGTATCGCGGGATATGTCCGGGTCGCTGTGGGTCTGAACGGCATCCCGCGATAGAATTGCAGACTTCCTGCGCAAAATGCGCCCCTTCTGGCTTGCCCCGCCTTAAAAATCCATGCATCCCACGCTGAACATAGCCGTAAAGGCCGCGCGTCGCGCCGGCCAGATCATCAACCGCGCCAGCCTCGACGTCGACAAACTGCGGATCGACGTCAAGCAGCAGAGCGATTACGTGACAGAGGTCGATCGCGCCGCCGAAGCCGCGATCCTCGACGTACTGCGCGAGGCGTATCCGTCCTACGGAATTCTAGCAGAGGAGTCGGGCCTGGCCGGCACCAGCGCGGACAGCGAATACCAGTGGATCATCGATCCGCTCGACGGTACCACCAACTTCATCCACGGCCTGCCGCAGTACGCCATTTCCATCGGCCTGGCGCACAAGGGGGTGATGACGCAAGCCGTGGTGTATGACCCCAACCGCAACGAAATCTTCACCGCCAGCAAGGGCGGCGGCGCCTTCGTCAACGAAAAGCGGATTCGCGTCGCCAAGCGCTTCCGCCTCGACGAAGCGCTGATCGGCACCGGTTTCCCCTATCGCATGTTCGACCACATCGACACCTATCTGGCGATTTTCCGCGACGTGGCGCAGAAGACCGCCGGCATGCGCCGTCCCGGCGCCGCCGCGCTGGATCTGGCCTGGGTGGCCTGCGGCCGCATGGACGGCTTCTGGGAACTCGGCCTGTCGCCCTGGGACATGGCGGCCGGCAGCCTGCTGATCACCGAAGCCGGCGGCCTGGTGGGCGATCTCTCGGGCGAGGCCAACTACCTGAAGACGGGAAACATCGTCGGCGGCAATCCGAAGATTTTTTCCCAGTTGCTGCAACTGATCGCGCCGCACCGGACGGCGGCCCTCGCGGCCTGATCGCGGCCCGATGCCGGCCGCCTTGACGGCCGCCGAACTGGCGGCGCACACCCCCGTCATGCAGCAATGGCTGCGCGCCAAGGCGGAGCATGCCGACAAGCTGCTGTTTTTCCGCATGGGGGATTTCTACGAACTGTTCTACGAAGATGCCGAGCAGGCGGCACGCCAACTCGACATCACGCTGACCGCACGCGGCCAGTCTGCCGGCAGGCCGATCCCGATGGCCGGCATCCCCTACCATGCCGCCGATGGCTACCTGGCGAAGCTGGTGAAGCTCGGCGTATCGGTGGCGATCTGCGAGCAGATCGGCGACCCGGCGCTGGCCAAGGGCCCGGTAGAGCGCGCCGTGACGCGCATCGTGACGCCGGGCACGCTGACCGATGCCAACCTGCTCGACGACAAGCATGACAGCCTGCTGCTGGCGCTGGCCGTGGACCGCCAACGCGCCGGACTGGCCTGGCTCAATCTCGCCAACGGCGACCTGCGCCTCATGGAGACCGCGCTCGACGCCCTGCCGGCGCACTTCGAGCGCCTGCGACCGGCCGAACTGCTGCTGGCCGACAGTCATCGCTCCGCGCTGCCAGAGAGCCGCGCCGTGGCCCAGCATCTGCCCGACTGGCATTTCGACAGCCGCGCCGCCGCGCACGCACTGGCAGAGCACTTCGGCACCCGTGATCTGGCAGGCTTCGGCGTGCACGACGAGGAACTCGCGCTGGCCGCCGCCGGCGCGCTCTACCGCTATGCCCAGGCGACGCAGTTGCAGGCGCTGGCACACGTCACGCAACTCACGGTGGAACGCGAAACCACGTTTCTGCGCCTCGACGCCGCCACCCGCCGCAATCTGGAAATTTCCGAGACATTGCGCGGCGAAGCCGCCCCCACCCTGCTCTCGCTGCTCGACACCTGCGCCACCAGCATGGGCTCGCGCTGGCTGCGCCACTGCCTGCATCATCCGCTGACCGAGCGCGGCATTCCGCGGGCACGCCACGAAGCCGTCGCCGACCTGATCGGCGATGCCGGCAACGGCTCGTTTGCCGCGCTGATCAAGGCGCTGTCCGGCTTCGCCGACATCGAGCGCATCACCGCCCGCATTGCCCTGAAGAGCGCCCGGCCGCGCGATCTCTCCTCGCTGCGCGACAGCCTGGCCCGCCTCGACGGCATCCGCTCGATCGTCGGCAGCGGCGACCCGGTTGCGCGGCTGACCCAACTCGCGGCGGCACTGGCCACACCCCAGGCCTGCCTGGCCCTGCTGACCCAGGCCGTTGCGCCGGAACCCGCCGCAATGGTGCGCGATGGTGGCGTCATCGCGCCGGGCTACAACGCCGATCTCGACCAGTTGCGGGCGATCCAGCACAACTGCGGCGCCTTCCTCATCGACCTCGAAGCGCGCGAACGCGAACGCAGCGGCATCGCCAGCCTCAAGGTCGAATTCAACAAGGTGCATGGCTTCTACATCGAGGTCACCCACGCCAATGTCGAAAAAATCCCCGACGACTACCGCCGCCGGCAGACGCTGAAGAATGCCGAGCGCTACATCACGCCCGAACTCAAGAGCTTCGAGGACAAGGCGCTGTCCGCCAACGAACGCGCGCTGGCGCTGGAAAAGCAGCTCTGGGACGAGTTGCTCGGCGCCCTCATGATCCACATTCCGGCCCTGCAGCGCATCGCCCGCGCCATTGCCGAACTCGACGGCCTCGCCGCCTTCGCCGACGCCGCCGTGCGCCATGACTACCGCCAGCCCGAGTTCTGCGACGAAGCCGCCATCGACATCGAGGACGGGCGTCATCCGGTGGTGGAAAGGCAGATCGACAACTTTATTGCCAACGACACCCGGCTCTCCACCACGCGCCGCATGCTGCTGGTGACCGGCCCCAACATGGGCGGCAAATCGACTTACATGCGCCAGGCCGCGCTGATCGTGCTGCTCGCCCACTGCGGCAGCTTCGTCCCCGCCGCGCGTTGCCGGCTGGGGCCGGTCGATGCCATCTACACGCGCATCGGCGCCTCGGACGACCTCGCCTCGGGACGCTCCACCTTCATGGTCGAAATGACCGAAGCCGCCGCGATTCTGAATGGCGCGACCGATCAGTCGCTGGTGCTGATGGACGAAATCGGCCGCGGCACATCGACCTTCGACGGCGTCGCACTGGCCTTCGCCATTGCCCGCCACCTGATCGACAAGAACCGCGCCTGGACATTATTCTCGACGCATTATTTCGAATTGACGCGGCTGGGGCAGGACTATCCGGTGTGTGCCAACGTTCATCTCGATGCCGTCGAGCACGGCCACAAGATAGTGTTCCTGCATGCGCTCGAGGAAGGCCCGGCGTCGCAAAGCTATGGCGTACAGGTTGCCGCACTGGCCGGCATGCCGCCCGCCGTGGTGCGCGAAGCACGCCGTCGCCTGGCGCTGCTGGAGAACCGCGAAGTCGGCTCGCTGACCCAGCCCGATCTGTTCGCCAGCGCACCGGCGCTGCCCGAAGCGCCGCATCCCGCGCTCGATGCCCTGCGCGACCTCAATCCGGACGAACTCAGCCCGCGCGAAGCGCTGGAAAAACTCTATCAACTCGCCCGGTTGGCCAAATCCTGAAACGACAGCTTGCCGCAATCGTGGCCGGCCGGACTGAGGCTCAATGAAATTCCTCGGTCGACGCCAGCGGCGCCGGCAGCACCAGGATGCCCTCTTCGAGCAGATCGCGGGCTTCGTCGGCACTGGCGACACCGCGGATGCTCCTTGCCGGAGCTTCGTCATAGTGGATGCGTCGCGCCTCTTCGGGAAATCGCTCGCCGACATTCTCCGCCTTCCGCGCCATGCTCATCAAAGCCTGATGCAGTTGCGCCGCGCCGGATACGCTGACCGGCGACACTTTTTCCGGCAACGCGGATTCGCTTGCCGCACGCTTGACGTGAGGCGCCGAAGGCAGCTGACTAACCGCTGATGTCTGACACTGCGGGCAATGCACCAGATGACGCTGGCTTTGACTGCGAAAGGCCTCGCCCGAAGCAAACCAGCCTTCGAAGCGGTGCCCCTGATCACAGAGAAGATTGAGAACTATCACGCTGCGCTGGATCAGGACGTCAGACCCGGCCGCGAACAGGCGCCGCTGCTCATCCCTGCGGTGCCATGAACGTCGTCGTAATTCCGGCTATCCGTAAGGCTGAGGACAGCGATGATGGCGATGCCAACAGCGATGACCAGTTGAATGAGCAGTTTGGCAATCTTCAGGAAACCGACGCCGCGGCGTTCTATTTCTCGAGACACAAGAACGCCGCCTTCATATTTTTCGCGAATGATTTTTGCCATCTCGGGAAACTCAGGACGATTGAGGAAGACAGCAGTTTAAGCTGACTCCCGGCTTTTCCGGCGACGGATCAGGCATGCGCAATGTTCTGCCCGATGTAAGGCCAGCGGTGGCGGATATAGATCCATGAACTCAGTCCCACGCCCATCATCAGCACGGATGCGGTCGCCAAGCCTATCGTTGAGTGCATTACCAGCGGCGAAATCACGCCGGCCACGAAGCCGTTGGCAGTGGCCCCCACGCACATTTGCAGGGATGACGCCATGCCTCGCCGACTGGGGTGCAAATCCAATACCAGCAGGGTGACCACCGGCACCATCAGCGCCCAGCCAAAGGAAAACACGCCGATTGGAAGCAGCGCCCAACTGACATGCGCGGTGAACAGCAGATTGGCGCAAAGATTGATGGATCCAATCGACAACATGACGTAGAAGCCAATACGAATTTGTTGCTTGGGCGCAATCTTGCCTGCCAGACGACCACTCAACATTGCACCGCCCATGATGCCGCCAATCGTCAGCAGGAACAGCCAGAAGAACTGCTGGGGTTCCAGGCCCAACAGCTCACCCAGGAAGACCGGCGCACTCAATATATACAGAAACACGCCATTGAAAGGCACGCCGCTTGCCAGTGCCAGCAACAAGAAACGGGGATCGGAGCCCAACTGCCAGTAACCGGACAGCAGATTCTTGACATGGAAGGACTGGCGCTGCGTGACGTGCAAGGTCTCCGGCAGCAGACGGAAATTGGCCAGCCACAGCATCACCCCTACTCCGCTGAGAAACCAGAAGATAGCGTTCCAGTTGCTGTGTATCAGCATCCAGCCTCCCACCATGGGCGCGATGGCCGGAGCCACACCAAAGAATATCGTGACCTGGCTCATGACCTTTTGCGCTTGTGACGGTGCATACATGTCACGAATGATGGCGCGGGACACGACGATGCCTGCTCCGGTAGACAGCCCCTGAATCGCGCGGAAGAGAATCAACTGCCCGATGGTTTGCGACAGCGCACATCCGACCGATGCGAATGTAAATACTGCAAGCCCCCACAGCACGACAGGCCGACGACCGAAGCTGTCGGAGATGGCGCCGTGGAACAGGCTCATGAAGGCAAAGCCGAACAGGTAGGCGGACAGCGTCTGCTGCATTTGCACAGCGGACGCGCCCAGCGACTGCCGTATGCCGGAAAAGGCCGGCAGGTAGGTATCGATGGAAAACGGTCCCAGCATGGCGAGCAAGGCCAACAGCACGGCGAACGCCCATTGCGGAGCGCGCCACAGCGTCTTAGCGTCCGGGTTCACAGGTTTTCAGTAGTTGTCGTCATGTTGGCATTGGACCACGGCAGCCGGATTTGGGGGAGGCACCGGATCACCGTTTTCAGCGTTGGCGGCTAAAGATGAATGGCATTGGTATCAGGCACTGTGCCACCAGTGTCCCATGAAGGTTTCTATGGGACTGAAACAAAAACAGCTTTACGCCAGCAAAGCCGCTCTGTGACTGGTGGTGCCCGGAGCCGGACTTGAACCGGCATGGCTTGCGCCGAGGGATTTTAAGTCCCTTGTGTCTACCAATTTCACCATCCGGGCAATCAACTTATAAGCGCTTTTTTTCGACTGAGGGTGACCCGGAACAACAGGATTTCCCCGCTGAACGGGGCAAAAACGGGGCAAGATTTCGCGGCCGGGCGCATGGTGTGCATTTTAGGCTATGCAGTGCCGGCGCGCTTGTCGAAACGGCGCATGGCGCTGATGCCGAGCA
>CAINHS010000019.1 GCA_903848955.1 uncultured beta proteobacterium
CGACAAGCGACGGCAATGACAATGTCAGGCGACCTCAGGCCGAGACGAAAGTGAAGCACCCCTTCGGGCAGGTGCGGCCGCACGCGCCGCAGCCGGTGCAGTCGCCGGGGTTCTTTACGGTCATCATCGCCTTGGCATCCTCGTCGTCCCAATCGTCTTCGTCGACCTCATCATCCTCGCCGCGATCGACCAGGGTCAGTACGTCGCGGACGCACACCTTGTAGCAGCGGCCGCAACCGATGCATTTCTTGGAGTCGATCGACTCGGCGTAGGTGGGCGTGTAGGGGGTGCCGCCGCGGGTGACGGTTGTTGCGCTCATGATGTATCCCTCTTTATGATTGTTGCATTGACTTCAATTTGGCACTGACCTCGGCCCAGTCCTTGCAGGCGTCGTAGGTGGCCCGGGCGATACCCGGAATTTCCTCGTAGCCGGCCGGCAGCCGCTCCTCGACCAGGTCGTGCAGCCGCGCCGCCCATTCGCCGGCGATGCGCTTCAGCTTCTTCACTTCCCTGTCCAGGTCCTTCAGTTCGTCGTCGGTGCTCACAGTCCGGCGACTTCCGGATGCTTGCCGATGATCTCGAGGGCGACGCCGAGAAACTTGTCGGCCTCGGTCTTCATCTTCGACAGGCTCTCGAAGCCGAAGCGATGCACGTCGCGCAGCGTGCGGTCCATCACCACCAGCTTGCCGACCACGATCAGGGCGCGGCCGAAGCCTTCGTGGGTAAGCTGCACGAAGGGCACCGCCATCAGGCGACACTCCTTTTCGATCAGCACCGCAATCGCGTTGTGGAAGGCCTTGACCCGCGCAATGATCTGGTCGTCGGGATCGCCGATAACCGGTATCTCGCGCTTCCTCTCCTTCGTCAGCACATAGCTGTCGAGGATCTCCGGCATCGACTTGCCGTCCCACTGGCCATAGCTGTCGAGCGCACGCGTCTGGCGCAGCATCTCCTTGATGAAGTCGCTCTGGTAGATCGGGTCGTCGGCCGCTTCGGCGGCGAGGAGGGCAGCGTTCATGGTGTTTCTCCAAAGGGTGATTTCATTTTGAAAGGCTCGGCTGAACCACAGAGGCACAGAGATCACAGAGCACAAACAAGCGCTTTTGGTACGTAATACGCTCGCCGCCCGGATGCTCGGCACCGGCTTGACAGCCCGTCTGTTCAAAGACTCTCTCTGCGCCTCTGTGTCTCTGTGGTGAGGAATTTTGTTTCATCATTCCTCCCAGCCGTCGGCCGCCATGCGCTCGAAGCGCGCGGCATCGCCGTCCCGGCGCAGGGCCTTGTCCACCCAGGCGATGCCGCCGTCCCTGATGGCGACGCTGATCTGCTTCAGCAGGGGGTCGATTTCGCTGCCGTCGTCGAGACGGATCGGCTGGACGCCGGCGGCCAGCAACTGCCTGACTGCGGAAGCGCCGGCGGCCAGGCAATACACCGCGGCGCAGCCCTTCAGCGCCGCGATCTTTGCCGCCAGCTTGCTCTCGTTGCCGTCCATGGACTCCGGCGGGAACCCGGCCACCTCGACCAGTTGCGAACGTTCGCCGTCGAGCGCGAAGATGGCGAACCCCTGCGCCGCGCCGAAGTGCTGGTTGACCGTGATCCGGTCGTCGCTGGCAAAGGCCACCCTGAGCATCTTCGGCGCCTCGCTAACGGCCGACCAGGCCAGCGCCAGACGCCGGCCGGACTTCCTGATCTCGTGCGGTGCCGGCCCAGAAGACGGATCGATGAACGGGGATGTCATGGTGGTTTTCCAGGAAGAGATTGGCGACGTCGAACAGCGCCTGGCGCGCACCGCGATAGCCGACCCAGGTCCGCGTGTAGCCGCCGACCCGGTCGTATTGCGGAAAGCCGGCGCGCAACAGGGGAATGCCCAGGCGCTGCGCCGCCGGTGCCGCGTGGGCATTGCAGACGATGAGTTGCGCCCGCTGCGCCAGGGCCCCGCGTTCGAGGTCCTCCAGATCGCCGATGCTGACCGCTGCCGCCGGCATATCGGCCAGTACGGCGGCGCGTACCGTGGCCACCGCGGCAACGATCTCGGCGCCGACGCCGGCAAAGAACTGGCCGAGCGCAACCAGCAGGTCGGGATCGGCGGCCGGTGCGACGCGCAAAAAACCTGTCATGAAGTGGGTGTCGACCATCGCATCCTGCAATTGCGCGCGCTGCCGGTCGATCCGCGCCGGCACCGGCCGGCCGGAGATCTGCGACAGCGCGAGGGTAAAGGCGTCACAGGCCTCCAGTCCGAGCAAGTGGTCGAAGCGATGGTCGGGCACGCCGCTGCGCTCCTTGAGCAGATCGGCGGCCTTGCGCAAGGAGCGGCCGATGACCAGGGTCGCCACCGACTCGCCCATGTGGGCGATTTCATTGGCCGGCGTGCCGCCCAGCGTCAGCGGCGTGTTTTCGGCATCGACCAGATGGCCGTCGAGCGAATCGCCGATGTCCGGCAACAGCACCGGGCGCAGGCCGAAGCCTTCGATCCACTCCTTGATGGCCTCGGTGTCGCCCGGCGTCAGCATCGAGGCACAGAGCACATTGACCTGCTTTTTCCGCCGTCCGGCCAATGCGGACTGCGGCACCATGACGTCGATGACGGCTTCCAGTGCCAGCGCAAAGCCGGTTTCGAGGCAGCCCGAATAATCCGGCGTATTCACCGGCACCACGGCCGTCGCCGCGAACTGCGGATGGCGGTCGCGGAATGTGCGTACCAGGCGCCGCATGTCGGCACCCTGGGTTTCCGACAGGCCGGTGGTGGGCAACCCGATCATCTCCGGCCGGTTCTTCTCGCACAGCACCCTGAGCCCTTCGATGACATTTTCATCGGCGCTCATGATCGCCGACATCTGGTCCATGGCCGTGGTCTGCAGCGGGATGGGCTCGCGGAAATGGCGGACGAAGAACACCTTGCCGAAGGCGGTGCAGCCCTGCGAACCATGCAGCATCGGAATGCTGTTCCTGATGCCGAGGAAGGCCAGCGCCGCGCCGAGCGGCTGGCTGGCCTTGAGCGGATTCACCGCCAGCGGCTTGCTGCGTTTGATGATCTCGGCCATGGCGTCGCCCTAGGCCTCCTGCGCCGCGGTCAAGGGTTCGCCCGCGGCCTTGTGCAGCGCCCATGGTGCCGGTCTGCGGACATGGCCCCAGACCGGCGCTTCCAGCGTCAGCGCCAGTTGCCGCACCAGTTCCAGCATGCCCTCGTAACCGGCATAGCCGAATTCGCGCTCCTGGTTGATGTCGAGGAAGGGGATGCGCGCCTTGAGCGCCGTGTAGAGATTGCGCCCGCCGGCGATCAGGATGTCGGCGCGGTAGTCCTTGAAGGCCTGCAACAGCGCCGCCGGGCTGCCGTCGGTAATCATGGTGGCGTCGTCGCCCATGATCTCGCGAATGCGCGCCTTGTCTTCCTCGGTGGACTTCTTGGTGCCGGTGGCGACCACAGTCATGCCCAGATCCTGCAGCGCCGAGACCACCGACCAGGACTTGACGCCGCCGGTGTAGAGCAGCACACGCTTGCCCTGCAGGCGTTCGGCCCAGGGCGCAAGGAGCTCGCGGATCCTCGCCTCCTCGCGCGCGATCATGGCCTCGGTGCGCGCCGCCAGGCCGGCGTCATCCAGCATCCGGGCGAAATCGCGGAAGGCTTGCGAGGTGTCGCTGATGCCGTAGAAACTGCCCTCGAAGAAGGGCACGCCGTAATCGGTTTCGAGCTTGCGCGCCACGTTGAGCAAGGCCTTGGCACAGACCACCATCGAGGCCTCGGCGCGATGCATGGTCTGCACTTCATGAAAGCGTGCATCGCCCGACAGGCTGCCGATGATGCGCAGACCGAGTTCGTCGAACAGCGGCGCGACGTGCCAGAACTCGCCGGCGATGTTGTACTCGCCGATGAGGTTGACGTCATGCACGGCGATGCCCGGCCCGAGCCTGGCCATGGCCGACTCGGGCACGGGGTCCGGCTCGCGGGTGCCGATGACGTGGCGGAACATCGCCTCGCCGGCAATGCGGTTGCCGAGGTTCTTGGTGCCGTAGAAGCCGGCGCAGTCGACCGGGATCACCGGCGTGCCCCACTGTTCGCTCGCCGCCCGGGCCACCGCGGCGATGTCGTCGCCAATAAGGGCCGGGACGCAGGTGGAATAGATGAACACCGCGGCCGGACTGTAGTCGTCGATGGCCTGCTTGACGGCGTGAAACAAGCGCTTCTCGCCGCGGCCCATGATGATGTCCTGCTCGGTGAGGTCGGTACTCATGCCGGTGCGGTAGAGCGTCGGGCCGCTGGAACGGGTGCCGCGGTTGTCCCAGCTCGACCCGGCGCAGGCGATGGGGCCATGGACGATGTGCGCCACGTCGGCGATCGGCAACAGGGCGATCTGCGCGCCGTCGAAGGAGCAGCCGCCGGCCGTCGCGCCCGGCTTGGTCTTGGCGCAGCCCGACTTGTCCTTCTTGTTGTGGACGCAGGCGGGTTCATCCAGCAGTTCGGCAAGTTCGGCGGCTTTAGCGCCGGCATAACGTCCGCCGGGGTGGACATTAGCCTGCACTGAAACTTCGCTTTGCTTCGTTTTCATGGCGGGCCTCGATGTGTTGCGGATGGAATCGCAAGCCCCATGCCACGGCGCAAGTCATTGACGACACAAGGGAGTCGACGTCGGCGCGACGGCGATGCGGCAGGCCGTACATTGTTTTGTCGGGTTTGCTACAGGCCGCGCCGGGCGCCACCCGCCGGCGCTGGTTTTACACCTGGCATTCTTCGTGCATCGCCCTTCGCCATGAACGCCACCGACCTGCGCCCGCATCTGCTCGCCTTTGCCCGCCACCCGCAGCGGCCGGAAACCCAGGCCCTGGCCGGCACCATCGCCTTGGCGCCGCGCCGGCGCGGTGCCTGGCGCGCGCCGGTCGCCGGCCTCTGCGCCAATGAACTCGATTTGCTGCTGCTCGACTACTTCCCCGCCGCCGCGCCGCTGCGCCCCCTGCTGCACATCTGGCGCGAAGAGGCCGAAGCCGAAGCGCGTCAGGGCGTAGATGAGTTCGACGATCTGCTCAACCTCCTGCTCAGCCACCAGACCACGACGGCACCCGATTCGCGCTGGCTGGCCCACGCCATCGCCACCGCCAGCATGGCCGACAACCATTTGTGGCAGGATCTCGGCCTGCCCGGCCGGGTCGAACTCAATACCTTGATGCAGACCCGTTTCACGGCCTTGAAAGACAAGAACAGCGGCGACATGAAGTGGAAGAAGTTTTTCTACCGCCAGTTGTGCGAGGCAGCCGGGGTGTTGATCTGCAAATCCCCCAGCTGCGCGAATTGCTGCGATTATTCGCATTGCTTCGGAGCCGAAACATGAGACTGACCGCCACTGCCCTGCTGTGCCTCGTCTGCTGCACCAGCGCGACTCATGCCGACGAGGTGCAGGTTGCCGTCGCCGCCAACTTCACCGCGCCGGCGAAACAGATCGCCGCTGATTTCGAGAAAGACACCGGGCACCAGGCCATGCTCTCCTTCGGCGCCACCGGCAAGTTCTACGCCCAGATCAGGAACGGCGCACCCTTCGAGGTGCTGCTCGCCGCCGATGACGAAACGCCGGCCCGGCTGGAAAAGGAAGGCGCCGCCGTCGCCGGTACGCGCTTCACCTACGCCACCGGACGCCTCGTGCTCTGGTCGGCCAAACCGGGCTATGTCGACGACCAGGGCGAGGTGCTGAAGAAGGGCGAGTTCAAGCACCTCGCCATCGCCAACCCCAGGCTGGCGTCATACGGCATGGCAGCCATGGAAGCGCTGACCACGCTCAAGTTGCTCGATGCCGTCCAACCCAGGTTCGTCCAGGCCGAGAACATCGCCCAGGCCTATCAGTTCATCGCCACCGGCAACGCCGAACTGGGTTTCGTCGCCCTCTCACAGGTATTCAAGGACGGCAAGTTCGTCGAAGGCTCGGCCTGGGTCCTGCCGGCAAAGCTGCATCAACCGATCCGGCAGGATGCGGTGATCCTCGACAAAGGCCGCGGCAAGCCCGCCGCCGCCGCCTGGCTCAAATACCTCAGGGGCGACAGGGCGAAGGCCGTGATCACCTCCTTCGGCTACGAACTCTGAAATGAAGATCGCCGCCGCCACCCGGAGCCATGCCGGCCGGACGCGCGACCTGTTTTCCCGGCATTGAAAGACATCGCTCTTCGACGCCATGTCGCGGTAGCATTCGCCGCATGCTGAACCCCGCCGACCTCGCCGCGATCTGGCTCACCTGCAAACTGGCGACAACTACCACCGTGCTGCTGCTGCTGATCGGCACGCCGATCGCCTGGTGGCTGGCGCGCACCCGCTCCTGGTGGAAAGGCCCGGTGGGCGCCGTAGTGGCGCTGCCCATCGTGCTGCCGCCGACCGTGCTCGGCTTCTACCTGCTGCTGCTGATGGGGCCTGACGGTGCGGTGGGGCGCTTCACCGAGTGGGCCGGCGTCGGCCTGCTGCCCTTCACCTTCTGGGGCCTGGTGCTGGCCTCGGTGTTCTATTCCATGCCCTTCGTCGTGCAGCCGATCCAGAACGCCTTCGAAGCCATCGGCGAACGGCCGCTGGAAGCGGCGGCGACCCTGCGCGCCGCGCCGCTCGATGCCTTCTTCAGCGTCGCCGTGCCGCTGGCCAGACCCGGATTCATCACCGCGACGATACTCGGCTTCGCCCACACCGTCGGCGAATTCGGCGTGGTGCTGATGATAGGCGGCAATATCCCCGACAAGACCCGCGTCGTCTCGGTGCTGATCTACGACCACGTCGAAGCGCTCGAATACGGCCAGGCGCACTGGCTGGCCGGCGGCATGGTGGCGTTTTCCTTCCTTGTACTGCTCGCCCTGTACGCGTTCACCGGCCGCAAAACCCGATGAGCATCAAGGCGCACTTCAGGCTGGACTGGCCCGGCTTCACGCTCGATGCCGCCCTCGACCTGCCGAGGCGCGGCGTCACCGCCGTCTTCGGCCAGTCCGGCTGCGGCAAGACCACGCTCCTGCGCTGCATCGCCGGATTGGAGCGCGGCGCCGGCCGGCTCGAAGTGAACGGCGAGGTATGGCAGGACGCCGGCCGCTTTGTGCCGACCCACCTGCGCCCGCTCGGCTACGTGTTCCAGGACGCGCGCCTGTTTGCCCATCTCGATGTCGGCCGCAACCTCGATTTCGGCATGCGCCGCAACCGCGGCGCGGCCATGCCCGGACGCGATCCGATCATCGAACTGCTGGGTCTCGGCCCCCTGCTCGAGCGCATGCCGGAACGGCTTTCGGGCGGCGAACAGCAGCGCGTCGCCATCGCCCGGGCCCTGCTCACCGCGCCGCGTCTGCTGCTGATGGATGAGCCGCTGGCCTCGCTCGACCACGCCCGCAAGCAGGAGATCCTGCCCTACCTCGAGCGCCTGCGCGACGAACTGGAAATTCCCGTGATCTATGTCAGCCACGCCGCCGACGAAGTGGCGCGGCTCGCCGACCATATCGTCGTCATGGAAGACGGCCATACCGTGGCGCAAGGGCCGCTGGCGGAAACCCTGGCGCGGGTCGACCTGCCGATCCGCCTCGGCGAAGATGCCGGTGCCGTATTCGAAGCCACCGTGGCCGAGCGCGACGCCGAGTGGCATCTGGCCCGTGTCGAATTCGACGGCGGCGAACTGTGGGTGAGGGACAGCGGCGCGGCCATCGGCAAGCGCGTGCGCCTGCGCATCCTTGCCCGCGACGTCAGCATCGCCGCCAGCCGCCACGACGACGTCAGCATCATGAACATGCTGCCGGCAACCGTCGCCGCCCATGCCGGCGAGGACCATCCGGCGCTGGTGATGGTGCAGTTGCGGGTCGGCGGCACCGCGCTGCTGGCACGCCTGACGCGCCGCTCGGCGCAGCGCCTCGATCTTGCCCCCGGCCGCCGGGTGTGGGCCCAGATCAAGGCCGTGGCGCTGATCGGCTAGGGGACACTGTCATGCACATTGCATTCGCCGGCAGCGACGACCTCGACGCCATGGCCGACCTGCTGCAGGAACTGTTCGCCCTCGAAGCCGACTTCAAGCCGGAGCGGGCGAAGCAGCTCGCCGCCCTGCGCTGGATCCTCGACCATCCGGCCCACGGCCGCCTCTTCGTGCTGCGCGACGGCGGCGGCGTGGCGGGCATGGCCAACGCGCTGATCAGCGTCAGCACCGCCGAGGGCGGCCCGGTGCTGGTCCTCGAAGACATCATCCTCGCCGCCGGCCATCGCGGCAACGGCCTCGGCCGGCAACTGGTCGAACACGTGCTGCGCTGGGCCGCGGGCGAAGGCATGAGCCGCGTCACGCTGCTGGCCGACCGCGACAACGCCGCCGCGCTGGGCTTCTATCGCCGGCTCGGCTTCGAAGAATCGGCAATGGTGGTGCGGCGCCTCGATATTCGCGGACTTGCCAAAGACGCTCCCTGACCCGGGGTGGTCCGCAAAGTTTGCTTCCTCTCAAACTTGGATTGACCGGACGGCTCTTCCGTGGCCTGAAACGCCGGTCATGGGTTGAAGCCCAAATGCCGGCTTTGCAGCGGGAAGCCTGCAGACACCACGAACCGATCACCGGCGTCTTGAAGGGTTATGATACAGGCCAATCGCTATGTCATTTTGAGCGATAGCATGCCCTGTTGGGGGATAAATCCATGTCAGTTGGTTCAGTGCCGAGAGGCCTGAGAGATTTGATAAAAGCGGTTGGCTTGGTTGCGATTTATCTGCTCCTGGCCAAAGTAGTGGTGACCAGTTTCAATGACACCACTGCAGTAGATTTCTTGTGGCTGGTCAGTGGCGTGGCACTTGCGGTAGTGCTTGTGAACGGCTACCGGTATCTACCGGCAGTGCTGCTCGGCGCTCTGTTGGGAAATTGGATTTCCGACCTACCTTTGGGCATGTCGTTAGCGAGTGCCTTCAGCCACACAGCGTGTATCTTTGTCGGTGTTTGGCTATTGAATCGAGAGGGCCACTTCGACTCAGCCATAGGGGCCTTAGGCGATTACCTGCGGACTTTTGTGTTGGCGGCGGTTGTTGGATTGTTATCGGCAATCGTTATGCAATTGCTGCTGTCTGTTGGATTGCCATTCCTCAACGCCGCCCTTGAAAGCCACAGTTTCTTTCAGCATTGGGCTGGCACTGCGCTAGGCATACTCATCGTTATGCCTTTGACTCTAGTGTGGCGAAGGTTGCCATACGAATGGATGACCACACGTGCGGCAGGTGAAGCCGGTCTGATCCTCGGCCTGTCAATTCTGGTCGGTCAAGTGATCTTTCTCAACTGGTTGAATGACTCGCTGGGGACGATAGCTCGCGGCTACTGGATGTACCTTTTCATTACCTGGGGTGCTGTACGCCTAGGGACGCACGGTGCAGTGCTGATCCTTGCGGCAACAGGTATTCAGGCACTTGTCGGCGCCCAGATGGGTACGGGTTTCTTTTCAAACGATATCGCCAAGACCCATCTGGCCAATTACTTCTTCTACATGCTGTGCCTTTCGGCAGCCGGCATGGCTCTCGCGACGTATTTCACCGAACGCAAGCAGACGGAAAAGGTCGATGCTTTCCTGTCTCAAGTCAGAAGCACTGCCGCAGACGAGCCATTCTTCGACGTATTGGCCCGGTTTTTGGCCAAGACACTTGGGATGGACTACGTGTGTATTGACCGCCTTGAAGGAGATCACCTGAATGCTACGACGTTAACGGTTTGGCATAATGGCAATTTCGAGGACAACGTGACCTATGCGCTCAAGGACACGCCCTGCGGCGATGTGGTGGGTCAAAATGTCTGTTGCTTTCCTTCCGGCGTAAGCCGGTTGTTCCCCAATGATCCCGCGCTTCAGGAACTGTGTGCGGAAAGTTATGTTGGTGTAACACTCTGGGATCATGCTGGAAAACCCTTTGGCCTTATCGCGGTAATCGGACGACATCCGCTGACGAGTCGCTTGCAGGCTGAAATCACGATGGAAAGGATTGCTGTGCGTGCCGCCGCCGAACTGGAGCGGCTGATTGACGAGACTGAAATAAGAAAGCTGAACACCGACCTTGAGAGGCGCGTGCTTGCCCGTACCGTCGAGCTTGAGGCTGCAAACCAGTCTCTTAGTCTGGCGAAAATCCAGGCGGAAGCCGCCAACGTTGCCAAGAGCGCCTTCCTCGCCAACATGAGCCACGAAATCCGCACGCCGATGAACGGCATCATCGGCATGGCCAACATCCTGCGCCGCGAAGGTGTCACCAGCAAACAGGAGCAACGCCTCGATACCATCGACGCCTCGGCCCAGCACCTGTTGTCGGTCATTAACAACGTCCTCGACCTCTCGAAAATCGAGGCCGGCAAGTTCACCCTGGAAGAAGCCCCGGTCGTCGTCAGCAGTCTGCTGGCCAATGTCAGTTCCATCCTGTCGGAGCGAGTCAAGGCCAAGGGTATCCACCTGCTGATCGAGACCGGGCACCTGCCACACAACCTGGTGGGCGACCCGACGCGGCTGCAACAGGCATTGCTCAACTACGCCACCAACGCCGTCAAATTCACCGAACAAGGCACCGTGACCTTGCGTACCCTCAAGCAGGA
>CAINHS010000020.1 GCA_903848955.1 uncultured beta proteobacterium
CAGACCGCAGGCGCCGGCAGCGCCTCGGCCGCCGTCAGGTACAGCACGCAATCGGCCACGGCATCGGCGCACTCTGCCGGCAGCCCGGGCAATAACGCCGGCTCTGACAAGGGCGCCGCTTGCGGCAACGGCGCCGGCGGCTCGGCTTGTGCCGGCAATCGCTCAGCGGCAATAAATTCGGCCGCAGCATCGACCTCGGCCAGGGGTTCGGCCAGGGATTCGGCAACATCCGCATCGGCAGCCGGTTCGCCGACAGCGTCGACTTCGTCGGCAAAGTGCGGTTCCCGCCGCTCGCCGTCGCCGGCGTTGCGGCCGGGTTCAGCGGCGCCGAGCAGGGCATCGCCCTGCCCGCCCTTGAATATGCCTTCGGCAATCCTGCGGTGCTTGCGATCCTGCCACGCGTTGTAGCCCCAGACCATGCCGACCGCCGCCGCACCGGCGCCGATCAAAGCGATTTGCAGTTCGCTGATTGCCATAGTTCAAGCCACCTTCTGGTCATCGGCGAGGCGCAGTGCCTCTTCGATATCGACTTCCACCACGCGCGACACACCCTGCTCCTGCATGGTCACGCCGATCAATTGCTGAGCCATTTCCATGGCGATCTTGTTGTGCGAGATGAATATGAACTGGGTTTGCGCCGACATGCGCCGGACCAGCTCGCAGAAACGCACCGTGTTCGAATCGTCGAGCGGCGCGTCGACTTCATCCAGCATGCAGAACGGTGCCGGGTTCAGCTGGAACATGGCAAACACCAGCGCAATCGCCGTCAGCGCTTTCTCGCCGCCGGAGAGCAGGTGAATGGTGGTGTTCTTCTTGCCCGGCGGCTGCGCCATGATCTGGATGCCGGAATCGAGAATCTCGTCGCCGGTGAGAATCAGCCGCGCTTCGCCGCCGCCGAAGAGCTGCGGGAACAGCGTGCCGAAATGCAGGTTGACCGTGTTGTAGGTTTCCTGCAGCTGCTCGCGCGTCTCGCGGTCGATGCGCCGGATGGCGTCTTCCAGGGTGCCGATGGCCTCGCTCAGGTCGGTCGATTGCGCATCGAGAAAACCCTTGCGCTCGGAGGCCGTGGCGAGTTCTTCCAGCGCCGCCAGGTTGACCGGGCCGAGGGTCTCGATTTCAGCCGTGAGCCGGACGATGTCCGCCTGCAGGACATTGTCCTTGAGCCGGTCGGCGCCGCCGGCGGCAAGTTCATCGGCGAAGGGTTCTTCGTCGGCGGCGGTGACTACATGCACCTCGGCCAGACGCTCGCCCAACTGCTCCTCGTTGATCTGCGCCGCCTGCGCCTTGAGCCGCAAGTCGTTGATCTTGTCGCGCAGGGGAACCATGCCCTGCTCCAGCTTGAGGCGCTGCTCGTCCAGGCTGCGCAGTTCGGCGGCGGCCGCTTCGAGCACATTGCGCCGCTCCGCCAGCGCCGATTCCTTGCCCTGTTTGGCATCGAGTGCGGTGTGCAACTGCTCCTGCAGCACCGTGTCGCTGATGCCGGCAACCTCGGTGCGGGCCGCCGCCGTCTCGGCCTCGATGCGCTGCAACTGGCTGCCCGCCGTCGCCGCTGCGCGCGCGTTGTCGTCCAGTTTCGACAGGCACTCGCGTTCGGAAAAGCCGGCCTCCTGGGCTTCGCGCCCGAGCTGGATTTCCAGCGCACGCGCCTCGCGCAGGGCGACGTCCTTCTGCCTATGGACTTCCAGTGCCAGTTCGAGGCGCTCGCGCACCTCGCCGAGGCGCTCGCCCTGCAGCCGGCCTTCGTCCCCGGCGCGCTGGCGCCGGGCCTGTTCGGTCTCCTCCTGGCGCAGGAGTTCGGCCAGGTCGCGGTCGATCTGCGCCGAGCGTTCCTCGAAACGGGCCTGCGCCTGTGCCAGCTTGAGGGCCTCGACCTGCGCCGCATGAAAGGCCTGCTGGGCTTCCTGCAGCGTGCGCCGGGCGCTGCTGAGCCGGCCCTGGCTGTCGGCCAGTTGCTGCTCGGCGCTGCCTTGCACTTCGCGCGCCTCATCCTCGACGGCAGCGCGCACGGCAAGCAGTCCGGCCAACTCGTCGATCTCGCGCTGACGTTCGATGACGCCATGAGTCTTGGCATCCGGTACGTACAAGGTGAGTCCGGCGGGCGTCAGCAGATGCCCGGCGCGCGAAACGCGCTGACCCGAAGCCAGGGGCAATTCGAGCGCCAGATCATCGGCGACGGCGACGCCGGACAGCCATTCGTCGAGCACGCCGGCCCAGCGCGGATCGTCGCAGCGCACCTTGCTGCGCAGGGAATCCGGGGCGGGGGACAGCTGGTTGCCATGGCGATCTGCGAGCGCAAGCGAAATGATCGCCGGCGGCGGCGAGGCCAGAGCCGCGCGCACGGTTTCGCTGTCGGCGCTCAGCGCCGAGAAGCGCTCGCGCAATACGGCTTCGACCGCGGTTTCCCACCCGGCCTCGACCTGGATGGCCTGCCACAGCGGTTTGGCATCGGCCAGTTGGTGTGCCTTGAGCCAGTCGCCGATCTCGCCCCTTTGTGCCACCTTGGCCTGCAACTGCGCCAGCGCATCATGGCGGGCGCGAGTCTCGGTCAGACTGCGATGGGCGGCCTGCAATGCCTCGCGCGCCGAACGCAGTTGGGCTTCGGCCGCGGGTATGGCCGCCTGCAGCGCGGCCATGCGCTCCTGGGCGGCGCCGAGCGCCTCCCCGGTGCGCTGTTCGCCTTCCTGTGAAGCCGCCAGCAGCGCCGGATCCGGCGCGCCCAGCGACTGTCGATCCTGCTCCAGCCTGCCGCGACGCTGCACCAAGTTGTCCAACGCGCGCTGGGCATGGCCCTCGTCGGCATCGGCCAGGCGCAGTGCCTGTTCGGCCTCGCCCAGGCTGCGGCGTGCCTCGGTAACGTCGCTGCCGGCACGCTGCACGGCCTCTTCGGCGTCGGGCATTCTGGCCGCGGCTTCGCCGTGGCGCGCGGCGGCGGTCGCGGAGCGGGTACGCGAGTTGTCCAGCAGCAGCTTCCAGCGCGCTTCGTCCTCGCCCAGCTGGCCGTGCTCGGCGCGCCAGTGACTTTGCTCGGCGCCCAGTTGGGCCAGGCGTGCTTCCAGCCGCGCACGGGAATCGCGCAGATGGCCGATCTCCGACTCGAGCCGGCTGACCTCGGCGCTGGCGGCAAAGTTCTCGGCCTGAGCCGAGTGCAGGGCATCCGAGGCCGAATAGTGGCTCTCGCGCGCATGTTCGACGCGCGCTTCGATTTCACGCAATTGCGCCGTTTCGCCTTCGACGCGGTTGACGGCTTCTTCGACCTGGCGCGCCAGCCGCTGGCTGTCATGCCGCGCGTCGTTGCGCTTCTTCAGCCACAGCAGCGTCTGCTTGCGCGACACCTGCTGGTGCAGATCGCGATACTGCTGCGCCACCGCAGCCTGCGTCTGCAGGTGGCTGACCTGGGCTTCCAGTTCATTGCGGATGTCATCGACGCGGGCGATGTTCTCGCGCGCATCTTCCAGGCGGTGTTCGGTTTCCTTGCGCCGTTCCTTGTACTTGGTGACGCCCGCCGCTTCTTCGAGGAAAAAGCGCAGCTCTTCGGGCTTGGCCTCGACGATGCGCGAGATCATGCCCTGGCCGATGATGGCGTAGGCGCGCGGACCGAGGCCGGTGCCGAGGAAGAGGTCGATGACGTCGCGCCGGCGCACGTGCAGGTTGTTGATGTAGTAGCTCGAGTTGCCCTCGCGGTCGAGCACGCGCTTGACCGTGATTTCGGCGTACTGGCTCCACTGGCCGGCGGCGCGGCCCTCGGCATTGTCGAAATACAGTTCGACGCTGGCGCGGCTGACTTCCTTGCGGTTGCCCGAGCCCTTGAAGATCACGTCCTGAATCGATTCACCGCGCAGCTCGGAGGCTTTCGACTCGCCCAGCACCCAGCGCACGGCATCGATGATGTTCGACTTGCCGCAGCCGTTGGGGCCGACCACGCCCGCCAGCTGGCCGGGGAAAAGCACCGTGGTGGGCTCGACAAAGGATTTGAAGCCCGAGAGTTTCAGCTTGTTTAGACGCACGAGGGATGAACCGGAAAGATGATCGCGAAGGGCAGCCTTCGAAGCCCTGCCATTATAATCTGTCCCGCCCCTTTACCTGTGGCCACCCAGCATGCCAAAGCCAGCCATCCAAACCCGCGCCAAGGCGCTGGAAACCTTCCCCAACCCCGCGCCGCACCGGGATTACCAGATCCACATGGAAATCCCGGAATTCAGCTGCCTTTGTCCCAAGACCGGGCAGCCGGATTTTGCCGTGCTGACGCTGGACTACATCGCCGACAAGGTCTGCGTCGAGTTGAAGAGCCTCAAGCTCTACATCTGGAGCTTTCGCGACGAGGGCCATTTCCACGAAGATGTCGCCAATCGCATCCTCGATGATCTGGCCCGCGCCACGAAGCCGCGCTTCATGCGCCTCACCGCGCGCTTCTACGTGCGCGGCGGCATTTTCACCAACGTGGTGGCGGAACACCGCAAGAAGGGCTGGCAGCCGGCGCCGAAGATCGATCTGGCGGAGTTTCCGGCGCAGTCCAACACGCGCGGCTGAAAGCAGCGGCCGGCAGCCGCAACGCGGCGCAATGCGGCAAAATCAGGGTCTGCCAACCGATATCGAAAGCACTCCATGAAGAACCCTGAACTCCTGCGCAATGCGTGCCTGATCAATGGCGAATGGCTGACGGCGAGCGGTGCCTGCATCGATGTGCGCAATCCGGCGACGGGTGAGCTGGTCGGCTCGGTGCCGGACTTCGGCGCCGCCGAAACCCGCCGCGCCATCGATGCCGCGGAAGCGGCCTTTCATCCCTGGCGGGCGAAAACGGCCGGCGAGCGGGCGAAGATACTGCGCCGCTGGTTCGAACTGATGATGGCGAACCAGGAGGACCTGGCACGGCTGATGACCCTGGAACAGGGCAAGCCGCTGGCCGAGGCGCGCGGCGAGATCGCCTACGCCGCCTCCTTCATCGAGTGGTTCGCCGAGGAAGCGCGGCGCGTGTATGGTGAAGTGATTCCCTCGCCGCTGGCGGACCGCCGCCTCATCGTGCTGAAACAGCCGGTCGGCGTCTGCGCCGCCATTACGCCGTGGAATTTCCCGGCGGCGATGATCACGCGCAAGGCCGCGCCGGCGCTGGCCGCCGGCTGCACCATGGTGGTCAAGCCGGCCGAGCAGACCCCGCTCTCCGCCCTGGCGCTGGCCTGGCTGGGCCAGCAGGCCGGCATTCCGCCCGGCGTGCTCAACGTCGTTACCGGCGACCCGGTTGCCGTCGGCGCCGAACTGACGTCGAATCCGAAAGTGCTGAAGCTGTCCTTCACCGGTTCGACCGAGGTCGGCCGGCTGCTGATGGCCCAGTGCGCGCCGACCATCAAGAAGATGTCGCTGGAACTCGGCGGCAATGCACCCTTCATAGTCTTCGACGATGCCGACCTCGACGCCGCGGTGGCCGGCGCGATGCTCTCCAAGTACCGCAACACGGGGCAGACCTGCGTCTGCACCAACCGTTTCCTGGTGCAGGAGGGGGTGCATGATGCCTTCGCGCAGAAGCTGGCGGCGGCGGTGGCCGGACTCAAGGTCGGCAACGGCCTCGAGGACGGCGTGACACAGGGTCCGCTGATCGATGGCGCGGGCTTGGCCAAGGTCGAGGAACTGCTCGCCGATGCTGTGGCGCAGGGCGCCCGGATCTTGTGCGGCGGCAAGCGCCACGCGCGCGGCGGCACCTTTTTCGAACCGACCGTGGTTGCCGGTGCGACGCCGGCCATGCGCCTGGCACGGGAGGAAATCTTCGGACCGGTGGCACCGATTTATCGCTTCAAGGATGAGGCCGAGGCCATCCGCATGGCCAACGATACCGAGTTCGGTCTGGCGGCCTATTTCTTCAGCCGCGACATTGCCCGCGCCTGGCGCGTCGGCGAGGCGCTCGACTACGGCATGGTCGGCATCAACTCGGGCCTGATCTCCAACGAGGTTGCACCCTTCGGCGGCGTCAAGCAATCGGGGCTGGGGCGCGAAGGCTCGAAGTACGGCATCGAGGAATACCTGGAGATCAAATACCTGGCCATGGCCGGCCTGTGACCGCGCCTTGAAATTTCCCGCCCCGATGCGGGCGCTGGAACATCGCCCGTTCCGGCTGTATTTCTGCGGTCAGGCGGTTTCCATCCTCGGTTCCTGGATACAGCAGGTCGCGCTGGCCTGGCTGGTCTATCGTCTGACCGGGTCGGCGGCGCTGCTGGGTCTTGCCGCCTTTGCTACGCTGGCGCCGATGCTGCTGGTGGGTCCCGTGGCCGGGGCCTGGATAGACCGGCATGACCGGCGCCGGCTGCTGATGCTGCTGCAACTCCTGCTCTTCGTCCAGGCCACGCTGCTGGCCGCGCTGACCTGGTTCGATCTGATCGGGCCGACGCTGATCATCCTGATGGCGCTCTGCCTCGGCGTGCTCAATGCCGTCGACACGCCGCTGCGCCAATCCCTGATCCCGGCCATGGTCGGCGGACGCAGCGATCTGCCGAATGCCCTGGCGCTGAATGCCATGGTATTCAACCTCGGTCGCTTCGTCGGTCCGCCGCTCGCCGGGCTGATGCTGAGCTTCATGACGGAGGCGGCCTGCTTCCTGGTCAATGCCTTTTCCTATCTGGCGCTGCTGTGGGCCGTCGCCGCGATGCGCCTGGCACCCGTCGCCAGGGCCGGCGGCAGCGTCGGCCAGGTGTTCAGGGAGGGCGTCCGTTATGCCATCGACACCTGGCCGATACGCACGCTGCTGATCGTGCTGGCGGTGCTCAACATCACCGCATCGGCGTATGCCGTGCTGCTGCCGGTATTCGCCCGCGAAATATTCCATGGCGATGCCCGCACCCTCGGCCTGCTGTGGGGTGCCGCCGGCTGCGGCGCCTTTGCCGCAACCCTGATGCTGGCGACGCGCAGTTCGGTGCGCGGCAGTCTGAATCTGGCGATTTTCTGCGTCGTGCTGGCGGCGCTGGCGCTGCTGGCGTTTCCGCTCACGACCCGTCTCGCGCTCGCCCTGCCGGTACTGGCGGCACTGGGCTTCGGCATTTCCGGCGCCAACGTCGGCATCAGTACCGCGCTGCAGACTGTGGCGCCGGATCACATGCGGGGTCGGGTGGTTTCCTTCTTTTCCGCCATCCGTTTCGGTCTCGATGCGGTCGGCGGGCTGATCGCCGGCAGCATCGCCGCGCTGAGCAGCGCGCCCGCCACCTTGCTCGGCGAATCTGCGATACTGCTCGCCCTTGGCCTCTGGCTGCTGCTGCGGGCCGGACGTTTGCGTCAATCGGTGACCCACTGAACATGATCTCGACAGAAGTCTTGCTGGCCTTCCTCGCCGCCTCCGCGCTGATCACCATCGCGCCCGGCCCCGACAACCTGATGGTGCTGTCGGTAGGCATCAGCCGCGGCCGCGCCGCCGGCATCGGCTTCGGCCTGGGCTGCACCCTCGGCTGCTTTACCCATACCTTGTGGGCGACGCTGGGCATAGGCGCCGTGGTACTGGCGTCGGAGGCGACCTTCACCACGCTGAAGATGGCCGGCGCCGCCTATCTGGTGTATCTCGGCATCATGACCTGGCGTTATGCCGGCAAGATGGCCATGATCAATCTCGATCCGGGCGGCGTCGAGCCTTTGGCGGCGCATCTGCGGCGCGGCTTCATCGCCAACGTGATCAACCCCAAGGTGGCCTTGTTCTTCATCGCCTTCCTGCCGCAATTCGTTGACCAGGCACGCGGCGCGGTGTGGCCGCAGATGTTGCTGCTGGGTGCGCTGTTCGCGGCGCTGACGGCGGTTATTTTCGGCAGCATCGGCTGGTTTGCCGGCAGCATCGGCGCCCGCCTGCAGCAGCGGCCGGGGCTTGCAGTCTGGCTCGAACGCTGCGCCGGGACGCTGTTTTTCGCGCTGGCCCTGCACCTGGCGACTGCCGCGCGTTAGTTTCCGGCATCCTTGCAGCGGCATCAGCGACTGGCCCCGGTGATTGCTGATGGCCGCAACCATGGTTTCCTATCAGCTCGAAATCGAGATCGGGCGACCGCTGCGGATCAGGATCGGCCGCCTCGGCGAATTCCTCTTTCCTGCGGGACGCTATGTCTATTCGGGCAGCGCCCGGCGCAACCTGGAAGCCCGCATCGCCCGGCATCTGCGCCAGGAAAAGAAACTGCGCTGGCACATCGACTGGCTGCTGGCGGCCCGCGGCGTCAGGGTGACCGGCGTGAGGCGCTCGGCCAGGGACGAATGCGTCCTCAATCAGGCGGTGCGCGGCGTGATCGTCGCTCCGGGTTTCGGTGCGTCGGATTGCGCCGCCGGCTGCGGCAGCCACTTGCTCTACCGGCAGCCGCCCGGCTGAACCCGGAATCGCCGGCGGCCGCTGCAGCCGCCGCAGATCACGAAACGATATAAGCGCCGGATCCGGTCGACAGCAACTTGCCGTCGGCACCGAGAAACTCCATGCGGGTAGTCGCGACGCGGGAACCGAGGCGCAACACGTCGGCGCGCAGTTCGAAATGATCGCTGATGCCGGGACGCAGGTAGTCGATGCGCAGGTCTATGGTGCCCAGTTTGCCGAAGCGGTTGAGTCGCTGCTGCGGATCTTCGTCCATGTGGCGCGCACCGATCGCCGCCATCACCGCCAGGCCGCCCATGGCGTCAAGCCCGGCACTGATGACGCCGCCATGAATGCGGTTGAGGCTGTAATGACCGATCAACTCGCGCCGCATGTCGATGCGCCCCCTGACGCCGTCGGCCCTGATCGACTGGATCTTCAAGCCCAGGACCTGGTTGAAGACGATCATTTCCTCGAAAATCCTCTTCAGGCCGACGACAAACTCGTCTTCGAATTCGACTGCAGGGACTGCGGCTGCGGCTTTTTTCATGGAGTGTGCCGGGAAAGGAAAGGTGGTTCGGAGCGGGCTAGGAGATCTGCCCGACGCGCGCCGCGACTTCGGGCGGAAAGGCTCGCGACTTGCGGGTCTGCGGATCGAGGCAGACGACGGTGAAGTCGCAGACGGAGCAGACCGCGCCGGTTTCGGTATTGATCAGTTCGTGGCGGAAGCGCAGCACCTTTTCGCGCAGTTCCAGCACTGCGGTGCGCACTGCCACCGTGTCACCGGGATAGAGTTCCTTTTGGTAACTGATGTTCTGCTGCACCGCCGCCAGGTGCAGCGCTCCGCTGCGCAACAGCGAAGGCGTCATGCCCAGCATGGCATAAAACTGCCAGCAGGCTTCCTCGAAAAATTCCATGTAGGCGCGCACGTTGATGTGCCCCATATGGTCGCGCTGCCACTCATGCACTGTGCCGCGTGCGGTTTCCATCATCGCCGGGATTCTTCCTGTAGCGCCGGGGGCGGCGGATTCTGGTTTTTGCGGGCCATGCCTGCCTCCATTCCTTGAGGATGCGCAGAAGGCTCCATGCTAACCCGATACCGGCCGGCATGGCATGGCGCCATCGCAAAGCCTGGCATTGCTCTTGCTAATGCATGCTTGTGAGTGTTGACAACGGAGGCAATCATGGACCTGAACGAACTTCTTGCATTGATGACGCTGGGCGCCGTAGCGCCTTATGTCACGGCTGCCGCCGCGTGCTGGATCAAGCGCTCCGGCGAGCCCCCGACTGGTGCAGACGCACCAACTTGATGCCATTTCCGTAAGCGCCGGCAGCATCCGGCAGGCTGCCGGCGCTTGCGGGATGCCGTCCGGTTAAGGCATTTACATCGGGATACGGAAGGTTTTCCCGATCAATTCAAGGGCTTCAGGGCTGTCCCATTCCTTGCCGCCGTAGACTTTGGCGAGGACACGACCCTGCGCATCGACCAGCAGAGTCAAGGGAATCCGGTCGGCGCCCAGCATGTTTTCCAGTTGCAGCCGGCTGTCTATGAAGTGACTGAAGGGGGTCCCGGATTTTTTCAGGAATTCCCTGGCGGCATCGGCATAGTCATCGGTGGAAATTCCGATCACCGCAAACTTCGCCCCCCCGTAGCGGCGCGACAGCCGCCCCAGCGAACCCATTTCCTGACGGCACGGACCACACCAGCTGGCCCATACATTTATGACAAGCGGCTTGCCGCGGAATTCCGAGAGCAGCCGCGAGGGGCCGGACAGTCCCTGCATCGGGGCATCGCGCAGGAGCCCGCCGACATCCACTTCACCGGGAGTCTTTGCCGCCGCATCGCCGCCGATGCAGGCCAGCGCAAACAGCATCAGGGAGAGAATCGCTTTCATGCCGCGCAGTCTACCAGTCGCAGAATGCCGGCGGCACAGCATGGCCGGCCTATTCCAGCACAAGACCCCGGTCCCAATAGGGTTCGGGGCCAAGGCGCGCTGCCAGAAAATCGACGAAGGCCCGCACCCGCTGCGGCACAAAGCGGGTGCCGGGAAAGACGGCGAACATGGCCAGCACCGGGGTCGGAAAATCCTTCAGGATCGGCACCAGCCGGCCCTGGCGGATCGCCTCGGCGGCAATGAAGGTGGGTTCATAGACAATGCCCATTCCCTGCAGGGCCGCTTCCTGCAGGGCGCTGCCGTTGTTGGCGGTGATCGGCCCGCTGATATCGACCCAATGCGACGCACCATCGATGATGAAGGGCCAGCTCGAGCGCGAAGTCAGGGAATAGTTCAGGCAGGCCCGCTGCGCCAGTTCGTCCGGGTGTTTTGGCGCGCCGTGGCGCTGCAGATAGGCCGGCGACGCCACGACCACCGAGCGGCAAGTCGTCAGGCGCCGCGCCACGGCCGTTTCCGGCAGTCGATCGGTGATGCGCAAGGCGAAATCCATGCCTTCTTCGATCAGATTCACGCGCCGGTCGTTGAAGTCGAGATCGATGCGGATGTCGGGATGAGCCCGGGAGAACTCCAGGATCAGCGGCGTCAGGTGCAGCAGGCCGAAGGTCATCGGCACGCTGGCGCGAATCTCGCCGCGCAGGGTTTGCCGCTCGCCGGCAAGATCCCCTTCCGCCTCGTCGATGCGGTCGAGGATGTCGCGGCATTGCTCGATATAGGTCGCGCCGGCCGAGGTCAGGGCCAGCCGGCGCGTGCTGCGGGCGATCAGCTTGACCCCGAGATGGGCTTCCAGCGCAGCAATCTGGCGCGTGATCGCCGAGCGCGCCAGATTCATCTGTTCTGCCACGGCGGTGAAGCTGCCGGCCTCGGCCACCCGCACAAAGGTCTGCATTGCCGCCAATCGATCCATGGTACGGCTTCTCCGTAATAATTTGCATCTGCGGCCATTGTATGGGGAACGCTGTCATACAATTCCGATCGAAACCCATTTCAACGGAGATATTCATGAAGCGACTGCTTGCACTGCTGTTTGCCACACTCTTTTCCTTCTTTGCCGCTCCCGGCCTGAGCCTGGCCGCAGAACCACAAGCCGACCGCGACTTCAAGCTGATCAACCCGCCGCTGCCAAGCACCAAGGGGAAAATCGAGGTCATCGAATTCTTCTCCTACGGCTGCCCGCACTGCAGCGACTTCAATCCTTTCGTCGGCCAGTGGGCGGCGAAGCTGCCGAAAGACATCAGCCTGCGTCGCGTCCCGGTGAGTTTCAACCGTCCCGAATGGGCACGTCTGTCCCGGATCTATTTCGCGCTCGAAGCCACCGGCGACCTGGCGAAACTTGATGCCGCGGTATTCGTCGCCATCCATGAGCAGCGCATCGCCTTCAAGACCGATGAAGCCGTAGTCGCCTGGGCGGCGAGCAAGGGAATCGACGCCAAGAAATTCGGCGACGCGCTGGCCTCGTTTTCAATGCAGAGCAAGGTGCAGCGTTCCGATCAGGAAGCCACGGCTGCGCGTATTTCCGGCGTACCTTCGCTGGTGGTGGACGGCAAGTTCCTGCTCAACAACGAGGCGGCGGGCAATTTCGACGAGCTGTTGAAGCTGACCGACAGCGTCATCGCCAAGGCCCGCCAGGAACGGTCGGGGAAATAGCCCGTGCAAGGGCTGCGCCTGCTGCTGACGCCGCGCGGCCTGTTCGCTGCCACGGGTATTGCAGCCATCGGCCTGGTTGCCGGCGCAATAGTTCTGCAGCAAACAATGAATCTCGCCGCCTGCCCGCTGTGCATTCTGCAGCGCATGGTCGATCTGCTGCTGGCGCTGGAGGCCATCGCGGCGTATCTGGTGGCGGGAAAGAGCCTGCAACGGCGCGCGGCAGCGCTGGTCATGGCCGCAACGGCACTGACGGGCGTCTGGATTGCCGCCTACCAGACCTGGCTGCAACGCTTTGCCAGGGGGGTCAGCTGCACGGCAGATCAGCCGTGGTGGGAAAGCTTCGTGAATTGGGCCGGCAGCCAGTGGCCGCTGCTGTTCGAGGCCTCCGGCCTGTGTTCGGAGGCCGGCTGGAAGCTGCTCGGCCTGTCGCTTGCGGAATGGTCGCTGGTCGCATTCACGACCATGACCGTCGCAATGCTCGCGGCATTGCTGCGCAGAGATTAGCGCTGCGTCCTGAGCAAAGTCCGTCCTGACTTCTGCCCGGGCCTGTTGCGTTACACTGAACCGCTGCAAACCAAGGAGGAATCGCCATGATCCGACATGCCGCCATCACCCTGCTCGGCGCGGCTGCGCTGGTCCTTGCCGCCGCGCCGGTTTATGCGGAAAGTCCGGGCGACACGAAAGGCAAGCTGCAGGAAAGGGAAGCCAGGCACGAACTGATAAAAAAGGAATTGCGCCAGATGGAGGACGTGCAGCGTCAGGAGCAGCGCGACCTGCAGGACCGCCATGAGAAGGAGCGCAAGGCGCTGCATCAGAAACACGAACAGGAACGCGATGCCATGCGCCAGAAACTGGCGCCGAAGTAAGGCGATCCTGCCGTGGACCCCGGCCCGGGCCGGCTGCTGCCGGCACTCTGCGCCGCCTTGGTGCTGTCCGGCAGCGTCGCCGTCAGGGCGCAACCGGTGATTCCCGGATCGACGGCGTTTTGCCTGTTCGAAATTCCAATCGATGACACGGGCAAGCGGCGCTGGATAAATCTCGGCATCGTGCAGTACGTCGAGGCGACCCGCAACGAAGTAAAGATCGCCTACGGCGGCGGCAGCTTCGGCGCCGGCTACGAGGTCAGGATCGCCGCCGCCGGTATGGACGAGGTGGCCACGCTGCTTGAGAAAATGCGCAAGGTCGCCGCCGCCTGCCGCTGAAGCTGCGCGGCACCTGCCGTTTCGTCGCCGGCGTCAGCAGCCCTTCCATTCCGGCTTGCGCTTCTGCATGAAGGCATCGATGCCCTCGGCGGCGTCATCTGCCATCATGTTGCAGGCCATGGTTTCCGAGGCCAGCTGGTAGGCGCCGTCGAGTCCCATTTCCAGCTGCTTGTAGAACATCTGCTTGCCCATGGCCACGGCCACCGGGGACTTGGCGCAAATGGAATCGGTAAGCTTTTTCACTTCGGCATCCAGTTGCTCCAGCGCCACCACGCGATTGACCAGACCGCGCCGCTGCGCCTCGGCGGCATCGATGAAATCGCCGGTGAGCAGCATTTCCATCGCCTGCTTGCGGCCCATGGCGCGACCCAGCGCGACCGAAGGCGTGGCGCAGAACAGTCCCAGGTTGATGCCGGAAACCGCGAACTTCGCCGACTCTGCCGCCACCGCCAGGTCGCACATGGCGACCAGCTGGCAGCCCGCCGCCGTGGCAATGCCGTGGATGCGCGCGATCACCGGCTGCGGCATGACCGTAATGGTCATCATCACCCTGCCGCACTGCCTGAACAGCTTCTGCATGTAGGCCTTGCCGTGATTGGCGCGCATCTGCTTGAGGTCGTGTCCGGAACAAAACGCCTTGCCGGCGCCGGCGACCACCACTACCCGCACCGACGCGTCGGCGGCGATGCCGTCGAGCGCCGCCTGCAATTCATTCAGCATTTCCTCCGAGAGCGAATTGAACTGGGTCGGACGGTTGAGGGTCAGGGTAGCAACGCCCTCCTTGTCCTCGCGCAACAGGATGGGGGCAGCGCTGGTATCGGGTGCATTCATGATGTCTTCTCCTTGCCGTTAACGTGAAACAACCGGACCGGTCGCTGCTGATATCGAGCGCAGCGAGCCAAGTAATAGCCTCCCCGTGAGGGGAGGATGGGAGGGGCGGGCGTTTATGCCGCCTTTCGCGCCCCTCATCGTCAGTGGATGGTGCTCGCGGCCATGAGCGTTGATGGGAATGCGCGCTATTCGATGGCGGTGGCCGATTTGGCCTTTTCGCGCAGAACATACTTCTGGATCTTGCCCGTCGAGGTCTTCGGCAGGGCTTCGAAAATGAAATGCTTGGGCACCTTGAAGCGCGCCATGCGCTCGCGGCAGAATTCGGCCAGTTCTTCGGCTGTGACGCTGGTGCCCTCGCGCAGTTCGACGAAGGCGCAGGGCACCTCGCCCCATTTCGCATCGGGCGTGGCGACCACGGCGACGGCCATCACCGCCGGATGCCGGTACAGGGTGTCCTCGACCTCGATGGAGGAGATGTTCTCGCCGCCGGAAATGATGACGTCCTTGCTGCGGTCCTTGATCTTGATGTAGCCGTCGGGCTGCATCACCGCCAGGTCGCCGGTGTGGTACCAGCCGCCCTGGAATGCCTCCTCGGTCGCCTTCGGATTCTTCAGGTAGCCCTTCATCACGATGTTGCCGCGAAACATGATCTCGCCCATGGTCTGGTCGTCCCAGGGCACCGGCTGCATGGTTTCCGGATTCATCACGGTGACGCCTTCCTGGCAGTGGTAGCGCACGCCCTGACGGCCGTTGAGGCGCACCTGTTCGTCCAGCGGCAGGTCCAGCCATTCAACGTGCCTGGCGCAAACCGCCGCCGGGCCGTAGGTCTCGGTCAGGCCATAGACATGGGTGATGTCGAAGCCGATCTTGCCCATGCCCTCGATCACGGCAGCGGGCGGCGGCGCGGCGGCTACCAGCGCCGAAACCTTGTGATTGATGCCCTCGCGCCACTCGGCCGGCGCGCTGACCAGCATCGAATGCACGATAGGCGCGCCGCAATAATGGCTGACCTTGTGCTCCCTGATGGCATCGAGGATGAGTTTCGCATCGACGCGGCGCAGGCAGACGTTGGTGCCCGAATTCGCCGCCACGGTCCACGGGAAGCACCAGCCGTTGCAGTGGAACATCGGCAGCGTCCACAGGTACACCGACTGCGGCGGCATGCCCCAGGAGACGATGTTGGACAGGGCATTGAGATAGGCGCCGCGATGGTGGTACACCACGCCCTTGGGATTGCCCGTGGTGCCCGAGGTGTAGTTGAGCGAAATCGCATCCCACTCGTCGGCCGGCGGCTGCCAGGCATAGTCGGGGTGACCGGTGGCCAGCAGGCTCTCGTAGTCGGTGCTGCCGACGCACTCGCCGGGACCGGTGTGCTCCGGGTCGTCGACATCGACCACGAGTATCTCGCGCCCCAGACCGGCAAGGGCCTTCTTCACCATCGGCGAATACTCGCGGTCGGTGATCAGCACTTTCGCCTCGCCATGGTTGAGCATGAAGGCGATGGTTTCGGCGTCGAGGCGCGTGTTCAGCGTGTTGAGCACGGCGCCGCACATCGGCACGCCGAAGTGGCACTCGAACATCTCCGGCGTGTTGTTGAGCATCGCCGCCACCGTATCGCCGGCGCAGACGCCATGCCCGGCCAGCGCGGAAGCCAGCCGGCGGCAGCGCTCGTAGGCCTGGCGCCAGGTGAAGCGGCGCCGGCCGTGTATCGTCGCCACCCGCTCCGGATAGATATAGGCCGAGCGCTCGATGAAGCTGAGCGGCGTCAGCGGCACGAAATTGGCCGCATTCTTTTCCAGGCCGATGGCATAGGGATGACTCATGAATTCATTTCCTTTCAGGTTCGACAGCGTTCGGCGACGGCGGGCTTCTCGCGCTCAACTTCGGCCAGCCAGCGTCCGATATCATCGGCGAAAACCTGCACCGCGTCGCGCGCGGCCTCCGCCCCGCCGCGGGCATCCGCAGCCGGCGCCGGCTGCCGGATCAGGAAAGCCCGCCGCGACAATACGTCCGGGCCGCGCGCCGGCGTCAGCAGCGCCTGCACTTCAAGCACCACCTGGCTGCTCCCGGGAGCATCGAAGCGCTGTTCCAGTTCGTTCAGCACCAGTTGCAGGCGGCAGCCGGCACCGCTCCAATCCTTCTGAGCAAAAACGATGCGCTGCTTGAGGAAGGCTTCCAGCAGTTCGGCCGGCGCTGCCGCCCAGCGACTCCCGGCATAGCTCTGGCGCTGCAGCGGCTCGGCAAAGGCCAGGCGATAGTGCATCGCCGGGCCGGCGAGCCACGGCGACGCCTGAACGTCGACCGCTGCAATCGGCATGCGCCCCGCCGGCCAGACCGCGGCTCCCGCGGCGGCCCGGCCGCCGAAGTCGTAGCGCGCCGTGGTGACGGTGGCGACGTTGCCGCCGCACGCCGCCAACAGCACGCCGGCAAGAATTGAGGCTACCCGCTTCATCATCGTTCTCCTCATTGTGACACCGGCGGCCGGAAACCGGCTTCGCCCGGCCCCGGCACTGCCGCACTGCGGCCGAAGATCAGCATCTGCGGATTGCTTTCAAGACCGTCCAGAACGCGCGAAAGCTGGCGCGAACTTGTCGCCAGGTCCTGCATCAAGGCATTCGCGCGCGGCAGGGTTGCGCTGGTCAGTTCATCACCGGTGCTGACTGCAAGCTGATCGAAGCGATGCGACAGGGCGCTCATCGACTTGACCATTTCGCGCATTTCCGCGGCCAGCGGCGCGCTCTCCCCTGCCGTCTTTTCGACGTGCGCCAGAATCTGCCGCAAGCTGCGCAGGTTGTTCTCCGATAATGCCTCGCGCGCCGAGGCCATGATGGCGGGCATCTGCCGCAGGCCGTCGGAAGCCGCCGCGACGTTCTCCAGCGTGCGCGAAAGATTCTGCAGATTCTTCTCGTCCAGCAGCTTGCTTAGCCGCAGGGATGCCGCGCTGATCTGGTTGACGATATCGCCCGCCTTCTCGTCCAGCGTGTCGAACAGCGTCGACCGCATGGCGATGCGCGGCGGCTCGCCGTCTTTTCCCCGCAGCACTTCACTGGAAGAGCCATTGTCTTCGATCTGCACATAGGCCAGACCGGTCACCCCCTGATAGCCGAGTTCGGCAGTGCTGCCGCGGGTCAGTTTGAAGCGATCGTCGACGCTGATGCGCACCAGGATCTTGCGCGGATCGGCGGCATCGGGTTCGATGGCTTCCACTTTGCCGGCGCGAATGCCCCGGTAGCGCACCTGTGCCTCGACATTGAGGCCGTTGACGTTTCTGCGCGTCTCCAGCAGGTAGGTCGTGGTCAAGGCATCGGTCTGACCCAGCCACCACAGCGCGATGGCGGCGGCGATGGCGAACAGGAGGGTGAAGATGCCGGCAGCCAGTGCATGGGACTTGTTTTCCATGTTTCGAAGCTTTCAGTGCGGCACGGCCGGGGGCCTGGAGTTCTGCAAGGCCCGCACGCTGCGCTCGGAAAGGAAGAAGTTGCGGATGAAGGGATGATCGATCCGGATGATTTCGTCGGTCGTGCCGTAGGCGAGGATACGCTGCTCGGCCAGCACCGCAACACGGGTGGACAACGCCGCCAGCGTATCGAGGTCATGCGTGACCAGCATGACGGTAAGACCGAGTTCTTCGCCCAGCATGCGGATCAGGCGCACAAAACTGTCGGAACGGTCCGGATCAAGCCCGGCCGTCGGCTCGTCGAGCAGCAGCAGTTCCGGTTCGAGCGCCAATGCACGCGCCAGTGCAACGCGCTTGATCATGCCGCCGGAAAGCTCGGCAGGCATCAGCTCGCCATGGCGCGGCAAGAGTTCGACCATCGACAGCTTGAGCATCACCAGATCGTGTATCGCGCCTTCGTCGTAGCGCTTCAACTCGCGCAAGGGAAAGGCGATGTTGTCGAACACGTTGAATGCCGAAAACAGCGCGCCCTGCTGGAACAACACGCCGAAACGCTGCCGCAGCGAGCGTTCGCGCGCCACCCCGCCGCCGAACAAGGGCTCGCCGAAGACCTCGATGCTGCCGCTGCTGGGCATCAGCAAGCCGATCACCATGCGCAGCAGCGTGGTCTTGCCGCTGCCGGAACCGCCCACCAGCGACACCATTTCGCCGCGCTCGATGTCGAGCTGCAGCCCGCGGTGGATCCACACATCGCCGAAACGGGTGGACAGGTCACGGATGCGGATGACGGGCGGCGCGCTCATCCCGGCAAACCTATGCTGCGCGTGGCGATGGCAAACAGGGCATCTATGACGATCACCACGGTGATCGCCGAAACGACCGCGGCCGTGGTGTTGCCCGACAGGCTCTCGGTGTTGGGACGCACGCGCAGGCCGAAGTGACAGGCCACCAATGCCACGAACATGCCGAATACCGCGCCCTTGGCCAGGCCGATCCACAGATTGGCCGCCGGCACCACCTGCGGCAAGGTATGAAAGAAGAAACCATAGGAAATATCCAACTGCATCCGGGCCGACACCATGCCGCCGATCAGGGCGATGGCCGTGCTCCACAGCACCAGAAAAGGCAAGGCGATGGTCAGCGCCACCACCTTGGGGAACACCAGCCGCAAGCCGCGCGGCACGCCCATCGTCGCCAGGGCGTCGACTTCTTCGGTGACGCGCATGACGCCCAGTTGTGCGGTCATCGCCGAACCCGAGCGGCCGGCCACCAGGATCGCCACCAGCACCGGTCCCAGTTCGCGGACGATGCCGAGACCGATGATATTGACGATAAAAATATCCGCCCCGAACTGCTTGAGCTGCAAGGCCGACAGGTAGGACAGCACTACGCCGATGAGAAAGCCCACCAGGGCGGTGACAGGCATCGCCCGCACCCCGCTCTTGTACAGGTTGGCGGTAATTTCGCGGCGCGGCCAGTCCACCGGATTGCGCAGGACATGGGCCAGATTCAATCCGAACTGGCCGACCAGGGCAATGAAATCGAGCAGATGGCGACCGATGCCGATCGTCGCCGAACCGAGCGTCATCACGCCATGCAGGGGGGAGCGCGGCAACGTCGTCTGGCGCGGCTCGCGGTCGGCGGTCTCGATCCGCTCGAAGACACGCCAATGCTCCGGCTTGATCGTCAATTGGCCGGGCAGGACCCGGCCCCAGGCGCGCCACAGCAGCATGGCACCGGCGCTGTCGATCGCCTCGAGCGACTGACAGTCCCATATGCTGCCGGGATCGACGACGCGACTCAGTTCATCCGCCAGTCCGGCGGCTCGCTGCGAGGTGGTCGCCAGCGTCCAGCGTCCGGAAAGCCTCACGGTACGACCGCCTTCGCCGACGATCACTTCAATGCGCGCTGGGGACATCTGGCCGGCACCGGTGTGGGCAATATGAAGGAGCCTTGATTATAGCCACGCCTTCACTGCGACGACATCAGGCGTCGCGGAGTACGCGCAACTCGCCGCCGATGCCGGCCCACTGCAGCGCCTCGTCCTCCAGCGCCGCCGCCGTCAGCGGCAGCGCCTCCATCCTGGAAGCCCCCAGCCGCAACTCGAAACCGTTGCGCGTAAACCCGACGGCAAGGGCCGGCAAGGGCTGGTCGTCGCGTGACCGGTGCAGCAGCACGGCGGTGCGCAGGCAGAAAAGCAGGGTCCATTCCGGGGCTTCGCCGCGCAAAGGCTGGGCCCGCTCGAGTTTGCCGCGATGTGCCAGCACCAGCCGCGAAAGGCGCACCTGATCCTGCCGCGAGAATCCCGGCATATCGGCATTGGCAATGATGTAGGCGCTATGCTTGTGATAGCTCGAATGCGCCACGGAAACCCCGACCTCGTGCAGGCGGGCGGCCCAGACAAGGAATTGCGCGTCCATGTGGCCGACCTCGCGGCTCGCCGGAACCATCTGATTGAGCAGACCGAGTGCCGTGTGAGCGACGCGCGCCGCCTGGCGTCGATCAACTTCGTAGCGCTGCATGAAGCGGTTTGCCGTCGCCTCGCGCAGATCGTCATGATGATAGCGGCCCAGTTGATCGTAGAGCACGCCGAGACGCAGGGCGCCTTCGGAAAAAGCCATGCGCTCGAGGCCGAACTCCTTGAATACGGCGGACATGATGGCCAGCCCGCCGGGCAGCACCAGAACCCGGTCGGCGCGCAAGCCCTGCAGCTTCATGCGCGACACCTCGCCGGCATGCAGGAGTTCGCCGCGCAGTTTCTCCAACCCCTCGCGGGTAATGCCGCGATCGGAAAAACCGTTCAGTTCCAGCAGGTCGACGATGGCCTTGGCCGTACCCGACGAACCGATGGCCTCGTCCCAGCCCGTCTGGCGATAATCGTGGGCGATGGCCTGCAACTCGCGCCGGGCGGCCAGTTCGGCTTCCTTGAATGAGCGCTTGTCCACCCGCCCTTCCGGAAAGAAACGCAAACTGTAGCTGACGCAGCCCATGTACAGCGATTCGAGCCGGATCGGATCGATATTCTGGCCGATGATGAATTCGGTTGAGCCGCCGCCGACGTCGACCACCAGCTGGCGCGTTTGCGGATTGGCCAGGGTATGAGCTACGCCGAGATAGATCAGCCGCGCCTCCTCGCGCCCGGCGATGACTTCGATGGGAAAGCCGAGGGCGGCCTGCGCCTTCTCCAGAAACTGCTCGGCATTCTTGGCCACGCGAAAGGTGTTGGTGGCCACCGCACGCACCGCGCCCTGATCGAAATCCCGCAGGCGTTCAGCAAAGCGCGCCAGGGCCTGGATGCCGCGCTGCTGGGCCGCCGCATCAAGCCGCTTGTCCGGGGTCAGGCCGGCGGCAAGCCTGACCACCTCCTTGAGGCCGTCCAGAGGGTAGACCTGATTATTGACGACGCGCCCGACTTGCAAGCGAAAGCTGTTGGAGCCGAGATCCACAGCGGCGATCAGTTCGTAGGTCATGGCACGATTCTACCTCCTGCCCGCGTTTGACCCGCGTCACACGGCAGTAACAAAACTGACACATAATTGCCTGTCGAGACTTGCCTGAAAGCTCCCATGCCCTCATCGCACCGATTTCCCCATGAGCACTTTCTCAACCGCGAATTGTCCCTGCTGGCCTTCAACCGGCGCGTTCTGGCCCAGGTTGCCGACGCTCGCGTGCCCTTGCTGGAGCGGCTGCGCTTTCTGTGCATCGTCTCCTCCAATCTCGACGAGTTCTTCGAAATACGCGTCGCCGGTCTCAAGGAACAGATCAAACTGGGCAGCCACGCCGCCGGCGCCGACGGCATATCGCCGCGTGAGGTCTTCCGCCGCGTTACCGATCAGGCTCATCAACTGATCGCCGAACAGTACGCGCTGCTGAACAGCGTGATACTTCCGGCGCTGGAGAAGGAAGGCATCGCCTTCTTCCGCCGCAGCCTGTGGAGCGACGAGCAGCGGGCCTGGATACGCGAGTTCTTCGTCAGGGAAGTGATGCCGGTGCTGACCCCGATCGGACTCGATCCCTCGCATCCATTCCCGCGCGTGCTGAACAAGAGCCTGAACTTTGCCGTCGAACTGGAAGGGACTGACGCTTTCGGCCGCAGTTCGGGTACCGCCATCGTCCAGGCGCCACGCGCCCTGCCGCGGGTGATCCAGTTGCCGCGGGAACTTTGCGGCATGGACTACGGCTTCGTCTTTCTGTCGTCGGTGCTCCACGCCTACGTCGGCGAACTGTTCTCCGGCATGAACATCCTCGGCTGCTACCAGTTCCGCGTCACGCGCAACTCGGATCTGTTCGTCGATGACGAAGAAGTCAAGAACCTGCGCATCGCGCTGCAGGGGGAACTGCCGCAGCGCCACTTCGGCGACGCCGTGCGACTGGAAGTGGCGGACAACTGTTCGGAAACCATGACCGACTTCCTGCTGCAGCAGTTCAGTCTCGAGCGCGGCGACCTCTACCGGGTGCCGGGCATCGTCAACCTGGTGCGCCTGATGTCGGTGCCCGACCAGGTGCATCGCCCCGACCTGATGTACGCGTCGTTCCAGCCCGGCCTGCCGAAGGAACTGGCCAAGCGCTACGACATTTTCGCCAGCATCCGCAGGCATGACATCCTGATACATCACCCGTTTCAGTCATTCACCCCGGTCATCCAGCTGTTGCAGCAGGCGGCGGACGACCCGCTGGTGGTGGCGATCAAGATGACGGTGTATCGCACCGGCACCGACTCGGTGCTGATGGAACATCTGCTGCGCGCGGCAGAGAAGGGCAAGGAAGTCACCGTCGTGGTCGAACTGATGGCGCGCTTCGACGAGGAAGCCAACCTGTCAATCGCCGCGCGTCTGGAGGAGGTCGGCGCCCACGTGGTGTATGGCGTGGTCGGCTACAAGACCCACGCCAAGATGCTCATGGTATTGCGGCGGGAGGACCAGGGCTATCGCCGCTACATCCATCTCGGTACCGGCAACTACCATCCGCGCACCACGCGCTTCTATACCGACTTCGGCCTGCTGACCGCCAATCCGGAAATCGGCAACGACGTCAACGAAGTATTCAAGCAGCTTACCGGCCTGGGCAAGGCCAGCGCGCTGAAGCACCTGTGGCAGGCGCCGTTTGCGCTGCATTCGAACATGCTGGAGGCGATTCACGCCGAGACCGAAGCGGCACGCGCCGGCAAGCCGGCACGCATCATCGCCAAGATGAACTCCCTGCTGGAACCCGAAATCATCACCGCCCTGTACGCAGCCGGCATGGCGGGCGTCCGCATCGACCTGATCGTGCGCGGCGTCTGCTCGCTGCGCCCCGGAGTGAAGGGCCTGTCGGAGAACATCCGGGTGCGCTCGGTGATCGGCCGCTTTCTCGAGCATCACCGCATTTTCTATTTCCATGCCAACGGCAAGCAGAACATCTACCTGTCGAGCGCCGACTGGATGGAACGCAACTTCTTCCGCCGCATCGAAATCAGCTTTCCGGTGCTCGAACCCAGGCTCAAGCGGCGGGTGCTCAAGGAGGGACTCAAGCCCTACCTCGCCGACAACAGCCAGGCCTGGGAGATGAATAGCAGCGGCGAATACCGCATCAAGCCGACGCGACGCCGCCGCGTCTGCGCTCAGGAACTGCTGCTGGCCGACCTCGGCGTCGGCACAATCAACGCAACGTAAAGCGCGTCAGGACATTCGCCATGCTCTCGGCCATGTCGGCGCCGAACTGCTTGGCAAACTTCTCGGCAAAATTCTGCTTGACGCTGAAATCGCGCACGTCGCTGGCCTTGAAAACCTCGCGCGCGACGCTATCGACGGTGCCGTAGCCGTCGGTCAGGCCAAGCTCGATGCTCTTCGCCCCGCTCCACATCAGTCCGGAAAACATCTCGGGGGTTTCCTTCAGCCGCTTGCCGCGGCCTTTTCTGACCACGTCGATGAACTGCTGGTGGATCTCTCCCAGCATTTGCTTGGCATGGTCCTTGTGATGCTCGTTCTGCGGCGAGAACGGATCGAGGAAACCCTTGCTCTCGCCGGCGGTCAGCAGGCGGCGCTCGACACCGAGCTTCTCCATGGTCCCGGTAAAACCGAAGCCGTCCATCAGCACGCCGATGGATCCGACGATACTGGCCTTGTCCACATAGATCTTGTCCGCCGCCGCAGCGACGTAGTAGCCGCCGGAAGCGCAGACATCCTCGACGACCACGTGCAGCGGGATTTCCGGATGCGCGGCGCGCAGGCGCCGCATTTCATCGTTGATGATCCCTGACTGTACCGGGCTGCCGCCGGGACTGTTGATGCGCAGGATGACCCCCGCCGTATGCTTGTCCTCAAAGGCGGCCTGCAGGCCACTGATGATGTGCTCGGCATTGGCATCGCCCTTGGCCTTGATGACCCCGTTCAGATTCACCAGCGCCGTGAATTTCGCGCCTTCGGCCAGTTTTTCGGTCTGCCCCCAGTCAACCACCAGACCGAGGACCACCGCCAGATAGCCGAATCCGAGAAGCTTGAAAAAAATGCCCCAACGCCGGCCGCGCCGCTGCTCGGCGACGGCTTCGAGCGCAAGCTTTTCCAGAACCTTGCGTTCCCACTGCATATCATTGCTATCCGACACTGTCGCTGCCTTCCTCGATCAAGAAAATTTGTCCGTCAATTTCGGCGACGGGCACCGCCGCCAGCCCCTTGCCGTTGCAGCGCCCGCCGAGGCAGCGCCCTGAATCCGGGGCATACAAGGCGCCATGAGTAGCGCAAATCAAGTATAAGCCGGAATCGTCGAAGAACTCCCCGGGCCGCCAGTCCAGTTCGACCGGCTGATGGCCGCAGCGGTTCAGATAGGCATACACCTGTCCGCGAAAACGCACGACGAAGGCCGCCTCGCTGATGCCGCAGCGCTCCACTGCGAAACACACGCCGGGCCCGCCATCGGCGAGTTCATCGCTGGCGCAGACCGGATGCCGGTTCAAGCGTGAAGCCGCAGCCAGGCCGCCAGTTGCGCCACGTCGGCGGCGCAGTACAGAGGGGCATGCGCCTCCAGGCTATGGCGCGGATGCGCGCCATAGGCCACGCCCAGCGCCGCGACGCCGGCGTTCCTGGCCATCAGCAGATCGTGGGTAGTGTCGCCGATCATGAGCGTCGCCTCCGCCGCCACGCCGAACTCGTCCATCAGTTGCTCGAGCATCTGCGGATGCGGCTTGGAATGACACTCGTCGGCGCAGCGCGAGGCATGGAAACGCGGCCCCAGACCGCTGACCTCGAAGGCGCGAGCCAGACCCTTGCGCGTCTTGCCGGTGGCAACCGCAAGATGGTGACCGGCCTGTGTCAGTTCTTCGATCAGTTCCACGGCGCCATCGAACATGCGCAATTCGTGATCGCGCGACAAAAAGTGGTAGCGATAGCGCTCGGCAACTTCGCTGTATCGCTCGGCCGGCAAGTCCGGCAAAGCAAGGCGCAAGGCATCGATCAGGCCGAGGCCGATGATATGGTTGGCGCGCTCGTCGGAGGGCGGCGGAATGCCGAGATCCCGCGCCGCCGCCTGGATGCTGGCGACGATGGCAGCGGTGGAATCCATCAGGGTACCGTCCCAGTCGAATACGATCAATTCAAAACGTCTGGCCATAGTCCCTCTTCTCGTTGCCATCGAGTTTTCCGGTAAAGCTGCGCAGTTCCTCCGGCAGCGGCGATTCGAGTTGCACCGGCACCCCGGAGAGCGGATGCGGCAGGGCGAGTCTGGCCGCATGCAGGAACATGCGCCTGAGTCCCGCCTTCTGCAACTCCTTGTTCAAGGGGAAATCCCCGTACTTGTCATCGCCGGCAATGGGAAAACCGAGGTGAGCCAGGTGCACCCGGATCTGGTGGGTGCGCCCGGTCTTGAGTTCCACCTCGACCAGGCTGAAGTTCTCCCAGCGCGCCACCAGACGCACCACCGAGTGCGCCGGCTTGCCCTCGGCATTGACGCTGACGCGTCGTTCGCCCTCCGCCGTCAGATATTTGAGCAAAGGCAGACGCACATGCTGCAGTTCGTTGCGCCAACGACCCTTGACCAGCGCCAGATAGCGTTTGCCGATGCCGCCGTCGCGAAACTGATCGTGGAGTCTGGTCAGCGCCACGCGTTTCTTGGCCACGATCAGCAGACCCGAGGTGTCGCGATCAAGGCGATGCGCCAGTTCCAGGAACCTGGCCAGCGGCCGGGCGCGGCGCAATTGCTCGATGACGCCGAAGGACACGCCGCTGCCGCCATGTACCGCCACGCCGGCCGGCTTGTCGATCACGATGAGCGCCTCATCCTCCCAGGCAATCTCGAATTCCCTTGCCGGAACAGCCGCTTGCGACGGCCGCTCGGCGGTTCGCATGGGCGGCACGCGCAAGCGGTCGCCGACCTGGAGCCGGTACTCCGCAGGCACCCTGCCCTTGTTCACCCGCACCTCGCCGCTGCGCACGATGCGATAGATGTGGCTCTTCGGCACGCCTTTGGCGATGCGCAGCAGAAAATTGTCCAGGCGCTGCCCTTCGGCCTCCTCGCCAACTTCAAGCCATGTAACCGAATCTTTGCTTAAGTCCTTCATTTGCAATATACTGAGCGCTTGGTTAGCCGTCCCGTGACGGTGTGCCCGGCGGCCCGAAGTGGCGTCGGTGGCACGGTTCCCGGGGTGTTGTTGCCGTCCTTGCCGTGTCGCTTGTCAGCGATCAGGTGCAGGGAGGCGACAAGGGCGCGAAAGCAGCAGAAGACAACCGCCGGATCTCACAACTCCGACCGGTAGCGCGACCAGCCGACCACAGGGTGTTTCGCTCGCCCGAAAGAGCGATACTACTTGATTGCGCGCAACACACGCACAGATTTGGGCACAGATTGCCGGACGCTGATCATGAGTCAGCGACCGCTTGACCTACGACAAGTTATCAACCCCGTTTGCCACGATAAATCACAGGCACCATGAACCCGCCGAATCAACCGCAAACCCGAGGCACACCGCCCGCGTCCTGACGCCCGCGATGTGCGACTTGTCGTGCCCTCCTGCAGTGAATGCGCGCGGGAGCACACATGAAACGCATGCTTTTCAATGCGACGCAGGCTGAGGAACTCCGCGTCGCGATCGTTGATGGTCAGAAACTGATTGACCTCGACATCGAATCAGCCAACAAGGAACAGCGCAAGAGCAACATCTACAAGGCCGTCATCACGCGCATCGAGCCCAGTCTCGAAGCCGCCTTCGTGGACTATGGTGCCGAGCGTCACGGCTTCCTGCCGTTCAAGGAAATTTCCCGCAACTATTTCAAGCCCGGTGTCGATGCCGGCAAGGCGCGCATCCAGGACGTTCTCAGCAACGGCCAGGAACTCATCGTCCAGGTCGAAAAGGACGAGCGCGGCAACAAGGGCGCGGCGCTGACCACCTACGTCTCGCTGGCCGGCCGCTACCTCGTCCTGATGCCGAACAATCCCCGCGGCGGCGGCGTCTCGCGCCGCGTCGAGGGCGACGACCGCCAGGAACTGCGTGAAATAATGGACCAGCTCGTGGTTCCCAACGGCACCAGCCTGATCGCCCGCACCGCCGGCATCGGCCGCTCGCTGGAAGAACTGCAGTGGGATCTCAACTACCTGCAGCAGTTGTGGACCGCCATCGACGGCGCGGCCAAGGCGCAGAACGGCGCTTTCCTGATCTACCAGGAATCCAGCCTGGTGATCCGCGCCATCCGCGACTACTTCCACTCCGAGATCGGCGAGATCCTGATCGACACCGACGACATCTTCGAACAGGCCCAGCAGTTCATGGCGCATGTGATGCCGGGGACCGTCAATCGCGTCAAGCGCTATCACGATGACGTGCCGCTGTTCTCGCGTTTCCAGATCGAGCACCAGATCGAATCCGCCTACTCGCGCCAGGTCACCCTGCCCTCCGGTGGTGCCATCGTCATCGACCATACCGAAGCGCTGGTTTCGGTCGACGTCAACTCGGGCCGCGCCACCAAGGGCAGCGACATCGAGGAAACGGCGCTCCGCACCAACTGCGAAGCCGCCGACGAAATCGCACGCCAGCTGCGCCTGCGCGATCTCGGCGGCCTGATCGTGATCGACTTCATCGACATGGAATCGGCCAAGAACCAGCGTGAAGTCGAGAACCGCCTGCGCGATGCGCTGCGCTTCGACCGTGCCCGGGTCCAGACCGGCAAGATCAGCCGCTTCGGCCTGCTCGAACTGTCGCGCCAGCGCCTGCGTCCGGCGCTCGCCGAAACCAGCTACATCACCTGCCCGCGCTGCACCGGCACCGGCCATATCCGCAGCACCGAGTCCGCCGCGCTGCACATCCTGCGCATCCTCGAAGAAGAGTCCATGAAGGAAAACACCGGCGCCCTGCACTGCCAGGTTCCGGTGGATGTCGCCACCTTCCTGCTCAACGAAAAGCGCGTTGACATTTCCCGCATCGAGATGCGCCACCGCGTCAATCTGGTGATCGTGCCCAACCGCCACCTGGAGACCCCTGCGCATGAAATAGTGCGCCTGCGCCATGACCAGCTGAATGCCGAAGGCATCGCCCTGGCCAGCTATCAGATGGCGGAAAAGCCGGTTGAAGAGGCCTACCAGCCGCCGTCTGCACAAGCGGATGCCAAGCCGGTCAAGATTGAAGCCGCGGTAAAGGGAATCACTCCCGATCAGCCGGCACCGATCGTGGCCCCGAGGGAAGCGCCGCCCGCGGCCCAACCCGCAGCGGCCAGGGAAGCCGGTTTCTTCGACAGGATCGTGTCATTTTTCACCGGCGGCAAAAAAGCCGAAGCACCCGCCAGCGTAGAAGAAAAATCCGACAGGCCGCCGCGTCGCGATGGCGGACGCGAGCGCAGCCGCGATGGCAATCGCGAAGGTGGCCGTGGCGGACGAGATCGCAACAGTCGCCGTGACGGACGCGACAACCGCGAAGGCGGTGAGCGCAAGGAAAAAACCGAACCGGCGCTGCGCGCGCCGGGCAAGCGCGAGGAAGTGCAAGGCGAAGGCGGCAACCGCCGTCCGCGCGACAATCGCAACGAACCGCGCGAACCGAAGGAAGCCCGCGACGCAACGAAAGAAGCACGCGAACCCAGAGAACCGCGCCCGCCGCGCCCGCCGCGTGAACCCAAGGAAGCCAGGGAGCCGCGCGCACCGCGCAACGACGCGAACAGCACACAAAACGCCGCGGATCCGGCATCGCAGGCAGGCAGCGACAATGGCCAGGGCACCGGCCAGGACGGCGAAGCCCGCAGCGGACGCAGGAGTCGCGGCCGCGGTCGCGGACGCGGTCGTGGCGAAGAAGGCAGCACACAGGAAGCCGCGGCGGCAGGATTCGTTGCCGTTGATGCGGGCGAATCGGCCCCGGTCACTATGGAGCCTGTCGCCACGCAAGCGACGCCGGTCTGGAACGCAGAGCCCGTGCCTGTCCTGCAGCCGGCGCCGGAGATGGCAGCGGCAAGCGTTGCTGCCGAGCCCGTCGCGCCCGCAGCCGGATCGACCGAGGCGATCGCCCCGGTCGCCGTCACCGCGCTGGTGATTGCGGAACCGGTTCCGCTACCCGTCGTCGTGCCGGTAGCGGCTCCTGCAGCCGAACCTGCGCCGCAGGTGGTCGCGGCAGCGCCCCGGCCGGCCATGCCCGTCGTCGATCCCATCATCGTGCCGCCGGCGCCGAAGCCGGCTGCGGTGGATCTTTCGGGATCGCTGCAACAGGCCGGGCTGGTGCTGATCGAGACCAGCCATGCCGCTCCCGCTGCGGACAGCTTCGCCCCGGCGCAACCCCTGGGCCGCAAGCCCAAACCGGCGCCGGTTATCGTCAACGAACCGCTGCAGATGGTGGAAACCAAGAACGACTGAAGCCGGTCGTTTCGAATCGAGCAACGGGCGCCCCAGGGCGCCCGTTGTCATTCCAGACGATTGATGGCGAGTTTCAGGATCAGCTGCGCCGCCGCATCCTCGACCAGATCGAGCACGTGCTCGAAGCCCTGCCCGTCGCCGTAGTAGGGATCGGGAACCTCGTCTGTCTCCAGGTCCTCGCTGAAGTCGAGAAACAAGCCCAGTTTGCTCCGGTGCGGACTCGGACACGCGCGCCGCAACCACTCCAGGTGATCCGGCCCCATCGCCAGCACGTGATCGCAGCAGACAAAGTCGAACTCCGTCACCCGCCGCGCCCGCAGCGGTGACAGATCGTAGCCGCGCTTTGCCGCCGCAGCGACGGTGCGCGGATCGGGCGGCTCACCGACGTGATAGCCGTGAGTGCCGGCGGAATCGAACTCGAACAGTTCCTCCATACCGCGTTTTTGCGCCAGGCCGCGCGCCACGCCCTCGGCGGTGGGCGATCTGCAAATATTCCCGGTGCATACGAAAAGTATGCGCTGCCTTGTCATGCGGCATCCCCCGGCGCATCGTGCGCCTCGCCGCCGAAGGCGAGTTGCTTGATGCGGAAGAGTTCGTCGCGCGCCGTCGCCGCCGCCTCGAACTCCAGATTCCGCGCATGCTCCAGCATGGCCTTCTCCAGTCGCCTGATTTCTCGCGACATATCCTTTTCGCTCATCACCTCGTAGCGCGCCGTCTCCTGCGCCGCCTTGAGCTCGCGCCCGGCAGTTTCCGCGTCGTAGACTCCGTCGATGATGTCCTTGATGCGCTTGCTGACACCGGTCGGGACAATCCCCATGACCTCGTTGTGCATCACTTGCCTGGCCCGCCGCCGCGAGGTTTCACCCATTGCCCGCTGCATCGAATCGGTAATCCTGTCGGCATAAAGAATCGCCGTGCCGTTGAGGTGGCGCGCGGCGCGGCCCATGGTCTGGATCAGCGAGCGCGTCGAACGCAGGAAGCCTTCCTTGTCGGCATCGAGGATAGCCACCAGCGACACTTCGGGAATGTCCAGACCCTCGCGCAGCAGGTTGATGCCGACCAGAACATCGAACACGCCCAGGCGCAGGTCGCGGATGATCTCGACCCGTTCCACGGTATCGATGTCGGAATGCAAGTAGCGCACCTTGATGCCATTGTCACCCATGTACTCGGTGAGCTGCTCGGCCAGGCGCTTGGTCAGCGTCGTCACCAGCACCCGCTCGCCGGCGGCGATGCGCTTCTTTGACTCCGTCAGCAGGTCGTCCACCTGCGTGCAGGCCGGCCGCACTTCAACCAGCGGATCGACCAGCCCGGTCGGCCGCACCAGTTGCTCGACCACCTGGCCCTGATGCGCCTCCTCGTAGGTCGAGGGTGTCGCCGATACGAACACCGTCTGCGGCATCAGCTTCTCGAATTCCTCGAACCGCAGCGGCCGGTTGTCCAGCGCGGACGGCAGGCGGAAACCGTAGTCAACCAGGTTCTCCTTGCGCGAGCGGTCGCCCTTGTACATGCCGCCGACCTGCGGAATCGTCACATGCGACTCGTCGACGAACATGATCGCGTCGGCCGGCAGGTAGTCGTAGAGCGTCGGCGGCGGCTCGCCGGGCTGGCGCCCCGAGAGATGCCGCGAGTAGTTTTCGATGCCCTTGCAAAATCCCAGCTGGTCCATCATCTCGAGATCGAAGCGGGTGCGCTGCTCGATGCGCTGGCACTCGACCAATTTGTGGTTCGCCTGAAAGAACTCGATGCGCTGACGCAGTTCTTCCTTGATCGCCTCGATGGCCGTCAACACCGTGGCGCGCGGCGTCACATAGTGGCTCGACGGGAACACCGTAAAGCGGCCGAGTTTCTGCCGGGTATGACCGGTCAGCGGATCGAAAATCGTCAGGCCTTCGATCTCGTCGTCGAACAGCGTGATGCGCACCGCGCTTTCGGCGTTCTCCGCCGGGAAGACGTCTATCACGTCGCCGCGCACCCGATACACGCCGCGCCTGAAATCCACTTCGTTGCGCTCGTACTGCATTTCCGTCAGGCGGCGGATGATCTCGCGCTGCCCGACCTTTTCGCCCTTGCGCAGGTGCAGGATCATGCTGTGGTAATCGACCGGATCGCCGATGCCGTAAATCGCCGACACCGTGCACACGATCACCACGTCGCGCCGCTCGAGCAGGCTCTTGGTGGCCGAGAGGCGCATCTGCTCGATATGCTCGTTGATCGAGGAATCCTTCTCGATGAACAGGTCGCGCGACGGTACGTAGGCCTCGGGCTGGTAGTAGTCGTAGTAGGAGACGAAATACTCGACGGCATTCTGCGGAAAAAACTCGCGGAACTCCGAGTACAACTGCGCCGCAAGGGTCTTGTTGGGCGCCAGCACCAGCGCCGGACGGCCTAGCCTGGCAATCACGTTGGCCATGGTGAATGTCTTGCCCGAACCCGTGACGCCGAGCAGGGTCTGGAAGGAAAGCCCGTCATTGAAGCCTTCGGTCAGCAAGCGGATCGCCTCGGGCTGATCTCCCGCCGGCGCAAACGGCTGATGCAGGTGAAAAGGACTGCCTGCGAATTCGATCACCCGGGTAGACAACTGATGAATCTCGGCCACTGGCTAACCTGTCTTTCCAGTTAAAACCGGGGCTGAACCTGAGCAAAGCAACCCGGACAATGGGGTATTATTGCTTGTTTTGCGACTTCCCGCCCTTGCCTTTATCTCTGGAGTTTTCATGACCGCATCAATCTTCGCCGCCGTCGAAATGGCACCCCGCGACCCCATCCTGGGCCTCACAGAAGGCTTCAACGCCGACACCCGCGCCACCAAGGTCAACCTTGGCGTCGGCGTCTATTACGATGACAACGGCAAGGTTCCCCTGCTCGGCGCCGTTCGCGCCGCCGAAAAGACCCGTCTCGAAGCGGCACCGGCTCGCGGTTACCAGCCGATCGAAGGTCTCGCCGCCTACAATCAGGCCGTGCAGAAGCTCATGTTCGGCGCCGATTCGCCACTGATGGCCGACGGCCGCCTGATCACCATCGAGGCGCTCGGCGGCACCGGCGCCCTCAAGGTCGGCGCCGATTTCCTCAAACGCATGTATCCCGAAGCGAAGATTTACATCAGCGACCCGAGTTGGGAAAACCACCGCGCCCTGTTCGAATCCGCCGGATTCACCGTCGACAGCTACCCCTACTACGATGCCGCCACGCGCGGCGTCAATTTCGCCGGAATGAAGGCCTGCCTCGCCGGCCTGCCGGCCCACTCCATCATCGTGCTGCATGCCTGCTGCCACAACCCCACCGGCGCCGACCTCTCGGCCGCCCAATGGGCCGAGGTGGTCGACCTGGTCCGCGCCCGCAACCTGGTTGCTTTCATCGACATGGCCTACCAGGGCTTCGCCGACGGCATCAAGGAAGATGCCGTGGCGCTCGACCTGTTCACCGCGTCCGGCCTGCAGTTCTTCGTCTCCAGCAGCTTCAGCAAGTCGTTCTCGCTCTACGGCGAGCGCGTCGGCGCGCTGACCCTGGTGACCGCCAGCCGCGAGGAGTCGGCGCGCGTGCTGTCGCAGGTCAAGCGAGTGGTACGCACCAATTACTCCAACCCTCCCACCCACGGCGGCGCCATCGTCGCGGCGGTCCTGGCCAGCCCGGAACTGCGCCAGCAATGGGAGGATGAACTGGCCGGCATGCGCGAGCGCATCCGCGCCATGCGACTGGCGCTGGTGGAAAAGCTCAAGGGCAAGGGCGTCACTCAGGACTTCGGCTTCATCGTCAAGCAGCGCGGCATGTTCTCCTACACCGGCCTCACCGCCGAACAGGTCGAGAAGCTCAAGACCGATTTCGGCGTTTACGCCGTGGGTACCGGCCGCATCTGTGTCGCGGCGCTGAACAGCAAGAACATTGACTATGTCGCGGAGGCCATCGCCGCTGTACTGTGAAGAAGCGACAAATCTGTTGCGGGGGAAAATTGACGCGGCTATAATCCGCGCCTCTTGATATTCCTCGATAGCTCAGTTGGTAGAGCGCCGGACTGTTAATCCGTAGGTCCCTGGTTCGAGCCCAGGTCGAGGAGCCAAAGAATCAATGACTTAGGCCACTTTAACCGGTGGCCTTTTTCATTTCTGGGCCATTTTGTACACGTTGCATACACGTTAGACGGTGGTTACAGGCGCACATTAGTGGATAAGGTGATTGCTATCACTTGGTCACGGCAACCCCTGTGCTGCACAATACCTTCACCTGTTGATAGCACTGTAGCCACACCATGAATCCACCAGACAAAATCGTTGATTGCGAATGCCCGTGCTGCAAGCGTGAGAAATTGATTAGTGTGCGCCTCAGTGACGGTTCTCATACTGCCGGCAGTGCCACCATGATTGAGGACGAGGATGGGAGGTATGTCATATGCCCTGGTTGCCAGAAACACATATATCTGGAACAAGATGTTCGGGATGTGTGGATTCTTGCTCGACAACAAGACTGCAAATAATTTCCTGCATTGTCAGAATTTGATTCAATGGCATCTGCACACTGAGATTGTGCCAAGTAAATCTGATTGACTCCCACAGCAGAAGGCGTAGTCTTCCGATTGTGCCTACCGGCATCGTCGTATTTAGTCCTACTTGCGCGACGATAAACAAAAGCTAAACGGGACTCCTCACGGGAGAGCATCATGGCTTACTTAGGCAAGGTAAAAGTCGGAGACTTTTCACCGAATCATCCCTGGTCACATCAACCCGCACGGCACACCTGTATCGTTTATAGAGGCCAGCCGGCCGCAGACTTGCCACCTGACTCAAGGCGCAAGGTCACCGGCACTTCCTGCCCACTGTGCTATGGGTCTATCGTGGAACTTGTCGGGCATCTGGATGAGTACCAGGGTCGCAAAGACCTTGCCATCATTCAGCACATTGCCGGTAATCAGTGCCTCTTACCCTCGAACGATATTGGGCCGGTGGAAGACCCCAAGGCAGCAGAGCAACGCGCCAAATACGCGAACTTCGACATGAGCCAGGGAGTCGAGGATGCATTAGCCAAGATGACCCCAGAAGAGCAGGAAATAGCGAGGCAACTGGGGTTCTGACTACGCTTCCCGCGCCCTGATGGACGCATTCGCGGCATCAGGGCCGCGCACCACATCAAACCGCAAGACGGTGGCAGGAACTTGGCTGAAGTCGATCTTCACTCTTCCCGCATCGCCAAAGATTTGATTCGTCCCGCACCATCGCGGATGACATCGAACACCAAACCTTTGCCGTGTATCTGCGACATGTTGCCAGCACCATCGTAGACGGCATTGACGAGATCACCGGAGTGCTGCGGTTGCTTGGGCATGCCTTCGAAATGTGAATCCTCTGTGTCGCGATTCATCGCCCTCTGATAAGCCTGGGTTGCATCCTCGCTACCGCCCATCACACCGTCTATCGCGAACTGCCTGATCATTGCGGCAAGCGAGGGAGGGACATCTCCCATGTCGGAGACCAGATCGTCTGCAAATGCCTCTGCCAGTTGCCGTTGGGTAGCAGTCATAGATCACCTCTCATTGAAGGTTGCCTTCCCTGTGCCAACCCAACGTCGCAAGCAATCCGCGCACCTTGGGAATGGCAGCTTCGATCTTCGTCATGCTTCGATGCTCAAGAGTTTCCAACATGTACTCCAGCAGAGTGATCCTGGAGGTTTTATCCTCTGCCATGATGTCCAATGTCCGTTGCTGTTCTGCCACAAGCTTGTTCGTCGTTTCCAGCAATGCTTGCAGCAACGCGACTTCGCGTTTCGCCGCAGCTACCGGATCGAACTCGGTCATCAGACAACCGTGATATCGAATCCAGCAGTCAGAGACGAGTGTCCACTGGATGCCGCAGAACTTGCTTGGTTGTAAGTCGAGCCGGTCACCGAATGCCATGAAACCGTTCCAGGTGCGGCCCCAGCACTGCTTTGGATGTTCACGACCAAATCGCCAAACCGCATACCGCGATTATCGGCAGACTTGACCAACGGCATAGCTGCGTTTCCGCTTGTTGGTTGTGCGCCGCACTGCGCGAAGAATCCTGCTGCGACAATGGTTGCTGCCGCATGACTGGAGCAGTACGCGAAGATTGATCCGCCACCACCCAGCACTGCACCTTCACTTTGCACTGCGTAGAGTCCTTGATCAACGATTTGACGAACTGATGCCACGGTTGATGCATATGCCATGTGATTCTCCTTCGTTAGTTTGTTTGCAAAAGTTGCCTGTACCGCGACTGCATAGCGGGGTCTCTGTCGTACCTGGATCGATTGGTACGCAGAATCTTCTCGATCTCCTGGCGCGACAGACCTTCGTCTTTTTGACTGGTCTTTGCCTCTGCCAGGAATTCCTTCAACCTCTCAGGATCGTTGCCGAATGCGCGTCCATCGATTCGTGACCGCACTAGGTATTCGCGTTCGTCCTTGGGCAAGGTCTCCAGGTAACGGTTGATCGTCGCGATATTGGTGTCGTAGTCGGTCTGCCACTCGGCGCGGAGTCTCATGCCGGCAGTGTCTCGATGCTCGACATCGACTGCTTCGATCTGCCGCATTGCAGTGACCTGTTGGCTTGATTGCGTCTGCTCATACTTCGCGACATTGCGTGTCAGGGTCTGCGCCCACTCGATGCTCTTGCTGAATTCGGATTGGCTTGCGCCGGCCCGCGCCATGTGGTTCGCGAAAGCTTGCAGATACGGCAGATTCTCAGGTGACACTTCCAGGCCACGAAGATCGTAAGCGTGACGCGCCGGCTCACTCTTCGTCAGTTCCTTGCCCTCCACCGACTTCAGCCAGTCCATCGCAGCATGTGCCGGTTCTGCCCGTCCCACGAAACCTACAAGGTGATCGACCACCACCGGATCGATGTCTCCCTGGCTGGACTCCTGACCGGACTCCTGGTCATGCTCGACAGGCTCTTTATTAGCCTCCTGGTCAAGCGGATGAACAGTGTTCGATGTCCTGACCTCATCCATGTTCCGGTAGTCACCGTCACCCCAATTGCCGCGCTCCACCGGCTTAGTGCCTGGAGGGACGATGTGCAAGCCAACGACATGCTCCGTGGGTGCGGCGTTTCCCCAGTCACCCCTTTGTACTGGTTTCGCATTTCCGGCGAAGCGCAGGGTCTCAACGTGTTCGCCACCACCGGAACCTCCACTCCAATCTGGACGATCTATGCCATCACCCATCACATCACCTCATCGTGGCGGGACACCTGACAAACCGGAGGAACGGAGATCGTATTCGGTGGCCGACTTATCAGGTGGTTGTCCCATGTTCTTCATCGCAATTGTTGAGTTGGTTTGAGACTCAACAGGCTCAAGGCAAATACTTCGTAATTTCGTCTTTCTTGAAAACGGCATGATCCTTGAGATGACGGCGAGCAGATTCGACATCAGGGAACGGCATGCCAGAACTCAGCATCAGATGCCCATCGCGCAGTCTCTTGATGGCGAATCCAGGAACCGGATGCTCCGGCCCCAGTGCGATCAACTCAAAACCGTCCGGCAGCCATTCATGCTGGCTCGATTTCTGCGCCGGCTCGATATCGATGTAGCGCAGCAGTCGTGCAGACGCAGTGTTCTCACCGCATTCAGTCACCACATACTCGGCATACCAGGAACGATCTGGTGCGATCACCCTGATCAGATCAAAGGCGGAAAGCTGATCACTGAGGATTGACCAGAACCTCCGGTTGTCATCGAGCAAGCGTGGATCGACATCCGCCGGCGCAACCAGTCTCCTGTCGCAATTGGTGAACTCAGCCAGTTGAAGTTGATCACGCGCCGGTTGCGGGATGACGGACATTGCTTCTTTCGCCGCATCAGGCAGCTTCCCCTCACGCCGCAACTTGCTGAACTCCTCGATGCTCACGCCGGCAAGCTCCGCAGCAACCAGTGCCGCGAGTTCGATGTGACGAGGGGTTTTCGGTATCGGCTTTGCGTCCTTGCCCAAGTTGGCAAGATGCGCCATGTGTTTCGCCTCGCCCTCTGCAATCAGTTTGTCCTGTGCTGCCAGGATTGCTTTGCGCCTCTCAATCTCTGCACCCAGATTCTTTTGTTCTGCTGCTGTAGCTTCAGCCATGATTCACTCCTCAGTTGATTGCATAATTCCAGCATAGCCCTGGACACGTACCTGAGAAGTCAGGAGTGATCTGTTTCGGTACTGAAACGGTGAAGATCGATCAGGATACGGAGTTCATCGCGAAGCACCTCCAGACTTGGTGATTGTGCAAGCCCGTATTCACCAGGATGGGCGCGAAGACGTCGACCAACGACAACCTCCAACTCCTTGTCAGGCGCGTCCAGCGGAAGTGCCTCTGCTGCCTTCCTGATAGCACCACGCAACAGTTCAGACCTGTCCCTGGAACGATCACCGGCAGCTTTCGCTCGACCAGCAGATGCGGTGAGGAGTTTGGCAAGGACAGACGGCAAGTCAGGAAAGTCCTGCGCCGCAGTACTTCCTGCCACGCTGGCAACCACCCTGGCGCGATGATCGAGGATGCCCATGATCAAGCCACGATGATCCACGCAGATGCCCAGAATAGGGCCGCGCCAAGGGCCGCAACGCAGTAACTGGCATACACGCTTGCCTCAAGCGCGAAGTCCTCAGGAAGGGCCGATTTGATGCCTTGCAGATAGGTCTTCATGCTTAACGTGTCTCCAACGTGTACAGAATCTGAATTGCCGGAACCCATGTGGCAATCACCTGATACAACTGTATGTTTCCATGTGTGTTCATATTTGCTTTTCTCTGTTCGCCTACGGATTGATAATCCTTGTATCACCGTCTCCAGGGGCCGGCATTGCCCATGAACGTCGATACTGTTTGCTTGGCTGCACGTTCAATTTTTTTCTGCTCTGCCAAGTCTTCTGCCTCTTCTGCACTCATGGGCTTATGCCTGTATCCAGGCTCAGAGTCCTTTGCTGGCAGGACTTCGCCGGCAACCTCCTCCGGTTCCGAAACCTCCCTGGTCAGCATCTTTATGGGTGATGGCGTTTCGTCTACCAGCCTTGCAGCTTTCGCCAGGACGAACGCAATGCGCCTCGCGCCTTCCAGCAGTCCTTCCGGTGTGCTGGCATCAATGTGCGGTCTCGTCTGCTCGACATTCAGTTCGATCAACGGCATCAGCTTCGTACTCAGCCCATAAAACACCTTCAAGTTTTCCGGCGAATCCTTGGCCCAGGCCAGCAGGTTTCTCTCCTTGTCCTTCTGTAGCTTGCCGAATGCTGCCTCCCATGCATTCCTCACCGTGACCGTAACCTTGTTCGCCGCGCCTTTCCGTCTTCCTGCTCCTGCTGGCCTTGGCTGACCTTTCTGAAATTTGCCCATCGTTATTCCTCGTTGAAGTAATGCCTGGGCAGTGGTGGCAGTGGTGGCAGTGATTTTCTATCCCTATAGCTATTCGATTTACTCTGGAGATGGAATATCACTGCTATCACTGTCTATCACTGCCGTAAATTGACCCTGGAACACAGGGTGCTGGTTTATAAACACTGCTTTCACTGCTAACGGTCTCCGTTCTTGGTTCTGATTAACTCGACCTGCTCCCGATAACTCAACTTCCGTTGCCCATAGACTGCTTGCCGTCTGCCGTCGACACTCCAGAGACCGTCCTTCCGATCCTGGTTGCGAACTGGGATGTATCCCTGCTGGTGTAGTCGGTGCTGGACGTTGCGTCTGGTCTTGAGTCCGGTCAGGAAGTCAGCCAGAGAGAATGCTTGTCTGCGCCGCGCACAATCAGCCAGTTGTCCCAGTTGCAGGATAGGAGGATTGCCCAGGTCATCGATCAGGCTGGCAAGTTCGGCATCCTCAGGTGCGGCATTGGCATGGACGATGCGCCAGAATGCTTCAGTCTTGGGTGGCGATGCTTTCGCGTTCCAGCCGGATATATCCAGAGTTCTCAGATAGGCAACAACGTGTCCGATCCCGCCATTGGCATACCAATCCCAGAGTTGTGTCCAGTATTTCTCGGTGAAGGCATCCTTCTCGATCTCACTGCTGGCAACAAAATGACGACGGTCATCGGCATCGAGGAAAATGCCATCAGCCTCATGGTTGGTGGTGATGATGATGCCAACCACATTGGGAACGGCATATTCGCGAATGTTCTTGGAATCCACCCTGAGTACGTCCGGTGGTGCTGCCATGAAGACTTTGCTGTGGTCATAGAAGGCGTATCGGTCATAGTCACCCAGGTCTCGGGCTTCATTGACTCTGACGATAACTGCCTTGCACCACTCGTTGAACCGTCCTTGCATCTGGGCAGGGTTGATGTCTTGCCAGTTCCACGGTCCGACTCCCTGCTTCACTGGCTCAAGGATTGTGTCCTTCCCGATCCCTGGTGCGCCCTGTAGCACGATGCAGTGATTTATCTTTTCGCCAGGGTGCTGGATGCGGTGTGCAAGCCAGCATTCGATGTGCCGTGCTTCACCAGGATAGATGAGATTGAGATGCTCCAGCCAAACCCCTGCCTGGGCAGGGTCACCAAGAAGGACTGGTGCTGGACGGTACAGGTTGAATACGTTGCACCCATGGTGATCAATCCAGCCACCGGAGTCGATCAACTTGTCCTTGATCAGTGCCGGCTCATTAGGTGACCAAGTCATCTGTTCCACCGGCGCATTCCTATCGAGCCACGCGGATGGACGCACGATTTGTCCATTGACAATTTTTGGTGGCAGTCTGGTATTGATGCTTTCAGCCGGCCACAGTTCTCCGGTGGGCTTGAATATGTACTTGTGCATCGGCATCAATGCGTAGAAGTCGTTGATGGTGATTGCCGCGTCAACTTCATACCCACTGAACAATTTCGCGAGGTTGTCGAGGTCGCGGATCCCTGCTTCTGCGGATGCTGTCATAGCCGCGCTCCTTGCCTACGATCATTTGTCATATCCGCAAGTCCTGTCGTATCCGCAACAACCACTGGGTCGTATTGCTTGCGAGTTCGGAACCGGAGTGACGGTCTGGATGGCAAAGCTGGATCAATCCGCGCAGTCGACTGGGCAGTTCATCAACTATTCGTGCAGGAAGATTCGCTGGTGCTGTGGTGGCATTGCGCTTCGTCGACCAGCAGGCGCGACAACGAATCTTCCAGTTTTCACTGGGGCCGCGAAGGAATGTGGTGCGGCAGTCGATGCATACGCCAATCATGATTGCACCCGTTGCATACTGAGGCAGGGAGGCGTAGAGTGCTGGTGTCTGCTTTGATTTGTCTCCTCGATGATGGCTGCCCCCCACAGGCAGCCATTATCATTTCCAGGGTCTGGTGGCCTCACAGCAACTCCCTGGCACGACGCGCCGCGGATTGGACGGGGCAGTAGCACCCACCACGCTGGAGATGATCAAGTGCTTTCAAAAGCTTTGAGAGCAACGGCTTCTCCGACATACGCAAGCGCGGGTCTACCTGGAAGTGACGCAGCACCTTGAGCAAGTGACTAAACGATTGATCGTAGTCACCGCGACTGCTGCAGAGATCTGCGTCCCGCAGCAATTCCTTGAGTTGATCGCCGGTAGCCATGATTAGGCTGCCTTGCAGTTAGTGCCGGATTTTGCGATGCGTTCAATCTCTTCCGCTGGGATGCGACGGTCACTACCAACCTGGATGTATCCAAGTGCGCCAGCCTTCATCAGACCGTAAATGAAGGAACGGCTTACATCGAGCAATTGTGCTGCTGAATTCGGGGAATAGAGAAGCTTCTGATGGGTGGTATGAGTGGTGGACATCGGTGTCTCCTGTGATGAACTAACGCACAGGTACGATGCCAGAGGTCACACGCGATGAAAATGCCGTGTGTATTGCTAAGTCGCGCTATAGCAATAATTTCTTTCGGGCGCGAGAAAATGTTTCCCTGATGGTTGTATCGGTAGATCGTGCGGCAAGTCGTGGTTCAGTTTCTCGAAAGCCACTCTCATCATGGAATCGACCAGAACTAAGTCCGTCGAGAATTATTTTGCTCAGTTGAGGTCGTACCTTATCCCATTCGCGCAATCTGAATGGCAGGCATGCAATTAAAGAAGCCAGCCTTTCTCGTTCCATTTTGAGTTCTGTACTCGAATTGTCTTTCGCGAATTTAATCAGGTCATCGAACAGATGCCATGTATGAGTATCCGCATCGGTGCGATTGTAGTTGTAGATAACGTCTATCAAATTATCAGCATCATCATTTGCCTTGATGGCTTGTGCCTTGGCAATTTCCTCTTCCTTCGTGCTTCGCTTCGGAGGTTGCTTTTCCTTACTCATTTCGCCTCCCGCCTCAACTGCATGTCATTCACATGCATTTCTGAGAACCGTTCGGTAACCTTAACGGCCATCAAGTACCGTCGATCCACGATATATTCTTCTTCGTGGTAGCGGTCTTGGGTACGCGGAACCTTGCATATGATTGCCTCTTTGGGTGCAAGCGTCTCAAGAACGACACTTCCACCTTTTGCCGTTCTGGCTATTCCCTTCATGGCATGATTACGAGCAACTTCGATGGATGCAGTCCATGACAAACCGTATGTGCGCCGAGAACGATTATGGAGACTTTCTCCACGGTAGAGATGCTTCGCACTGCCTCTATACATTGGCAACAGCACTCGTAGCGCATCAGCAA
>CAINHS010000021.1 GCA_903848955.1 uncultured beta proteobacterium
CGGTTTTTCTCGACGCGCACCAGTCCCTTTTCCTCGAGGCCACGAAATGCCTCCCTTATGGGGCCACGCGAGACGCCCAGTTTGGCGGCAAGGGGGATTTCGGTGAGTTGGCTGCCGGGCGCGAACTTTCCGGCGAGGATCATGCCTTCCAACTGCTGCAGGACCACCGATGGCAGGGAGTGACTGCGCAACAGTTCAATGGCGGCACTCGGACGAGTGAGGGGGTGTCTGTTCATATTTGTTTAATCGAATTGCAATATTCGCGGACGAAAATGCTTCAACCCTTGGTTTGTAGATTGTCAACAATCGGTAACGCACAAATTATAGGTCGCGATATGTTTCAAATTGTTTACCGACAGCAGAAGGAACGCATACAGCAATGAGCGCCGCCATCGAAATCCGGAACATCACCAAGTCGTTTGGTAACTGCAAAGCCTTGCAAGGCATCGACCTGGAGATTCAGGAAGGGGAGATGGTGGCCCTGATTGGAGCCTCCGGTTCCGGCAAGTCGACGTTGCTGCGACACGTAGCCGGATTCATTGCCGCCGACGCAGGAACGATTGCCGTGATGGGCCAGACGGTACAACAGGAAGGGCGCTTGGCGCGAAACATCCGTGGTATCCGCGCCAACATCGGATTCGTGTTCCAACAGTTCAATCTGGTGGGACGCCTCTCGGTCATCACCAATGTCATGACGGGCCTGTTGCATCGAACCAGTCTTTGGCGCGGCCTGCTGATGCGCTTCTCCGTCCCGGACCGGCAGGCAGCACTTGAGGCCTTGGTAGCGGTGGGTATCGAGCAGAAGGCCTGGCTGCGGGCGACTACCCTGTCGGGCGGTCAGCAGCAGCGTGCCGCCATCGCACGCTGTCTGGTTCAGGGTGCGCGGGTGATTCTTGCCGACGAACCGATCGCATCGCTTGACCCGGAGTCATCGCGCAACGTCATGGAACTTCTGGCGACGCTGAACCGCGAACGTCGCTGCACCGTCGTGGTTTCCCTGCACCAGGTCGAATTCGCACTGAAGTATTGTCCTCGCACAGTCGCCCTGCACCGTGGCCGGGTGGTATATGACGGTCCGTCCGCGGCCCTGACGACGCAACTGCTGTGCGAACTTTATGGCTCTGACGCTGAAGAACTGTTTGGCCGCGCGCTCGACAGTTCACCGCACAAACATCCGGCCATCGCCGCACCGCTTCCATTCTCGGCCGCCTGAGGCTACCTCAATCAATTCTCCCCATTCATCAAAAGGAGTCATCATGATTCGCAACATAAAAAGCTTTGTCGCTGCGGCGATCGTGCTCTTGCTATCCGGCATCGCGCAGGCCGGTGATCTCAAGGAAATCAATTTCGGCATCATTGCCACGGAAAAGGCCGGTGCGCTGAAGCAGATGTGGGAGCCCTTTCTCGAAGACATGAGCAAGGCGGTCGGCGTCAAGGTCAATGGTTTCTTCGCCACCGACTACGCCGGCATCATCGAGGCACAGCGCTTCAACAAACTGCAAATAGCCTGGTACGGCAACAAGTCGGCCATCGATGCAGTGGATCGCGCCGGTGGCGAGGTCTTCGCCCAATTCATCGATCTTGACGGTACCCCCGGCTACTATTCCTACATCATTACCCACAAGGATAGCGGCATCACTACCCTCGATCAGGTACTCAAGAACGGCAAGAGCTACTCCTTCGGTATCGGCGACCCGCAATCTACCTCGGGCACTCTGGTGCCTACCTACTACGTCTTCTCCATGAACAACCTTGACCCCAAAACACATTTCAAGGTGATGCGTTCATCTAACCATGAAGGCAACTTTCTTGCCGTCCTCAACAAACAGGTGGACGTCGCCACCAGCAACAGCGAGATGACGCAAAAGATGAAAGAGACTGCTCCGGAGAAGCTGGAACCGATCCGCATTCTATGGACCTCGCCGCTCATCCCGCGCGATCCCCTGGTGTGGCGCAAGGACCTGCCTGACGATATGAAGAAGAAGGTCCAGGATTTCATTGTCGGCTACGGCAAGGACAGCCGTGAAAAGGAAATATTGAAGAACATGTATCGACTGAAGGGCTTCAAGGCATCGACCGATGCGCAGTTGCTGCCGATTCGCCAGTTGGAACTGTTCAAGGAGCGGAAAAAATTCGAGAACGACGCCAACATGTCTGAAGCGGAGAAGAAGCCCAAACTGGCCGAAATCGACGCCAAGCTCGCGGAGTTGGCCAAGCAGATGAAGTGAGCGACGGCACGCAACGGGCGTTTCCCGCCCGAAGCATGTTTTCCCTGACATCTGCCTCCCCGATACAAAGATGAGTCTTCGGCCCGCAATCAAGGACGTCCCTCTTGAGCCGCCACGCACCAGCCTGCTTGCTGCAATGGCCTGGGGCGTGCTCGGCATGGTGCTGATCTGGTCCTGGCAGGGTGCCGATATGCGGCCCCTGGCGCTGATTCAGGACTCATCCAACATGGCGGTGTTCGCCAAGGACTTCTTCCCGCCGAACTTCCATGACTGGCGTATTTACCTGAGCGAAATGGTCATCACGGTGCATATCGCCATCTGGGGCACGGTGCTGGCGCTCATCTGTGCCGTCCCCTGCGGATTGCTTTCCTCCAACAATCTCGTGCCACGCTGGGTTTACCAGCCGATGCGGCGACTGATGGATGCCTGTCGCGCCATCAACGAGATGGTGTTCGCCATGCTGTTCATCGTTGCCGTGGGGCTCGGCCCGTTTTCGGGCGTACTCGCACTGTGGGTGCATACCACGGGTGTCCTCGCCAAGCTGTTCGCCGAAGCCGTGGAGGCCATCGACCCGCGGCCGGTCGAAGGTGTTCGTGCCACCGGTGCCAATGCACTGGAGGAGATCATCTATGGCGTGATTCCTCAGGTACTGCCGTTATGGATTTCCTATGCGCTGTATCGATTCGAGTCAAACGTGCGTTCGGCCTCCGTGGTCGGCATGGTCGGTGCCGGCGGCATCGGCGTGATCCTCCACGATGTGATTCGCGGCTTCTCCTATGCCGAGACCTCGGCAGTCCTGCTCATTATCATCGTGACGGTCACGATGATCGACCTGGTGTCTGCACGCATCCGCCATTGGGCCATCTGATTTTCCATCGCCACTCACTACTACCCGTATGAAAAATATCGAACTTAACGGTGTTACCTATCGCTGGCCGCTGCAACCCGTGGTCGTCGTCTGCATTGACGGCGGCGATCCGGCCTACATCGAGCAGGGCCTGCGCGACGGCATCATGCCGAACATCGCCCGATTCATTCGTGAGGGCTATAGCACCGTCGCCGACGGCACCGTGCCGAGTTTTACCTGCCCCAATAACATGTCGCTGATAACGGGCGCACCACCCGCGGTGCACGGCATTTCCGGCAATTTCTATCTCGACGTTGCCACGCGCGAGGCAGTGGTGATGACCGGGCCGGACCTGCTGAGAAGTCGCACCATCCTCGCCGAATTCGCCGATGCCGGGGCGACAGTGGTTTCGATCACGGCCAAAGACAAACTGCGCAAGCAGCTAGGCAAGGGGCTTGACCTGACGCAGGGCAATGTCAGCTTTTCCTCGGAAAAGGCCGATCAATGCACGCTTGCTGAGAACGGTATCGAGAACGTGCTCGAACTCGTCGGCATGCCTCTGCCGGACATGTACTCGATGGACCTGTCGCTGTTCGTTCTTGAGGCGGGCATCAAGTTGCTCGAGCGCGACAGGCCCGATCTGCTGTTTCTTTCGCTGACCGACTACATTCAGCACAAGCACGCACCGGGTGATCCCGTGGCCAACGAGTTTTATCGCCGCATTGACGCCGCCTTCGGCCAGTTGGCTGCGCTTGGGGCGGTCGTGGCGCTCACCGCTGACCACGGCATGAACGACAAGTCGACCCCGGATGGCAAGCCGAATGTGATCTTTCTGCAGGACATCCTCGATCGGGAGTTCGGTGCGGGCGATACCAGGGTGATCTGCCCCATAACCGATGCGTTCGTAAGGCACCATGGTGCGCTCGGCGGATTCGTCCGCATCTGGTGTCTCGGCGGACGGGCAACGCCCCGGGCCATCATTGACCTGGTCAAGGACATGCCGGGGATCGCTATGGCCCTTGACAAGGATGAGGTCTGCCGCCGCTTCGAACTGCCGCCCGACCGCGAAGGGGATGTCGTGGTCATCGGCGACATCGCTACCGTGATCGGCGCAGCGGAAGCCGAGCACGATCTGTCGAATCTGGCCGATGCGCGTTTGCGCAGCCATGGCGCAGTGACCGAGGCACGGGTGCCGTTTATCCTGAGTCGGCCGCTGAACGCGAGGTATCGTGACCGCGCGCTGGCGGCATCGCTCAAAAGCCACCAGATCTTCGATTACGCCATCAACGGCACCGAGGTTGGCACATGACATTACCGGCCACCGGGCGGCTGGCTGTTTATGCCAGTCCGAATGCACCGTTCCGCATCGAAGCGTATCCGCTGCGCGCGCCGGGGCCGGGCGAGGCGCTGGTACGAATCCGCATGTCGACCATTTGCCGTTCGGACATCCATTCATGGCGCGGCCATCGACCCAATCCGTGTCCCGGCCTGCTCGGCCACGAAATCATCGGCAATATCGTGGCCCTCGGCTCCGGGGTGGAGCGTGACATGCGCGGCGAAACGCTGGCGCCCGGTGACCGCATTACGTGGAGCGAGTATTTCATCCCGGGCAGCAACTATTTCACCGAGGTGCTCGACCTGCCGCAGAAATCGCGGGGCGTCGACAAGTACGGGCATATGGCCGTCACGACCGAGCCCCACCACCACGGCGGCTTCGGCGAATACTGCTATATCCTGCCGCGTTCCTGGATTTTGCGCCTGCCGCCTGAACTCAGCGATGAGGAGGCCACGCCGATCAACTGCGGCGTGGCAACGATGATCGCCGTCACCGAAGCCGCCAACATCCGCATGGGACAGACCGTTGTGGTTCAGGGGCTCGGCCTGCTCGGGCTGTATGGCGCGGCCATCGCCAAGGCGCGCGGAGCGCGCACGGTGATCGGTCTGGACCCGGCCCCTGGGCGTCGGGAACGCTCGAGCAATTTCGGCGTCGATCTGGCGCTCGATCCGGCGGGTGACCGCGACACCCTGCTGAGCGAAATTCGTGCCCTGTGTAGACCGGAGGGGCCGGATGTTGTCCTGGAGGTCTGCGGCGTGCCTGATGTCAGTCCTTTCGGCGTCGAGATGTTGCGTGTTGGGGGCACCTATGTGCTTGCCGGGGGGGTCAACCCGAACGCACTGGTGACGCTCGATGCCAATATCCTGCTGCGCAAGATGCTGACCTTGCGCGGCATACACAAC
>CAINHS010000022.1 GCA_903848955.1 uncultured beta proteobacterium
CTCGATCGCCGGCATCACCGCCGACCGCCGCCTGCAACTGCTGCTGATCGCCTTCGCCTTCGGCGCCTTCTTCGAGGGCGCTGCCGGCTTCGGTACCCCGGTGGCGGTGACTGCGGCGATCCTGATCGGCCTCGGCTTCTCGCCGCTCGCCGCCTCCGGCCTGTCGCTGATCGCCAACACCGCGCCGGTCGCCTACGGTGCCCTCGGTACCCCGATCATCACGCTGGCCAAGGTGCATAACTACGACCTCATGGCCGTATCGGCGATGGTCGGTCGCCAGTTGCCCTTCTTTTCACTGATCGTTCCGTTCTGGCTGATCTGGGCCTTCGCCGGCCGCAAGGGCATGATGCAGATCTGGCCCGCCATCCTGGTCACCGGCGTCAGCTTCGCCGTCCCGCAGTTCCTCGTTTCCAACTTCATCGGACCGGAACTGGTGGACGTCATCGCCGCCATGTCGTCGATGATCTGCCTGGTGCTGTTCCTGCGCGTCTGGCAGCCCAAGGAAATCTGGACCTCGGTTTCGCTCAAGGGGCATGAAGCCGACGGTGGCGAGGGCCACGTGGCGGCCCCCGTCACTGTGCATCCGCGTGCCGATGTCATCCGCGCCTGGCTGCCCTGGGTCATCCTGACGGTGTTCGTCTTCATCTGGGGCCTGCCGGTAGTGAAGACCTTCTTCAACGGCATCTACGCGCCGAAGTTCGAGATCAGCGGTCTGCACAACATGATTGAAAAAATGGCGCCGGTCGTCGCCAAGCCGACCAAGGAAGGCGCGGTCTATGTCTTCGGCCTGCTCTCCGCAACCGGTACCGGCATTCTCCTCGCCGCCCTGGTCGGCGGTCTGGCAGCAAAGTACAGCTTCGGCCAACTGGTGTCGGCCTATGGCCGCACCATCTGGCTGGTGCGCTACTCGCTGGTGACCATCGTGCTGATGCTGGGCCTGGGCACCCTGACCCGCTTCTCCGGCCTCGACACCACGCTGGGACTGGCCTTTGCCGGCACCGGCATGTTCTACCCCTTCTTCGGCACGCTGATGGGCTGGATGGGTGTGGCGCTGACCGGGTCGGACACCGCAAGCAACGTGCTCTTCGGCGGCATGCAGAAGGTGGCGGCGGAACAGCTCGGGCTGTCGCCCAACCTGATGGGCGCGGCCAACAGCTCCGGCGGCGTCATGGGCAAGATGATCGACGCCCAGTCGATCGTCGTCGCCTCCACCGCCACCCGCTGGTTCGACCACGAAGGCGACATCCTGCGCTATGTGTTCTTCCACTCGATTGCGCTGGCTTGCCTGGTAGGCATCTTCGTCACGCTGCAAGCCTACGTCTGGCCGTTCTCGCTGATGGTCATCAAGTAGTCGCGCAGGAGAACCCGGCCGCATGAAGTCCGGCGGCCATCGAAAAGCCGGTGGCCGCAGCAAGTAATCCTGCGGCCACCGGCTTTTCGTACTATCGTTCCGCACCAAGCGGAGGATGAATGCTCACCAAGATCGTCAAACTTCTGGCCGGCGCCGGCGCACTGGCATTGATCGCAAGCGCGCCGGCATGCGCCGCCGCCAGGTACCACTTCAGGCTTGCCCTCGTCATCGCGGCCGGAACCCCGATCGACATGGCCGCCAACCGCCTCGCCAACCTGGTCAGGCAGCGCACCAACGGCGAAGTCGAAATCAAGGTGTTCCCGGGCTCGCAACTCGGCGGCGAACGCGCCATCATCGAAGGTGTGCAACTCGGCACCATCGAGATGTCCTTCACCACCACCGGTCCCATCGGCGGCTTCGCCCCGGAGTTTCAGGTGCTCGACCTGCCCTTCCTGTTCCAGAGTTACGAGGCGGCCTACACTTATCTCGACGGCGAGCCGGGCAGCCGGCTGATGAAGCTGCTCGACCGCAAGGGCATTCACGGCGTGGTCTATCTGGAAAACGGCTGGCGCAACTTCACCACCTCGAAAAAGCCGATCAGGCGTCCGGAAGACATGAGGGGGCAGAAGATCCGCGTCATGGAAAGCCCGATGTACATGGGCCTGATCAAGACCCTGAATGGCAGCCCGATGCCCATGGCCTACTCGGAACTGCCCAATGCACTGCTGCAGAAGGTGATCGACGGCCAGGAAAATCCCTCGGTCAATATCTACTCGGCCGGGATGTACCAGTCCCAACCCTACATGATCAAGGACCAGCATACCTACAACGTGATGATCTTCAAGGTCAACGGCAAGGTGTGGAAGGCGCTGCCGGAGAACATCCGCAAGATCATCGAAACCACTGCCGTCGAAGTCCGCGACTTCCAGCGCAAGCTCAACCGCGAAGCCGACGCCAGCTTCATCCGGCGCCTCGAAGCCAGGGGCATGCAGGTCCATGTGCCGGACCGTGAGGAAATCAGGGCCTGGCAGTCGGCCACCGCGCCGCTCTGGGAAGACGCCAGGAAGATCGCCACGCCCGCCCTGGTCGCCGAGGCCGCGCAGTTTCGCAGCGACTGGGATGCCGGCAAGTACAAGGCCGAAGAGCAGAAGTACATCGACAGCTACAGCAAGATCCCCGTTCCGCTCGATGAACTGATGAAGAACTTCAAGTAGCCGCAGCGAATCCGCGCTATGCTTTCTGCATTGAGCGGCAACCGTCATTAGCACCGCAGCTCGTGCAACAACACTGAAGGAGCAGGACCATGGAATACGCGCAGGGCTTCTCGCGGGACTACCCGGCCAAACCCGCGGATGTCTATTTGTTCGCCACCTGCCTGGTGGATCAGTTCGCCCCCGATGCGGGCCTCGACACCATCCGCCTGCTCGAGCGCGAAGGCATCACCGTGCATTTTCCGCAGGCGCAGACCTGCTGCGGCCAGCCGGCCTATTCCAGCGGCTACCCCGACCAGGCGCGTGCCGTGGCCCGGCAGCAACTCGACATTTTTCCCGAACCCTGGCCGATCGTGGTGCCTTCGGGTTCCTGCGGCGCGATGCTGCGCCATGACTACCCCAAGCTGTTCGCCGCCGATCCGGTGCTGGCGCCCAAGGCGCGAGCGCTGGCCGAACGCGTCTTCGAACTGACCGAGTTTCTGGTGCACGTCGTCGGCTTCGCCCACGACGACAGCGGCGCGCCCTGCACCATTGCCCTGCACACCTCCTGCCATGCCCGGCGCGAGATGGGCTGCCACGAAACCAGCGCCGCCCTGCTCGCCGGCCTGACGCAGGTCAAAGTTACCGGACAGGCGCGCATCGAAGAATGCTGCGGCTTCGGCGGCACCTTCTCGATGCGCTTCCCGGACATTTCGGAAGCCATCGTCAGCGACAAGGTGGACAGCCTGCGCGCCACCGGCGCCGAGCGCGTCGTCAGCGCCGACTGCGGCTGCCTGTTGAATATCCTCGGCCGCGCCGCAAAGCTGGATGAGATCGCCGGTCGCAGCGAAGCGACTCTGCCCGGCGAACACATTGCGACTTTCCTCTGGCGCCGCACCGGTGGAGAGCCGTCATGAGCGCCGAGCGCAGGGCCGCCCCAAGCCGGCGCCAGTCAGTCGCCCGGAGGCCGCGGCAGCGGCCGAACCGTTGTCACCCCTGCCCTTGGGGCGGGGGACGGGGGGTGGGTCCATGAGCGCCCGTGACCGCATCCTCGGCCGGCTACGTGCCGCGCCGAAAGGCAGCCCCGTTGCGCTGCCCGACATCGCTGCCTGGCACGCAACGCGTCCGCCGCTGGCGACCGATGCCGCCCTGGCGAAATTCAGGAGCAACATGGAGGCCGCCCATGCCGAAGTCCATGACACCACGGCTCAGGATTGGCCGCTGCTGCTGGCAAGGCTTGCCGCCGAAAAGGGCGTGCGCACCCTGCTGTTCGGACCGGACACTCCGCACGGCGCGCAACTGGCGGCAAGCGCTCCGGCCGGCGTGGAACTGGTGCCCTACGACCGCCCCGTTGCACAGTGGCGCGACCGGCTGTTCGACGGCATCGACGCCTCGATCACCGGTGCCCGTAGTGCCATCGCCGACACCGGCAGCATGGTCCTGTGGCCGGACGCGAACGAGCCGCGACTCATGTCGCTGGTGCCACCCATCCATTTCGTCCTGCTCGATGCCGCCCGGATGCACGCCAACCTCCTGGCAGCAATGCTCTCCGAACGCTGGGCGAGCGGCATGCCGACCAATGCCCTGGTCATCTCGGGTCCGTCAAAGACCGCCGACATCCAGCAGGTACTGGCCTACGGCGCCCACGGTCCGAGGGAAGTGATCGTCCTGCTCTGCCTCGCCAGCGGAGGCAAGCCATGAGCCAGCCGATCCGGATTCACGCCGCCAGGGACTTCAAGGAGCGCAGCCTCGCCGCCCTCAACGACCCGGCGCAGCGCAAGAATTTCCGCGGCGCGATGGACTTCCTGCAGATGAAGCGCCGCGCCCAGTTCGGCGACAAGGACGAGCTGACTACCCTGCGCGACCTCGGCGAAGCCATCCGGCGCTATGCCCTCGCCAACCTCCCCGAGCTCCTCGAACAGCTCGAACGCAATCTCACCGCCAACGGCATTCAGGTGCACTGGGCCGAGACAGCCGACGAAGCCAATGCCATCGCGCTGGGCATTGCCCGCCGCGTCGATGCGCGCCTCATCGCCAAGGGCAAGTCGATGGTCAGCGAAGAGGTCGGCTTCAACCATGCGATGGAAGCCGGCGGCCTCGAAACCCTGGAAACCGACATGGGCGAGTACATCGTCCAGCTTGCCGGCGAAGCGCCCTCGCACATCATCATGCCGGCGATCCACAAGACCAAGCAGCAGATCGCCGCCCTGTTCGCCGAGAAGATTCCCGGCGTCGCCTACAGCGAAGACGTCGATACGCTGATCCGGATCGGCCGTCAGGTGCTGCGGCGCAAATTCGCCGAAGCCGGCATCGGCCTGTCCGGGGTCAACTTCGCCGTGGCGGAGACCGGCACGCTGTTCCTGGTCGAGAACGAGGGCAACGGCCGCATGTGTACCACGGTACCCAAGGTGCATATCGCCATTACCGGCATCGAGAAGGTGGTCGCCAGGCTGGAGCATGTTCCCCCGCTCAACAGCCTGCTGCCGAGGTCGGCGACGGGCCAGGCGGTCACCACCTACCTCAACCTGATCAGCAGTCCGCGCAAACCGGGCGAACTTGACGGCCCCGAGGAGGTGCACCTGATCCTGGTCGACAACGGCCGCACCCAGGCCTACGGCGACCTGCAACTGCGCGCCACGCTGCAATGCATCCGCTGCGGCGCCTGCATGAACCACTGTCCGGTGTATGCGCGCATCGGCGGCCATGCCTACGGCACCACCTATCCGGGCCCGATCGGCGCCATCATCTCGCCCCACCTGCGCGGCCTGGAGGCGACTTATCCGCTGTCCTTCGCCTCGACCTTGTGCGGCGCCTGCGTCGAGGTCTGCCCGGTACGGATTCCGATCGTCGATCTGCTGGTCCGCCTGCGCAATGAAGCGCAGGCGCGGGAGGGCAGCGCGGACGCCACCCTGCGCGGCAGCGGCGCGGCGCGCACGACGCTGGTCAGCACGATCTGGAACGGCTGGGCACTGATCTACAGCCGCCTGCGGATGTACCGCATCACATCCTGGTTCATGAGCCGCGGCCGCGCCCAGTCGCCGGTCGAGCAGGGCGCCTGGACCCGCAGCCGCACGCCCCTCACGCCGGCGCCGAAGCGCCTGCGCGACCTGATCAAGGAGACAAACCAGTGAGCCCTCTGATACAGGCGCTGAGCCGCATCCTGCCCGCACGCCAGGTGATCACCGACAATCTGCGACGGCTGGCCTACGGCACCGACGCCAGCTTCTATCGCCTGATCCCCGAGGTCGTCGCCGTGGTCGAATCCGAGGCAGAGGTGCAGGCCGTGCTGCAGGCGGCACGCGAGCATGGCCGGCCGCTGACCTTCCGCGCCGCCGGCACCAGCCTTTCCGGCCAGGCCGTCAGCGACGGCGTGCTGGCGCTGATCGGCGAGGGTTTCGCCACCTGCGAAATCGGGCCGGACGGCGCCACGGTGCGGCTCGGCCCCGGCATGATCGGCGGCGAAGTCAATTACCGCCTCGCCCCGCTGGGGCGCAAGATCGGGCCCGATCCCGCCTCCATCAACGCCTGCAAGATCGGCGGCATCGCCGCCAACAATGCTTCCGGCATGTGCTGCGGCACCTCTCAGAACAGCTACCGGACGCTGGCCGGCCTGCGCGTGGTGCTGGCCGACGGCAGCGTGCTGGATACCGAGGATGGCGCCAGCGTCGCCACCTTCCGCCGCACTCACGCCGCGCTGGTGGACGGACTGCAAAGCCTCGGCGCCGCCACGCGCGCCGACGCGGCGCTGGCCGCCCGCATCCGCCACAAGTACAAGATCAAGAACACCACCGGCTACAGCCTCAACGCCCTGGTCGATTTCGAGGATCCGATCGACATCCTCGCCCACCTCATGATCGGCTCGGAAGGCACGCTGGGCTTCATCTCGCGCATCACCTATCGCACCGTCGCCGAAGATCCCTGCAAGGCCAGCGCCCTGGTGTTTTTCCCGACCATCGAAGCCGCCTGCCAGGCGGTGATCCGCCTCAAGCGCGAACCGGTGTCGGCGGTCGAACTGCTCGACCGCCCGGCGCTGCGTTCGGTCGAGGACAAGCCCGGCCTGCCGCCGCTGATGCGCACCCTGCACGACGAGGCCGCCGCCCTGCTGATCGAGGTGCGCGCCGGCGACAGCGATTGCCTGCGGCAGCGGATCGAGGCGGCCCTGGGGGCGCTGGCCGGCATCGCCACCATCGAGGCGCCGCTCTTCTCCAGCGATCCCGCCACCTGCGAGATGTACTGGAAGGTGCGCAAGGGCACCTTCCCGTCGGTCGGCGCCATGCGCCGCACCGGCACCACGGTGATCATCGAGGACGTCGCCTTCCCCATCGAAGCGCTGGCGGCGGCCACCCTCGACCTGCAGGCGCTGCTGCGGCAGCACGGCTACAGCGAGGCGATCATCTTCGGCCATGCGCTGGAAGGCAACCTGCACTTCGTGTTCACCCAGGATTTCAGCAATGCCGCGGAAGTCGAGCGCTATGCCCGCTTCATGGACGACATCTGTACCCTGGTGGTGGACAAGTACGACGGCTCGCTCAAGGCCGAGCACGGCACCGGGCGCAACATGGCGCCCTTCGTCGAGAAGGAATGGGGCCGCCAGGCCACCGACCTGATGCGCCGCATCAAGCAGCTGTTCGACCCCGACCGGCTGCTCAATCCGGGCGTCATCCTCAACGACGACCCGCAGGCCCACCTGCTGAATCTGAAGCCGATGCCGGCCGCCGAGGACATCGTCGACCGCTGCATCGAGTGCGGCTTTTGCGAACCGCTGTGTCCCTCGCACCGGCTGACGCTGTCGCCGCGCCAGCGCATCGTCAGCTGGCGCGAACTGTCGCGCCGCGCCGCCGCAAGCGAGGATGCGGCCGACGTCGGCCGCGATTTCGCCTACTACGGCCTCGACACCTGCGCCGGCTGCGGCCTGTGCTCCACCGCCTGCCCGGTCGGCATCGATACCGGCGAGCTGACGCGACGCCTGCGCGGTCGCGGCCTCGGCACCGCATCGCAAAAAGCCGGGCACTGGGCGGCGGACAATTTCGACAAGGTGGCGGGCGCATCGCGGCTGGGGCTGAGCATCGGCCATGCCGTCAGCGGCGTGGTCGGCGACGGCCTGGTCGCCCGCCTCTCGGGCGGCGCCTGGAAGCGCGGCATGCCGCAGGCCGGCAGAGTGCCGGTGCAAGGCAGTGGCGGCGCCGCGAAGGAAGTCCCGGCGGGCGATCCGGTGGTGTATTTCCCGGCCTGCGGCGGGCGCATTTTCGGCGCCAA
>CAINHS010000023.1 GCA_903848955.1 uncultured beta proteobacterium
CGCCGGTTTAGGCAACGCCTGCGCCTGCACCGATGTCGCCAACAGGCCAAACCCCACGCTTGCTGCACATACAGCAATAATTCGTTGCCACGGCTTCATGAGTTAGCTTCCCGAAAATTACACAATTTGAAGGCTTTCTTAGGAAAATCTTAGGGCGCGAAGATGCCCGACAAAGGACCTAAGGTCAATATGGCGATAATTGCCCGCCAACTGAACTTTACATATACTTACCTGCCAGCTGCGACTCGACGGGGAGTAAAGCGGGTGACATGGGTTGGCCGCTTTTCCGCGGCCGATAGAAGCTGATTTACAAATCACTTATAACCATATGTTAAATATGGAATAGACATATTACTCGATCATTTCCATCGGGAATTTTCGGCCAGAAATACCGGCTCGCGGCAAAGCTTCAAGCCTGAACTTTGTACTTTTCGCAGCCACTTAATGTAAAATTTTGCAAGTTGCGGTGGCGCAACAGGGCGGGGCGGCTGCCTTGATCGGCGGCACACCGGAATTTGTCAGAGAATGCGCTTTGAGCGTTCGGGAGGGAAGTTCGATTGGAGTCCGCACCACAGTTGTTGCTGGTCGACGACGATCCTGTGCTGTGCCGGATTCTGGCCGAATACCTCGGGGATCACGGCTTCGGCGTTACGGTTGCACACGATGGCGAAAAGGGCTTGCAGCATGTTGCGGAGGGTTCCTGCGATATCGCCATACTGAATGTACAGCTACCGGGATTGCGGGGGATTGAAGTGCTGCGGCGGATTCGCATGCAGGGCGATTTGCCGGTCGTGATGCTGGCCGCCGAGAGCGACGAAGTCGATCGCATCATCGGCCTGGAGCTCGGCGCTGACGAGTATCTGTCCAAGTCATGCAATCTGCGCGAGTTGCTGGCACGTTTGAACTCCCTGCTGCGCCGTGCCCGGCAAAAGACTGCGCGGGAGTGGGGTCCGGGCAGCAGGTGGGATCTGAACCTGTTCGCCGCGGAACGCATCGCGACATGGAAGGGCCAACCGCTGCCGCTGACCGGCACCGAATTCAATCTGCTGGAAGTGCTGTTCAACAACCCCGGCCGCGTGGTGCGCAAGGCAGAGCTTGCCATGAGCGCACTGGGGCGCGAGATGGGCCAATACGACCGCAGCCTGGACATGCACATCAGCAACATGAGAAAGAAACTGGGCAGGCTTGCCGACGGCCGTTCCCCCATCCAGACGGTCAGCGGCGCCGGCTATCAGCTGCTGCGAAAATAGACTGCGAACGGCAACCCGGCTGAAGAAAGCCCCGCTGCAACTGCTGCAGCGCGGATCACGGCTGAGCTCAGCCGGCGGCCGGCAGGCCGCACTGATGTACACAGCCGGATCTCCCGCCGGCAGTTCATATCCTCTTGATTAAAAAACATATTGTCTGAGGTTGCGGATGGCGGTGCATACATCCGATGTACTTCGAGCGGCGGCTGCGCCGCCTGTCAGGCACCGGCCGGCCGGCGATAGAGCGACATAAGCGATTGATCCCATTCGAAATAATTTCTGCCACGGATGATTGGTACGGGGCTTGCTCGATCAAAGTCAGGCAGGGCAACACTCAGAGGTGGCGACGTGAATGCAAAAGCGAAAATCCTGGTGGTCGATGATGAAGAAGTGGTGCGGCGTTGCTTCGTCAGAACCTTGTCGGACCAGCAGTGCAATGTCGAAGTCGCCTGGAACGGTCCGGACGCCCTGCTGGCAATGGAGCAGCAGCCCTTCGATGTCGTCTTGCTCGATCAGCGCATGCCGGGCATGGACGGCATGGATGTACTCGAGACCATCAAGCAGAAGTGGCCCGAGAGCGAGGTGATCATGATCACCGGCTATCCGGCAGTCGAGTCCGCCAAGCGGGCGGTGACGCTGGGTGCCTATGACTATCTGGCCAAGCCGGTGGGTCCGGACGAAGTCATCAACGCGGCAAACGGCGCCATGATGCACAAGCGCTGGGCATTGCGTTGCGAGCCGCCGGTTGGCCGCGCCGGCGCCCGGTAGGCCGGAACAGCAGGGAATCAAGTTTGGGTGGGCTGGCAATCTCGCCGAACACGCCCGGGTCATTTAGGAGAAATATGATGAGTGCATTGCATAAAGTGCTGGTCGTTGATGACGACCCGGTGGTGGGCAAGAGTTTCAGTCGCGTTCTTGGCCAGAAGGGTTACGTTGTGGTCACCGCCGGCAATGCCCGGGAGGCGCTGAGCAAGGTGCAGGAGGGCGAATACGACGTCGTCTTTACGGATATCAAAATGCCCGGCATGAGCGGCATTGAACTCGCCGAGCGGCTCAAGATCGAGCGCCCGTGGACGCCGGTGGTCATCGTCACCGGCTTCGGCTCGACGGCGAATCAGGAGCGCGCCAGGGCCGCAGGCGTATCGTCCTTCCTGGAAAAACCCCTGTCACCGGAAATGATCGAGTACAGCGTATTGAAGGCGCTGCTTGACGCGGTGCCGGCCGTCCTTCCGGGTCTGGCTGAAGCGGTGAATCCGGAACCGGTGGAACAACAAAACAGCGTGAATCCGGAGCCGGCGAAACAGCAAAGCAATTTGAAGAAAGTCATGCTCTTCGCGGCCGCCCCCTTCATCGGCCTGGCCTTCATCATCACCCTTCCCTTCGTCGGGTTGGCTACCCTGGCCTGGCTTGGAACGCAGTCACTGTTCGGCAAGGCCTCGACCAAATAGGACTGCGGCCACGCGACTCACGTAACAGCAAGAGCGCCTGCTAGAATGATGCGAACACCATTGGGGGAGGCATCCCGCGATGGTGTTTGTTTGCACATTTCAGTCCCGGCAGTCGAAGAAGCGCAGCCAATGCTCCGCGGCTTGAGCGGGGTGATTTATTTTGGGGAAATCCGATGAGAAGCTCGTGGATCATGGGCAGGTTGATTGGGCGCCTGTGCAGGAAGGGTCTGGGCCTGGCAAGCATGGTCGCCCTGGTGCTGTTGCTGCCGGCAGTGGCCGCCAACGCCGAAGAGAACACCTTGTCCAAAGAGACCACGGCGTGCCTGAAGTGTCACGACAAGGAGGACCTGACAAAGACGCTTGAAAACAAGGAAACGCTTTCCCTGCATGTGTCCACCAGCGCCTTTATCGAGTCGATGCACGGCAAGACCGATTGCGAGGACTGCCACTCGGGCCTGGATGCCAAGACCCACGGCAAGGAAAAGGCCTCGATCGCCAGCAAGCGCGAGTATTCCCTGAGCCTGCAGGGGAGTTGCCGCGAGTGCCACAAGAAGGATTTCGCCAAGTACGAAGACAGCCTGCATGCCGCGCTGGTCAAGGAAGGCAGCAAGGAAGGCCGCAAGGACGCGCCGCTGTGCGCCGATTGCCACAATCAGCACACGCTGCGTTCGGTAAAGATCCTCGGCCCCATTGCGGCGACGCCTTGCGCCAAGTGCCACGAAGAAATATTCAAGGCCTATTCCAAGGACGTGCATGGTCTGGAACGGGTGGCCAAAGGAAAGTCCGCTCCGATCTGCGCCAACTGTCACCAGACGCATGACGTCAAGGCGGCTTCGCTCGGCGACGGCATCAAGGAAGCCTGCCTGGGGTGCCACAAGGAAGCTGTCAAGGAACACAAGGACTGGCTGCCCAACGCCGCCCTGCACTTCGAGGCGATCTCCTGCCCGGTCTGCCACGCTCCCGGCGCGCAGCGCCGGGTCAATCTCAGGCTGTATGACGAAGTGAGCAAGCGGCAGATTTCGGAAAAAGCCGGGGATCCGCTGTTCAAGAAGCGGACCGACGCCGCCGACCTGAAAGAGACGGGGCTGAACGAGTTGGCGCTGTACAACCTGCTCAAGGAATTCAACAAGGACGGTCAGGGCCATGTCGTCCTGCGCGGCCGGCTGGAGGTGAGTTCCGGCGTCGAAGCGCACCAGTTGGCCGACAAGTCCAAGGCGATCAAGGACTGCAACGTCTGTCACCAGGCCGGCGCGCAACCCTTCCAGAGCGTGGTGCTGACCATCGCCAGCCCGGACGGCAGGCCACTGCGCCATGCGGTGCAGAAGGACATCCTCAATTCCATGCTGGCAACGCAGTCGGTGAAAGGTTTCTACGCCGTCGGCAGCACGCGCATCGGGCTGCTGGACAACCTGCTGATCGTGGTCTTCCTCGCCGGAGTCGGCGGGCCGCTGGTGCATATCGTCATCAAGTGGCTGTTCCGGAAGGAGCGGCGAAAGAACGGTGCCGCTGCGCACGCCGACAGTCAAGCCCAGCCCGGGGATCGTCGCGCTGACGACGCCTCGAAATAGCCGGAGATAGCCATGGACAAGATTTACATCAACCCGCTGCCGGTCAGGATCTGGCACTGGACCAATGCCTTCGGTTTCATCCTGCTGATCGCCACCGGCCTGCAGCTCAGGTATCTCGACGTGATCCAGGTGATGCCGTTCCAGACGGCGGTGCAGGCCCACAACTTTGTCGGCTTCGTGCTGATCGCCAATTTCTTCCTGTGGCTGGGCTTTTATCTATTCACGGACAAGATCAAGGTCTATCACCCCGAGTTGAGCCCGGCCAAGTATTTCATGGCAAGCTTCCGTCAGGCGCGTTTTTACGGCTACGGCATCTTCAAGGGCGAGCCCAATCCGCACCACGCCAGCGCCTATCGCAAGTTCAACGCGCTGCAGAGCATGACCTACCAGATCATCATGATGCTGGTGGTGCCCATCCAGTTCTTCACCGGCCTGCTGCTGTGGGATGTGGCGCGCTTTTCGTCCATGGTGGAAATGTTCGGCGGTGTGCGCGTGGTGGATACCGTGCATGTGATCTTCTTCATCTTCTTCACCGGATTCATTTTCATCCACCCCTACCTGGCCAGCCTCAGCCACACGCCATGGGCGCACTTCAAGGCGATGATCACCGGCTACGAGGAAGTGGAAGACGAGTAGCCGCGGAAGATCCGGCCGGCCGGGCGCCCTGCGCCTCGCCGGTCGATGCCGCCCGCTTCAGGTCGGCTCGCCGGAATCGCTTGCGGTATCGCGCACCCGGATGTTGTACTTCTTCATCAGCGCCTGAAAGTTGGAGCGCTGCATGCCGGTTTCCTCGGCGCTGCGGGTGACATTCGAGTCGTTGCGCCTGAGCGTCTCCTGGACAAACAGCTTCTCGACGTCTTCAACCGATTTCTCCCTGGCGATTTTCTTGATCCGCTTGAGATCCTCGCCGGTTCTCGGCACTTCGAGATCCAGCCGCGGCGCGGCATCGATGATGCTTGCCAGGTGGGCCTGATGGATGAACTTGCCGGAGGCGAGGATCACCGCCCGATGCATGGTGTTCTCGAGTTCGCGGACGTTGCCCGGCCAGTCATGGTTCACCAGCAGGCTCATCGCCGCATCCGAAATCTCCGGCAGCGGCTTTTCCAGTTCGTCGCAAAAAATTCTGAGGAAGTGAAAGGCCAGCGCCGGGATATCGTCGCGGCGCTCTCTCAACCCCGGCGAATGGATGGGGAAGACATTGATGCGGTAATACAGGTCCTCGCGGAACGCCCCCTGGGCGACCAGCGCCTTGAGGTCCTTGTTGGTGGCGGTGACCAGCCTGACATTGGTTTTCTGCGTGCCGGTGCTGCCGACCGCCCTGAATTCACGTTCCTGGATGACGCGCAGCAATTTGGCCTGGGTCGACAGCGGGATATTGCCGAACTCGTCAAGGAACAGCGTGCCGTTGTTGGCGATCTCGAACATTCCGCGCTTGTTGGCCACTGCACCGGTAAATGAGCCCTTGACGTGGCCGAACAGTTCGCTCTCGAGCAGGTTCTCGCTGAGGGTATTGCAGTCGACCGTGACAAACGGCTGGTCCTTGCGCAGGCTGTTGTAATGGATGGCGCGGGCGATCATCTCCTTGCCGGTGCCGCTCTCCCCGGTGATCATGACCGTGCTGTTGGTCGGTGCGCACTTGGCGATCAGGCGGAAGACGTTCTGCATCGGCGGGCTTGAGCCGATGATGTTCTCGAATCGATAGCGGGAACTGAGCTCGCTCTTGAGATTTCGGTTCTCATCCAGCAAACGCCGCCTCTCCAGCGCACGATCCACCACGTGCTTGAGCTCGTCGGGATCGAAGGGTTTCGACAGGTAATCAAAGGCGCCGAGTTTCATTGCCTTGACCGCGGTGTCGACCTGGGACAAGCCGGTGACCATGATGACATCGACGTCAGGATGCCTTTCCTTGACGTGCTGCAAGACCTCGAGGCCGTCGATCTTGGGCATCATGATGTCGAGAACAATCACGTCGTAGGGGCTCTCGTCGACCTTGCGCAGCGCTTCCCAGCCGTCCTGCGCGGAATCGACGATGTAGTCGCCGCCGCCGAGAATACGCCGACAACTGCGGATGACGATTTCCTCGTCGTCTACGATCAGTATCCTGGCACTCATCAGGTGGTGTCGCCTTCCTTGCGCTCGGTGTCGTTAAACGGCGAGCTTATCGGCAGCAGAACGTGAAACGCGCTTCCTTCGCCGACGATGCTCTCGACATGAATCCTGCCGCCGTGAGCCTTGATGATGCCATAACTGACCGACAAGCCCAGCCCCGTCCCCTGGCCGACCTCTTTCGAGGTGAAGAAGGGATCGAAAATCCGCTGCAAATCGGCAGCCGGAATGCCGCAACCCGTGTCTCTGACGACTATTTCAACCATCGGCGGGGCATTGACGCCGGGTTTGGCAGCGGCCTTGGGGCTGCAGCGACGGCTTTCGACAACAATACTGCCCTGGCTCTCGATGGCCTGCTGGGCGTTGACCAGAATGTTCAAGAGAACCTGCTCGATCAGGTCGCCATCACCCCAGACCAACGGCAGATCGGGGTCGAGCTCGGTGGTGATGGCGATCTGCCGCAGGGAGGCCGGCCGGTCGGTAAAACGCACCGTGTCGGCAATAACCTGATTGAGGTCGAACAATCCCTTGAGCGGGACCTTCTCCCGCGAGAAATCGAGAAGTCGCTTGATGATGCTGGCACAGCGCTTGGTCTCGCGTATGACCAGATCCATGTCCTCCGCGTCCTCGCTGCCATCGGGCATTTTCTTGCGCAGCAGGGAGGTGAAGGTCAGCACGCCCGTCAGCGGATTATTCAATTCATGGGCAATGCCGGCAGCCAGCACTCCGACCGAGGCCAGTTTTTGCCCCTGCAGCACTTCGGCCTCGGCGACGCGAAGTTCCCGGGTTCTTTCTTCGACTTTCAGTTCGAGGGTCTGCACCAGTTCCTGCAACTCCTGCCTTGACCGGCTCAGGGCCGTCGTCATGTCGTTGAAGGAGCTTGCGACGCGACCGAATTCATCGTCATGGCGCAGCGGAATATCAACGTCGAGGTTTCCCGCGGCGACCTTCCCGGCACCGGCTTCCAGGTCTTTGAGGGGCAGGTATATCAGGCGCTGCAGCAGAATGCCGACGCTGAGCGAGAACAGCAGAATGAAGCCGGCCGAGATGCCGATAACATGAATGGCATGAGCCTTCATCGACTGGTCGATTTCATCGAGCGAATAGGCGATATCGACGATGCCAAGCACCGACTGGCTGGCGGGATGTTCATGGCACTTGGCAGAGGAGCAGGAGCGCTCGTTGCGGATGGCGTGCATGGTGCCGAGAACCCTGTGACCGCCGGGGGCTTCGATGATCTTCCAGCGCTTGTCGTCGGGCACCTGCTGCAGCGGCTTGCTGCTCTGATGGCAATTGACGCAGGGTTCGGCGTTCTGTTCCACCGAGTAACCGATTTCCGCCGGGTGGTTGGAATGAATGATCGTGCCGTCGGCACTGATCACCCTGACCCGCTCGATGCCTTTCTGCTTGCCTATGTCGTCAATGATTTTTTCGGCGATCTCGCGCTCGTTCACCAGCATCGCATAGCGGGTGCTGGCGACGATCACCTCGGCGATTTGCGTGACATGCCTGGAAACCACCTCCTGCAGGTCTTCCTGCCGGTGTTTGAGGATAAGCCCGGTGAACAGAACCATCGCCGCCGAAAGCGCGATGAACAGATACAGGCTGACCTTGAGCTTGAGGCTTAGCGGACGCAATTCCGGTTCAATCCACAAGCGCCGGGATGGCTGGCAGTGTTCTTGCCGGAGCGCCGACAAGCTGCTTCGTTACGAATGCCGCGAAGCGCCAAGGCAAGCGGCAAATCAAACGGGATTGCAGGAGGGTGCGCCATCCCCGAGGAGATGGCGCCGGTCAATCCCTGTCTCTACTACTGGGCAAGAATCCACTGCGCCAGGTTCTTGATCTCTTTTGCGTCCTTGGTAGTCGCAAGAATCTTGTGATCTTCCTCGGTGCCGTCGGTCAGCTTGACCTTCGAGGCGACCGTCATGTTCTTGGTTACCTTTTCCTCGCCATCGGCCTTGCCCTTGTACTTGGCGGCGACTTTCTTGTAGGACGGGCCCTTCTTGTCCTTGTCGACGGCGTGACACTTGGTGCAGTCATTCTTCTTCGCCAAGGCCAGCGCGGCAGCGTCATCGACAGCAAAACTACCGCTGGAGAACAAGAGGGCGGTACCGGCAACTGCAATACCGAGGACGGTGCTAACAGCAGAATGAGTATTCACTTTGAAGCTCCTTTCCGTTTAGATACCAGACCAACAATCGTCGTGCTACGGGTCGCTTGGCAAAGTGCCGGGGGGTACTCCCCGATACGTCGGCGCCCTGCAACCGGCCCTTCTTCCCGCCTCACGGCCTGCGCCCCGAAGCGGCAACTTCACCGCAAAACGCGGCATTTCCTTGCACCAACCCGGCCAACCCGCAACAGTTACATGTGCAACATCGGGTTCAAGACACCGCCGATGATGGTCCAGGCGGTATAAATGACGATAACGGCTGGGACTGCGGCAAATGAGAGCTTGATGAGACCCCAGAACATCGAGCCGAACCTCATGTCCAGATCGGAAACCTCGACCGGCAGGGCGCGGATCGGATCGGCGGGGATGGCTCCGCATTTGGGGCAACTGGCCGCGGAGTCGCTTACCTTGGCTTGGCATTCGTAGCAGTCAATCAGCACGGCAATTCCTTTCGTTTCGATCATTCAGCGTCGGTCAAACAAAAAACGGGGCTCGTGTCATCAGCCCCGTTTTTCCTGTGCTTATTTCTTTTCTGCGCTGGCCGCGTTCAGTTCCTGCGGACCGGGACCATCGGGTTCCTTGTGGGAAATGGCGAAATGGCAGTCGATGCAGGTCAAGCCCTCGTTGCGGGCCTTCTCATGCCGCTTTTGCGCCTTCTCGGACTGCTTTTCCGGATCCATCTTGCTCGTGGTATGGCAATGGCGGCATTCGCGCGAGTCGTTCTCTTTCATGTAAACCCAGACCCGCTTGGCCAGTTCATATCGCTTCGCCTCGAATTTTTCCTTGGTGTCGATCGAGTGCGTGACGAAGTGGCCCCACAAATCGGAGAAGAGCCCCAACTTGGCAATGTAATTCGGTATGTAGCCGTGGGGGACATGGCAGTCGTTGCAGGCGGCGCGCACGCCGCTGCGATTCGTGTCGTGAATGGTGCCCTTGTATTCCACCGCAACCGTGCTGGTCATCTCGTGGCACGAATTGGAGCAGAAGTTCTCCGAGTTGGCATAGACCATGAACGCGGCGCCGGAGCCGAAAAAGATCAAACCGCCGACCAGACCCAAACCCAATACGACTAGCGATCCGGGACGCGAACCCCAACTGCGGACTTTATCAAGAACTTTGGACATCTGGCCCTTCTCCTCTAATACGCTCAACGCCGATGGCACTGCGTGGAAACCGCCGCAACAAGGCGTGCATTAAAAAATCGCCCCTTTCGAGATCAGGCTCTTGTCCACTTCCAGTTCCTGCGGGCCGACGCCGCCTTCGGGCTCGGTGTGGGCAATGCCGAAGTGGCAGTCGATGCAGGTCAGCCGCTCCTTCTTGGCCTTGGCGTGCCGCGCCTGTGCCTTCTCCGACTGTCTTTCGGGGTCCATTTTTGCCGCCGTATGACAACCGCGACATTCGCGCGAATCGTTCTCTTTCATGTAGACCCACACCCGTTCCGCCATTAGCTGGCGCTTGGCGAGGAATTTCTCGCGGGTATCGATCGAGTGCGTAACGAAGTGGCCCCACAAGTCGTGCACCGCGCCCATTTTGCGAATGTACAGAGGGATAGGCGCGTGCGGAATGTGGCAATCGGGACAGGTGGCGCGAACGCCGGTGCGGTTCTTGTCGTGCACCGTGCCCTTGTACTCCATGGCCACGTTAGTGGTCATTTCGTGGCAGGTCGAGTTACAGAACGTCTCGGTACTGGTATAGACCAGAGTCGTGGTGGTAAGGATCATCACCACGATGCTGATGCCAAACCCTGCCAGAAGCACAACTACGGCTTTTCTGCCTGCACTCCACTTTCGCACCTTTGCCAGAACTCTACGAGGCAGCATTTGCCCTTCCTCCACAAAAAACCCGCATCAGCGCACTGATCTGCCCGCGCCTAGTTACCGACCAATTGCAGCCGGACCGGCACCCGCCGAGGGGTTCCGGTCCGGCCAGTTTTCTGAAACCGTCAAAGCATTACAGCGACAGAATCCACTGCACGACATTCTTGATCTCGGCCGGATCCTTGCTCTTGATATCCTTGTGCTCTTCCTTCTTGCCGTCGATCTCGACCATCGGCTTCATGGTGATGTGCTTGGTCAGTTTGTCTTCCGCATCCGCCTTGCCCTTGTACTTCTTGGCCACTTCCTTGTAGGGCGTGCCGTCCTTCTTCTTGTCGATGGCGTGACATTTGAAACAGTCGCTCTTTTTCAGCAGCGCCTGAGCCGCATCGGCATCCACTGCCGCATTGGCAAACGAAGCGGTCATCAGGCCGCCGGCCACCATCAAGCTCGCAAGAATCTTCATTCGGGTACTCCTCCAAAGAAAAAATAAATTGATCGCATGCCGTCCGAACCGCCTTGACGACAGCGCACACAAGGTCCAACTGCAAAAAACTACGCCGCGCATTTTAAACCAAAGCTGCTTCCGGCATGCGCAAAAAACCTGCCGGGCGAGTGCCCGGCAGCTATATCAAAAGTGAGTGCTGAAGAATCCTATCGCCACCAGAACCAGAATCGTCAGACCGAAGGTAAGCAGGATCAGGCCGAGTATCCGGGAACCGAGAGTGAAGGGGGCGGAAGGCGCGCTCACCAGGTACTTCTCGAGTTCGCCGGCCGCAACCAGACGCTGATACTGCGCCGTGTGCTCGTGCTTGAATTCCTCCAGCGATTGCGCACCGGTGAACATCACCACATCGGGCGGCGGCAGTTTGTCCGGACGGAAGTGGTTGTTGAAGAAATGCACGGTGAAGAGGAAGACCGCCGCCAGGAACGCTTCCTCGCCATGCACCACCATCGCTACATTGAACACCCAGCCGGGCAGAACCGACGCGACAACGTGCGGGAACGCCAGCGTCATGCCGCTGCCGCCGATGATCGCCATCCCCCAGAACACCGCCCAGTAGTCGAACTTCTCCCAGTAGGCCCAGCGTTCAATCTCCGGACGCGGACCCTTGCCGACAAACCACTTGAACATGCCGACGACATCTTCCAGGTCCTTCAGGTTCGGCACGAAGGAATCGTAGCCGAAGAACTTGAAGTTCTTCCAGTTGCGGCTGATATTGACGATCACCGCGATCAGGTGGAGGAAGAAGATCCCCAGCATGGTGAACGCGGCGAAGCGGTGAATGAGCCCGGCCACCTTGGGACTGCCGACCATGCCCACAAATGCCTTGGCCCATGCGGTTTCGGCGTAGAACGGCGCCATGCCGGTGAGCACCAGGGTCATCACGCTGATGGCGAAGAAGAGGTGGGCGATACGCCACATCGGGCCGAAGCGGCGCACGTACTTGGTGGCGAATTCCGCCGGCAGCGCGTCGGTGCGGATATGCCAGCGGTGCACGCCCTGCTTGGCATCCGAGTACTCGCGATACCACCAGAGCAGGGAATGCGACCAGAAGAAGAGGAAGACGCCGATCAACAGCACCACCATGAACTTGGTGGTAACCCAGATTTCCGGGTACTTGGCGAAGTCATGGCTGTTGCCGTGCGGGCTGAAGCTGACGAAGCCGCGCGTGGCATCGTTCATGCCGGGCTTCTTGTTGTTGTGGCACTGCTGGCAGGTCTTCAGACGGTTGCTGGGATGCACCTTCGATTTCGGGTCATCCGCCTTGAGGATGCCGTGACTGCCGTGGCAGTCGAAACATTCCGCCGTCGTGGTGTAGCCCAGTGAATTGACCTGGCCGTGGTAGGTGTCGCGATAGGACTTGAGGTTTTCTTCATGGCAGCCGCCGCACTGTCCGGTGATTCCCAGTTTGACCGGGCTGGCCGAGGTATTGCCGATGGCGTGCGAGTTATGGCAGTCGATGCACACCGCCGCCTTCAGATTGTTTTTCTCGTTGAGCGCCTTGCCATGCACCGAACCATTGAATTCTTCCAGTTCGTCGCTGTGGCACTTGTCGCCGCAGACATTGGGCACGGTCCGCCGCCACTCGTCGGCGCGCTTGGTGGTGCCGCGCGGCGGGACATTGAAGGTGTGCACGTCATGGCAGTTGTCGCACGTGGCATTGACATGCGACTTGTCTTCCTTGTTGGGCCGCGAGTGGAAGGAGTTCTTGTAGGCCTCGATGTTCTGCACCACGATTCCGAGCCGGGACTTTTCCTGGGTCAGATTGTCGCGCTTGGCAATTTCCCACAAGGCGGTATGGCACTGGATGCAATTCGGCTTTTGCGTCGAGTCCTTCTTGTGCGGACTGACCGAGTCGGTGATGTCCTTGTGGCAGGAAACACACTGCAGCGAGGCATGCACGCTCTTGGCGAACTTGTCGTCGGCAATGGCATGCATCGCCAGCTTCGCGCCGTCAGCGCCAATCGTCTCCAGCTTGGCCTTCTTGCCGTCGTGGCAGGTCTGGCAAGTGGCATTGTCGAGTTTGGGCGCGGCTACAGGTGCCGCTTCCTTGCTGCCGGCGGCTGCAACCGATCCGCTGATCAAGGTTCCGGCCAGGCAGATCGTCGCTGCCACAACCCACGCTGCAAGCTTGTTGGTACGCATTGTGTTGGTTTCCCGATGGCTCATGAATTCAGATGCACGCTATGTCTGCCGGCCAAAGACTTGCACAACAAAATGCCGGCTTAAAACGAAACCTGCCGGAGCCTGGTGTACAGGCCCCGGCAGGTTTATTGGATCGGATCAGCGCGCAAGAATCCACTGAGCCAGATTCTTGAGCTCTTTCGGGTCCTTGGTGTCGATGATCTTGTGCTCTTCTTCGGTGCCGTCATCGAGCTTGACCTTGGGGCCGGTCGTGATGTTCTTGATGATCTTGTCTTCACCATCGGCCTTGCCCTTGTACTTGTCAGCGACCTTCTTGAGGGAAGGGCCCTTCTTCGTCTTGTCGGGGGCGTGGCACTTGAAGCAGTCATTCTTCTTCATCAGCGCAGTGGCAGCAGCTTCATCAGCTGCGGCGTGGGCCGGAGCAATGCCGGCAGCGGCGAACAACAGCGATCCGGTAAACAAAATGGTGGTCTTGAGTTTCATATCACGGGACTCCGATAAATGTTGTAAAAATTTGAGCGCACAGCTTGCTACGAAAAAGCTTTTCCGTCTTGATTCACATCAATAAGCGCGCAAAGAACTTCATCCCGCGCCTATCGGCCAGTGGTTTCTTCAACGTTATCAACAGTTCCGGCCCGGCCCGCGATGAATTCCGTCAGGCTCCGGCGGCCGGCTTGACCGCGCGGTGGAAGCCGAGCATGCCGTAGAACACCGTATCCATCGTGACCTCGACGTAGCCCAGTTCGCGCAGCACGATCGCCAGTTCTTCGGCGGTGTAGAACAAGTCCAGCGCGTCGATGAAGTACTGCTTGAATTTTGTCGCCGCCGGGCCGCTGCCGACGAGCAGGCTGGTGAAGTTGAGGCAGGCCTTGAGATAGGTGTAATACAGCGTCTTCACCACCACATTGCGCGGACGCAGCATGTCGGAATGGTGGAAATGGCCGCCGGGCTTGAGCACGCGCAGGATTTCGGTGAACACTTCGCGCACCCGCAGGTGGCGCGAGGCGAACTGCAGCGTGACAACGTCGAAATGATTGTCGGGGAAGGGCAAGGTGTGTACGTCGCCGATGGTGCTCTTGATGTGGAAACCCAGCGCTGCGGCATTCTGCTGGCCGACAGTCTGCATTTCGGCGCTGCGGTCCATGGCGTGCACATCTAGTGTCGGCTCGCGTTTGAGCAGGGCGATGCCGATGGCGTTGGTACCGCCGCAGACATCGAGCACCTTCTGGTTCGGCTTGATATCCACCGAGCGCATGAAGCGTTTGAGGAAGGTACTCCACATACCGAGCGCGGCAATTTCGTTGCCGCGGTCGTAGTAGGGGGCGATGTCGGCAAAGGCATCGTTCAATTCGTTGGTCCAGACGTCGCTGAACTTCTGCTCGCGCAGTGCCTCGCGCGAGGCCAGTGGGGGTGGCACCATTGTTCTTTCTCCTGCGGTGAGATTGCTCGCCTTGGTCGGGCGCGGCGAAGTTAGCGCTTGCGGAAGCCGGCTGTCAACTCAACAATTTTTCTCGAAGCCACGCATTAGCTTATGAGGAAGGTGCATTTTACCGGCAAAACAGTGACATGCGCGGAGCAGCACGAGGCCGATTGAAGGTCCGACTCACTGCTGCCGGACCGCCTCGCGCAAAATGATGACGAGCAGCGCTGCCGCGGCGAAGATGCCGCCGGCGATGAAGGTAAATCCGGCGCCGAGGCAATCCCACAGCAACCCGGCCAGGGCACTGGCGATCAGCAGGGCAACTCCACTCGCCAGGTTGAAGAAGCCATAGGCCGTGCCGCGCATCTCGGCCGGCGCAGTATCGGCGATCATCGCCGCCAGCAGGCCCTGCGTCATGGCCATGTGCAGACCCCACAGGGCGATGCCGAGCCACAGCGCACCGGAATGAGCATCGTAGGCCAGTGCCGCGTCGGCGGCGATCAGTACGGCGAGCCCCCAGGCCAGCAACTTGCCATGGCTGAGGCTGTCCGCCAGTTTGCCGAAGGGATAGGCGGCGACGGCATAGACCAGGTTCATGGCGATGAGCACCAGCGGCGTCAGGGCGATGTCCAGCCCGCCCTGCGCGGCACGCAGCACCAGAAAGGCCTCGGAAAAGCGCGCCAGCGTGAATACTGCGCCGATTCCCACCACCCACCAGTAGGCGGCCGGCAGCCGGCGCAGATTCTCGCGGCGGATCGGATTGATCCGCCTGCCCTCTGCTTTCCGTTCCGGTTCCTGAACACCGAACACCAAGAGCGCCACGGCGAGAAAGGCGGGAATTACGGCCACCCAGAACACCGCGCGGAAATCGTTCGCCCACAGCAGCATCAAGCCCATGGCGAGCAGCGGGCCGAGGAAGGCACCGACGGTGTCGAGCGACTGGCGCAGACCGAAGGCCGCACCGCGCATTTCGGGCGGGGCAAGGTCGGCCACCAGCGCATCGCGCGGCGCGCCGCGAATGCCCTTGCCGACGCGATCGATCAGTCGTGCCGCCACCACCAGACCGGCGCCGCCGGCGAGGGCGAACAGCGGCTTGGACAGCGCCCCCAGGCCGTAGCCGAGCACCGCCAGCGGCTTGCGCTTGCCCCACCAGTCGGACAGCGCGCCGGAGAAAACCTTGACGATCAGCGCCACCGCTTCCGCCGCGCCTTCGATCAGGCCGATGGCGAACGCGGAAACGCCGAGCGCGGTAAACATGAACACGGGCAGCAGGCTGTGGATCAGTTCGGATGAAACGTCCATCAGCAGGCTGACGCAGCCCAACGCCCAGATGGCGCGCGGCATGCGCGGCGGGTCAGATGCGGCCATGGAAACCGGCCCGGGGCCGTTGCCACAGGGCGATGAACGGGAAGGGTGTCATGCCGGCATTGTGGGGGAAAGTAATGCGCAGCGGTATCCCCGTGGACGGCGCCGGCGGGCACGACAAGGGAGAGTGGAAATGAGCATTACCGATATTCTCGCCCCCTGGGCAACCGTCAATGACGCTCTGGGGCTGGCCGCACCGATTCGCGACGAGGCGCATTACGCCGAGTTGTTGGCGTTTGTCGAGGAATGCTTCGACCGCTTTGGCGATAACGAAATTCATCCCGTATTTGGCCTGGTTTCCCTGGTGGCAGACCGCATACGCGAGTACGAAGATCGCGTTCATCCCTGGCCCGATTCGGTCACGCCGGGCTCGCTGCTGGCCTACCTGATGGAGGAACACGGCCTCAAGCAATCCGACCTTCCCGAGGTCGGTGCGCAAAGCGTGGTGTCGGAGATCCTCTCGGGCAAGCGCAGCCCGAATCTGCGGCAGGTGAAGGCGCTGGCGAAGCGCTTTCATGTGCCGATGGAGGCACTCGCCGGCTGATTCGACTGCCGGAAAGCTTCGCTGGAGGCAGCGTGCGGTCGCTACGGTCTTATTTGATTCGCTCGCTCAGCGCGGCTTGCACGTCCGCCGTGGTCCAGTTGCCGCGCGCGCCGGGCGGGGCGCCTTCGATAGCCGGAAAATTCACGAACTCCAGCGCCACGCCATCCTTGCGCCGGTAGCGGAATTGACCGTCGATCAGGATCACGATCGGAATGTGGCCGCCAAGTCCGAGTTCGGCGAGTCGCTTCGCACCCGGCGGACTTTCGATGTCGAGTTCGACGAGCTTGAGCTTGTCACTCCGGGTCGCGAGCCAGTTGCGCAAAGGCGCCAGCGCCATCTTCACCGGCGGATGCGCCATGGCAAGGATTTCCACCGTCGGCGGTGCGGCCGGCGCACTGCCGGCGACGAGCGCCAGGGCAAATGCGGCCAGGGTCGCGAGCAAGTTCCTGCGTGTGTTCATCGTCATTTCCCTACTTGCAGTTGTTGTGCAGCTTCCACATTTCGGCATGGCCCATGGCCACGGCCCAGTCAGGCGGAACGCATTTTCCGGCGGCGGCCTCGGCAGGCGCGGCGGCCGCGACGGGCGCTTCGGCAGCGGGAAACCAGCGCTGGGCGACGAAGCCGACCAACGCAAGGAAAACCGCCACGATCGCCATGCCGCCGGCGCCGACTTTCTGGCTGGCGTGCGGGGTAAAAACTTCGCAGGCGCCGCCGGGGCAAGCTTGCGCCGGCTGGCGCGAGAAAGCGTTGTAGATCCTGCAGGCAAGGCAGATGCCGAAAGCGCTCTCGAAGAACATCAGGATCAGACATGTGGCGCAGACCACAAGGTTGATCGGCCCGATCACGTTGCTAACCACGATCAGGTAGAACATCGTCACCGCCAGCATCCAGCCCACCGCCCAGGCAAAGCGCTTCTGCGGCGCGCCGGACCATTCCGGCACTTGCTTCCTCACCGCCAGGCGGCCGAGGATCATGCTCGGTGAGTACTTCGGATTGATGAAAATGCGAATCGTGAAATCGATCAGAAAGGCGATCACGAAAATCCGCGTCAGGCGGAAGTTGCCCAGCATCCAGGCATTCATGAAAGCGAGCATGGCGAAAACGAACAGGATGCCGGCCGCCGCCCGCACTTCGCGTTCGTTGAGCACCGGTACCGGGTAGCCTTCCACTGTTTCACCAAATCCGAGAATCCCGCTCATGCAATGCCTTTCATAAATTTCCCACGGAATTCCGGCTCCGGCCGGGATGATTGAACAACATCTCGCCGAGGATCAAGCGGGCCGAATTTCCTGCCCACAGCACCGGGACATTGAATGGCTTGCTCATGGTCATCCGTTCACAGTTCAAAATCGGCATCGAAAGGCTTCGCCCCTTTCGCTACCGGCAGGGTCAGCGTGCGGTCCCAGTCGCTCCAGCCGCCGTTGTAGACGCGCACGTCACGATAGCCCAGCGCCCGCAACTGCAGCCAGGCCAGGGTGGAGCGGAAGCCGTCGTGGCAGTAGGTGATGACGGTATTTCCGCGCGGCACGTCGCGGTACATCGCGGCCAGTTCGCTCATCGGCTTCCACTGCTGGGACTGGGCGTCGGCCCCCTGCAGGCTGACGATGTTGATGGCGCCGGGAATGTGGCCGCCCTGCACCGAGTGCTGGATGCGGCTGCCCTCGTACATGTCCGCCGGCCGGGCATCGAGCAGCGTGATTTGCGGCTCGCGTACGGCCACGACACGGCGATAGACGTCGGTCCAGCCGACCATGCGGCTTGCCGCCGCCGGCTTCAGTGTCACCGTCCCCGGCGTCCGCCGGGTCGCCGCCTTGGTCAGCTCGTTGAATCCGGTCCAGCCTACGGTGCCGCCGTCGAGCAGCTTGACGCGCTGCATGTCGAAGCCGTAGAGGTCGAGCAGGAACATCAGCCGCGAAGCCAGTGCCGTCGACGCATCGTCATAGACCACCAGCGTCGAGCCGTCATTCACGCCCCAGCGCCGCAGCGTGGCCTGGAAAGCCGCGCGCGGAGGAAAGCGCATTATCGGCATTTCCTCATTGGCGCCGAGGTCGGCGAAGCGCTGCACCTGCACCGCCCCCGCAATGTGGCCGATGGTGGTGTGGCGATGCGGGTGATAGCGCACTTCGAGCACGACCAGCGCGGGGTCCTGCAGCCGCGCCGCGAGCCAGTCGGCATCGACCAGAAAATCGGGTTTCTCCGGGATGTCGGCAGCATGCGCGGCGACGCCGGCCAACCACCACAGAAGCAGGGCGACAAACTTTCTCATCCGGGTCTCCTGACGGAACATTGACATACTCCGCGCCGGCTGCGGGCCGGATGCGCTTGCGGCAGGCTCTTCACGAAATCGCCCTGCCTTCGCCGGCCTCTTCCTCGGTCCGCCCGTCGCGAATGTGGTAGATGCGCTTGAAAGTCGGGATGATCTTTTCGTCATGGGTAACGACGATGATCGCGGTCTGGTATTGGCTCGCCATCTGGTTGAGGATGCGCACCACCGCCAGCGCGCGCTCGCTGTCGAGCGGCGCGGTGGGCTCGTCGGCGAGGATCACCGGCGGCTGGTTGGCCAGCGCACGGGCAATCGAAACACGCTGTTGTTCGCCGCCGGAGAGCTGGCTCGGCTGCGCCCGTGCGCGGTGCGCAACGTCGAGCGCCTGCAGCAGTTCCAGCGCCCTGGCCCGGGAAGCGCCGTTCGGCCGCCCGGCCAGCATCGGCAGCAGGGCGACGTTGTCGGTGACGTCGAGAAAGGGGATCAGATAGGGGGCCTGGAAAATGAAGCCGATGCGGTCGCGGCGCAGGGCGCGCAGATCTTTCGTTTTCCAGCCGCCTTGTTCGCTGTCGTAGATCACCTCGCCGCCGAGGGTCATGCGGCCGCGAGTGGGTTCGATCACCGCGCCGAGGCACTTGAGCAGCGTGGTCTTGCCCGATCCGCTGGGACCGACCAGGCCGACCACCTCGCCGGGGGCGATGCTCATGTTCACGTCCTTCAGCGCATCGACCGCGGTGTCGCCCGCGCCGTAGCGCTTGCTGAGGCCTTCGATGCGGATCCCTTCGTCCATATCAGCCACCGATCGCTGCGGCCGGATCGACCTTGAGCGCGGCGCGGATCGCCAGCGTGCTGGCCAGCGCGCACACCACCATGACGATGACGAAGCCGCGCACGGCATCCGCAGGTTCCAGCAGCACATATTTGGGGAAGGCCGGGGCCCAGATCGTGGCGGAAATCTTGCCGACCACGAAACCGATCAGCCCCAGCCCCAGCGCCTGCTGCAGGATCATCCCGGCGATGCTGCGGTTGCGGGTGCCGATCAGCTTGAGCACCGCAATCTCGCGGATCTTGCCCAGCGTCATGGTGTAGATGATGAAGGCGACGATGGCGGCGCTGACGATGGTCAGGATCACCAGAAACATGCCGATCTGCTTTGCCGAAGTGGCGATCAGTTTGGCGATCAGGATCTCTTCCATCTGTTCGCGGGTGAAGGCCTGCAGATGCTTCCAGCGGCGGATGTCCTGCGCCACCTGCTCCGCCGGAGTGCCGTCGGCTACCCGCACCAGCACGGCGTTGACGCTGTGATTGATGGTCTGCGCGGCATTTACGGCGTCGACCAGGCCGGGCACGCCGGGGCGATTCAGGGCGGGGTTGGCGACGGTGCGCGCGCGATCGCCGATGATGGCGTCGTTGTCTTTCAAGAACTGCGCCTCCTGGGCGTCCTTGAGCGGAATGAAGACCATGGGATCGCCGCCGGACGACACCATGCGCCGGGTCAGGCCGACCACTTCGTAATCGTGGCGCCGGATGCGAATGCGCTCGCCCAGACGAAACCCGGTTTTGACATCGGCGATGGCCTCGAAGTGACCGCGCAGCAGACGCCGCCCCGCCACCAGATAGGCCGGCTCGCCCGGTTGTCCCGGCTCGAAGCCGACGACCATGCTGCGCTCGTCGGTTGCGCCGTGGCGCACCTGCATCGTCAGGTAGGTGACGCTGGCGGCCTGGACCACCGCGGGCAAGCCGAGCACCCCGCGATAGACATCGTCACGGATGCTGGAGGCTTCGGCATACGGCCCCTGAGTGTCCTTCTGCACCACCCAGATGTCGGCGCCGCTGTTGTCGAGCAGCACCCGGGCATCATCCACCATGCCGCGATAGACGCCGGCCATGGTCAGCGTGACGCCGATCAGCAAGCCCAGGCCCATTCCGGTAAGAACGAACTTGCCCCAGGAATGCAGTATGTCGCGGCCGGCGAGGCTGATCATTCCGAAACACCCGGTTGCACCACCGAGGCACAGAGAACACAGAGGAAAACGTTTCGCAAGCCAGCGGCACTGGCCATTCGGAAAGACCCGGCCAAGCTACAACCCGCTGATCCCTGGCCTTTCTCTGTGCCTCTGTGTCTCTGTGGTGAAGTTTTTGGGGTCATGACGGGTCACGAGCCGGCGAGGGCCGGGACCACCTTGATGCGGCTGTCCGCGGCCAGATCGCGCTCGCTGTGCACGATTACCGCTTCCGCTTCCTTCAGCCCCTCGAGGATCTCCACCCGGCCATCGGCGCCGCTGATTCCCGCCCGGACCGCAACGAAATTCAGCCGGTCGGCCGCCTCTACCCAGACGCCGGTCTTGCCGCCGCGCAGGCGCAATGCGGCGTTGGGCACCACGAGCGCCTGCTTGACCGGCGGCAGACGCAAGGTGATTTCACTCATTTCACCGACCGAGACCTCCGCCGGCGGCGCATCGAAGCTGACTTGCGCAATCCGCTCTTCGGTGACGCTGTCGCTGAGCATTTCGATGCGTGCCACCTTCCCCGCCAGCACCTGACCCGGCCGCGAACGCAGCACGATCTCGGCCGGCAGGCCGACCTGGAGGCCCGCCGAACGGTGCTGATCGAGGCGCAGCTTGACCCACAGGCTGTCGCCAGCCACCAGTCGCAGCACGGCTTGTCCGGCGACCACGGTCGAACCCGGCTCGGCATCGCGCGCGGTGACAAGGCCGTCGGCCGGTGCCAGCAGGCGCAGGTTGGCGCGTTGCTGCTGCGCCCCGTCCCGTTCGGCGTTGAGCCGGGCCAGATCCTGCCGCGCCCCGGCCAGCGCGGCGTCGGCGCCGGCCGTCTGGGCCTCGGCGGATTTCAGTTCCTGCGCCTTGCCGTCGATCACGCTGGAGCTGACAAAACCCTTGCCGCCGAGATCGTCATAGCGGCGCAGGTTGGCCGCCGCCACGTCGCGTCGCGCGATGCTGTCGGCAAGCTGCGCCGCCGCCGTATCGACGGCGTTCTTCGCCCGGGCGGCGGCGGCCACCGTGGCGGCAAGACGCTGGTCGAGGTCCACCGGATCCATCTCCGCCAGCAACTGGCCGACGCGCACCGCATCGCCGACATCCACCGCCACCCGGCGGACACGCCCGGCAACGGTCGGACCGACCAGATAGCTGCGCCGCGCTTCGACGACACCGATGCCGAACAGCACCGGCGCCAGGTCGGCACGCACCACCTCGGTCACCGTCACCCGCACCGGCGCCAAGGGCCCGCTGCGCGCCAGCACCCAGACAAAACCGGACGCCAACGCAATGCCAGCGAGGATGAAGGCGGAACGCCGGCTGAAGGGAAGTTTCATGATGGCTTACGGATGAGGTTGAAAGAGTTTGCCGCTGGCCACGCCGCCGACCGTGTTGATCAGCGTCAGGGTCCATATTGCCGCGAGCAGAACCCAGGCCAGCCAGGCGACAGCCAGCGGCGTACTCAGCCCGGTCACCTCGCTCAGACGTTGGCTGCCGAGGGTGAAGGCTCCCAGCGGAAAGGTGAAGGCCCACCAGGCGAGCGAGAACGGCAAGGGCGCGGACTTCCTGACCGACCAGGTAAACAGCAGTGCCAGCGCCAGCCAGAAGGCGCCGAATCCCCAGATCAGGAAGACCGCCACCAGATAGGGGGATTTGTCCCCGGCAAACGGCGCGGCCGCCACCAGATTGAGCAGGCTGACCACGATCACTCCCACCGGCGCCAGATTGATCCAGAAGGTCGGCACCATCAGCGGCGGCAGGCGCTTGTGCACATAGAAGCGATGGAAGGCCAGTGCCAGCAGCGCCGTGTACATGAAGATGCCGGCGCCCAGGCCGATGCCGTTTATCGTCAGCGCCAGGTCGCGCAGAGCTTCCGGCTGAACGCCGAGCAGCGGCCCGCCGGCCACGGGAATCACCACCATGCCCACCGGCGGGATGAAAATGCCGGGCGTGATGTGGTCGAGATTGACGTGCTCGCCCTGAAAGATCGAGAGCAGCACCGTCAGGGTAAGGCCGAACAGCAGCGCCACGGCCAGCCACCAGACGAGCAGCGCAGCGGCATCGAAGCCGCCGAAGGCGCGCAACTCTGCCGCCAGCACCAGCAGGGCGATGGCGTAGGAAGGATAGAAGTTGGCTGCCACCGGATGCCTGAAGCTGGCCACCACCGCCGGCCATGCCATCACCCAGCGCAGCAGCCAGGGGACGCTGATCAGCGCGAACAGCGCCAGATTGAACCAGTGCAGCGCCCAGGCCATTCCTGCCAGCAGCGGCAGTTGATGCGAAAAATGCAGCGTTGCCAGGGCAAAGGCGCCGGTGCCCATGACGGCGGCGGGCCAGCCGGGGGCAAAGGTCTTGACGATGAGCCGAAAGCTGACGGGGACGGCGGCGCTGGGTGCGTTCATGTTTTTAGACCATTGAGTGGATGGGCGCAGCCGTGATCGCGGTACGCCTGGTTTGCATCGCGGGCGGCCTTACAGCCAGCCTTCGACCTTGCTGCGCGCCGGAATGCCACCGGCATGGACCACCTTGCCGTCGATCACCACTCCCGGCGTCGACATCACGCCGTAGCTCATGATCTGCTGCAGGTCTTCGACTTTCTCCAGGCGGATTTCGCAGCCTTTGGCCTGCGCTACCTCGTTGATCAGCTTGACGGTGTTCTGGCAGTTGGCACAGCCGGTGCCGAGGACTTTGACGATTTTCATCCGGTTCTCCATTGCGCTCAGCAGCAGGAATTGCCCTTGGCGGTCGGTGTGCAGCAGGCGCCTGCGGCGGAAGCCGGGGCCGGCGGAATCGCAACCAGCTTCGCCTCCTCGTCGAAGGCCGCATCCTGCATCTGCCCGGCCTCGTCGCGGATGTGGCGCGCGATGTCGACGACCATGTCGATCTGCTCGTCCGCAATGCCGAAGCCGCGCAGGCGTTCTAGCTGGCACAGCCCCTTCTTCGGATGGTTGGCGGCGATGTTGGCGGCGAGCGAGACCAGCGCCACGATGGACGGATGCAGCGGGGAGTCAGCCATGTACAGGCTCCTTAAAGGACTGCGTTGAAGACATAGCCGACGACCAGGATGCCGAGGGCAACCACGCCGGCGAAGGTGGCGATCAGCGGGACCTTGAGCACCTTGCGCAGGATGATCATTTCCGGCAGCGACAGGGCGATCACGCTCATCATGAAGGCCAGCACCGTTCCCAGCGCGGCGCCCTTGCCGATCAGGGCTTCGACCACCGGGATGATGCCGGCGGCATTGGAGTACATCGGCACGCCGATCAGCACGGCGGCCGGCACCGACCACCAGGGCGCATCCTTGCCCATGATCGAGGCCATGAAGTCCTGCGGCACGTAGCCGTGGATGGCCGCACCGACGCCGATGCCGGCAAGTATGTAGGGCCAGACCTTGCCGACAATGTCCTTGACGTGGGCGACGCCGGCATCGATGCGTCCGGCCCAGTGCAGGGTCTCGCCCTCGTAGTCCGCCGACTGCGTGGCCTGCATGGCGCGCACCCAGTCTTCGAGGTGGCGTTCCATGCCGAGCCGGCCGATCACCAGGCCGGCCACGATCGCCACGCCGAGGCCGAGCGCCAGATACAGCCCCGCCACCTTCCAGCCGAACATGCCGAACAGCAGGGCCAGCGCTACTTCGTTCACCATCGGCGCCGAAATCAGGAAGGAGAAGGTCACCCCCAGCGGCACGCCGGCCGAGAGAAAGCCGATGAACAAGGGCACCGCCGAGCAGGAGCAGAAGGGCGTGACGATGCCCAGGCTCGCCGCCAGCACGTTGCCGATGCCGAGCCGCTTGCCGGCGAGCATCGCCCGCGTGCGCTCGGGAGAGACGAAGGTATGCACCACGCCCATGAGAAAAACGATGCCGGTGAGCAGCAGCAGGACCTTGGGCGTGTCGTAGAAAAAGAAATGCACGGCTTCGCCCGGATGCGTCTCGCGCGTCAGGCCGAGGACGGCGATTGCAATGTCGGCAAAGGGCACCAGGCTGGCATAGGCCGCGATCCAGGCAATGCAGCCGAGAACCAGCCAGCCCCAGGGTGCATGACGCGACGTTTGCCCGGTGTCAGTGATGGAATTCATGGTGTCTCCCGATTCATGCGGCGCAGCGCCCAGGCCGGCCGGCCATGGTTTTGAGCCGTTTCAGATCCGCCTTGAGTTGCGGCACCGCACCCGCGGCCAGAGTTTGCAACAGGGTATCAAGCCACGCCGGCAGTGATGCGGCGAGCCGGTAGAACATCCATGTGCCTTCGCGGCGCGGCAGCACTACGCCGGCATCCTTAAGCACGCCGAGGTGACGCGAGATCTTGGGCTGGATGTCATCCAGCGCGGCGGTAAGTTCGCAGACGCACAGTTCGCCCTGATTCACCAGCAGGGCAAGAATGCGGCGGCGCGTGGCATCGGCGAGCGCATCAAACATGATCTGAGTATCCATGCTTGCTAATATACGTCGGTCAAGATATATGCGTCAACGAATATATTGTGGTTTCCACCGGGACAAGCAAAGCGCGAACAATCTGGCGTGCGCGGCGATGCACAGGCAGAATCCAGTCCCGGGTTCAAACAGGCAGCAGCCATGGTCAGTCGACGACAATTCATGCGGGGCGATTTCAAGTCCCGCCCCCCGCCGCAACGTCCGCCGTGGGCGCTGGCAGGGGAAGCCTTCCTCGCCGCCTGCTCGCGTTGCGGCGAATGCCTGCCGGTCTGCCCGACACGGATCATCGTGCTGGTGCGCGGCTATCCCGAGGTGGATTTCAAGCGCGGCGAATGCAGCTTCTGCGGCGCCTGTGTTGCCGCCTGCACCGACCGCGCCCTGCTGCGTAGCGAGAACCGGGAGCAGCCGTGGACGATCAAGGCGCAGATAGCCGACAGTTGCCTGCCGGCGCGCGGCGTGGAATGCAGGATTTGCGGGGATCGCTGCCCGGCGGCCGCCATCCGCTTCAGCCCGCGTCTCGGCGGACCGCCCGTGGCGAAGGTCGACGCCGCGTCATGCACGGGTTGCGGTGCCTGCGTGGCACCCTGCCCGGTAGCGGCGATCACCTTGGCCTGAGACCCTTACAAGCCTGCGACTGCGGTACTGCCGCAGAAAGGATATCTGCGGCAAGGTGCAACCGGTCCGTCGCAGCTGGTCAGGGATCGACCTGGTCGATCATGATCCGCAGGCCTTTGGCTCCGGGCTTCACTGCATCGCTCTTGCCGGTGAGATCGCCCGTGCCGGCCTGCGCCTTGCCGGATTTCGAGATGCGGACTTCGACACGCAACTGCTGCGCCGACGAGATGTTGGCCCCCGGCATTACCGCCTGACTGTCGTCGAGCGTGAAGTTCATCGGCAGATCGGCTGCCCGCGCCCGCAGTGCGGCAAGCGGCACGCGCGGACCATCGACGGCACGGGCAAAGATGAAGACCACGTCATCGGGATTGGCCTTGGCCTTCAAGGCGGCAGAGAGTTCGACACGTCCGCTGACCGCCGTCGCCGTCGCAGCGGCGCCTGTGGTGGCTTTGACGGCATCCGCGGCCGGAACCTTTTGTGCGGCACGGGCCCCTGACGGGGCGGCACCGCTGAACTGGCGCGCCTCGGCAATGCGGGATTCGATCATGCGCGCATCTTCTCCGCCGGGCTCAAGCTGGGGCAACAAGCGCTCCCAAAGTGCCGCCGCCTCGCCATGGCGGCCGCCGGCAAAGGCTTCCGTGCCGCCCATGAACAAGGCCAGCATGTTGTTTGGCTCAAGCGCCAGTGCCTGCTGGATCATCTTGCGCGAACGATCGTCGAAGCCGTTGCTCCTCTGCGCCAGCATTTCCGCGTACTCGGCGAGCAGTTCGGCGCTGCGATTGATATCCGGCCCGATTCGGACGAAAGCGCGCTCGGCATCATCCCAGCGTCCCATCGACTTGTAGGAGCGCGCCAGCATCGCCCACCCTTCCGGATTGTCGGGATTCTGTTCCAGCTTCTTTTCCAGCTTGACGACGAGCTGGTCCATGTCGGCATTGGCGCGGTGCGCCTGCTCCTGCGCCGGAAGCACCGCGGCGGGGCTGCCCAGCAGCGCATACATGGCAACGGCGATCAGCGGCAGCAGGATGGCAATGGCAATGGCGCTGCCGCGGCCGGACCCGGCGGCGAGGACCCGTTCGGTGGCGGCGGTGTCATCAAGCAGTTGCCGCTGCAACTCTTCCCTCGCCTCGCTCAGGTCGGCGTCAGACAGGGTGCCATTGCTGTGGTCGCGCTCGAGTTCGCCCAGACGGTCGCGATGGATGGCGGCATTCAGCGCCGGCAGGACGTCGGCCCCGGCAAGACCGCGGCCGGTACGCCACCACGGGCGCAACAGGAGTGCCAGAGCGACGACGACCAGCGTCGCCGCTGCAAGATAGAAATAAGTCATGAGTTCGATTGATCCAGCAAGGCCGCAGCGCGGCGACGTTCTTCTTCGGAAAGGGCGGGCGCGGCGTCTTCTCTGGCACGCCGCCGCAGGAAGGCGATGAGCGCGGCAACACCGCCGGCCATCAGCAGGAAGGGGCCGCCCCAGAGCAGCCAGGTGGTCGGTTTTACCGGCGGCCTGAAGCGGACGAAATCGCCGTAGCGGGCCACCATGAAGTCCAGGATTTCCTGATCGGTTTTGCCTTCGCCGATCATCCTGCGAATCTCGCGGCGCAGGTCCAGTGCCAGTTCGGCATGCGAGCCGGACAGGGATTCGTTCTGGCAAACCAGGCAGCGCAACTCCTCGCTGATCGCCACCATGCGCTTCTCGACTTCGACATCGGCCGCCATCGGCGCCGCTTCCTTGGCCATCGCCGCGCCGGCGAACATCAGTGTGCAGCACAGCAACAAGGTCCGCAGCTTCATTTCGACAACTCCGCAACCAGTGGCAGGATCTGCGTTTTCAGCGATTCCGGCGTGATCGGCCCGGTATGCTTCATGCGTATCATCCCGGCCTTGTCGATGACATAGGTTTCCGGCACGCCATAGACGCCGTAGTCGATGCCTACCCGGCCATCCAGATCCAGCGCGACCAGGCTATAGGGGTCGCCGCGCCGTGCCAGCCACACGTTGGAACGCTGGCGCGTCAACTTGAGCTCGGCGTCCGGCGACAGCTTGCCGGCATCGATCTCGCTGTCACCGCGGACTTCCTTGTAGCTCAAACCGACGATGGGCAGCTTGCTCTGCCGGGCAAAGTCCACCAGCACCGGATGCTCCGCGCGGCAGGAGACGCACCAGGAAGACCAGACGTTGAGCAGCCAGACCTTGCCCTTCATGTCGGCGGGTGAGAAGGTCTTGTCGGGGTCCGCCAGTTGCGGCAATGTGAAATTCGGCGCCGGCTTGTCCTTCAACGGCGACGGCAAGTCGCGCGGATCACGCGTGAGCCCGATGCCGAGAAAAATCACCAGGACGAAAAACCCGGCCAGCGGAATGAGGAAGCGCTTCATGCCGGAACTCCACCGGGCATCCTAACGGCGGCCTTGACGCGCAGGCGGTAACGCCGGTCGAGCATGGCGATGAAACCGCCCAGAGCCATAAACAGGCAACCGCCCCAGATCCAGTCCACGAAGGGCTTGTAGTAAACCCGCACGCTCCAGGCGCCCTTGTCGTCAAGCGGTTCGCCGAGCGAGACATACACGTCGCGCGTGAAGCCGGCATCGATCGCGGCCTCGGTCATGGGCATCTGCGAGGAAAAATAGTTGCGCTTTTCCGGATGCAGGATCATCAGCACGCGGCCGTCCTTGGATACCTCGACCTTGCCGACGGAAGCGCGATAGTTGGGGCCGGGGGCCAGTTCAACGCCGAGCAGGCGAAAGCCGTAACCGCCGACATGCACGGTGTCGCCCGGCTCCATGCGCACGTCCTTCTCCTCCTGATAGCCGCCTACCATCGACACCCCGACGACAAATACCGCAATGCCGAAATGGGCCAGTTGCATGCCCCAGAACGAAGCGGAAGGCTTGCCCGTCTTGCTCCGCTCGATGATCTGAAAGACGCCGCTGGCAGTGATCCACACCGCCAGCAGGCAACTCATCGCGGTGAGCGGCGTCCAGGCACCCATCAGCAGCGGCAGGCCGATGCCGGCGATGACGGCCAACACCATGCTCAGCCTCAGGCGGCGGGCGATGGCCTTGAGGTCGGCATGCTTCCATTGCGCCAGGGGACCGACCGCCATCAGCAGCAGCAGCGGCACCATCACCGGGACGAAGACGGCGTTGAAATAGGGCGGCCCGACCGAGAGCTTGCCCATGCCGAGCGCATCGATCAGCAGCGGGTAGAGCGTGCCGAGCAGCACGCTGCCGGCAGCCACCACCAGCAGCACGTTGTTCATCAGCAGCATGGTCTCGCGCGACACCAGGCCGAAGCTGCCGCCGGCATTGACCTTGGGCGCACGCCAGGCGAACAGCGTCAGCGAACTGCCGACCACGATGGCCAACAGCACCAGGATGAACACGCCGCGCCGCGGATCCGAGGCGAAAGCATGCACCGACGTAAGCACGCCGGAGCGCACCAGGAAAGTACCGAGCAGCGACAGCGAAAACGCCAGGATCGCCAGCAGCACGGTCCAGTTCTTGAAAGCCCCGCGCTTCTCGGTCACGGCCAGCGAATGGATCAGCGCCGTACCCGCCAGCCAGGGCATGAAGGAGGCATTTTCCACCGGATCCCAGAACCACCAGCCGCC
>CAINHS010000024.1 GCA_903848955.1 uncultured beta proteobacterium
AGGCCGAGGATTCGACGGTGTCGGCCACCGCCTTGAAGCCGACCCAGCAACCCGAGTAGCGGCTCATCGCCCAGCCATGCAGGCCGAGATCGAGGTAATCCTGGACGCCGGCCGGCACCAGTACAGGCATCATCGCCGCCTTGAGGGCGTGCTCAGACTGATGGGCTACAGTGGAGGAGCGCGCGGCGTGATCGTCGCCGGCGACGACCAGCACGCCGCCGTGCTGCCAGGTTCCGGCCGAATTGGCGTGCTTGAAGACGTCGCCGCAGCGGTCCACGCCGGGCCCCTTGCCGTACCACATGCCGAAGACACCGTCATGGCGGGCGCCGGGCGACAGATTGACTTGCTGCGTACCCCACAAGGCGGTGGCGGCAAGATCTTCATTGACGCCGGGCTGGAACACGATCCGGTTTTCAGAGAGATGGACTTTCGCCTTCCACAGGGCCTGATCCAGCCCGCCCAGCGGCGAGCCGCGATAGCCGGAAACGTAGCCGGCGGTATTCAGCCCGGCCAGGGCGTCGCGCTGGCGTTGCAGCAGCAGCAGGCGAACAAGGGCCTGTGTTCCGGTGAGAAACACCCGGCCCTGATTGAGGGTGTATTTGTCTTCAAGGCTGATGTTGCGCAACGGCGCATTCATGACGGCGGCAGAATCTTGCCCGGATTCATGATGTTGTCCGGATCGATGGCCTGCTTCAGGATGCGCATCAGGTCGATGGCCACTTCGCCGTGCTCCAGGGTCATGTAGCCCTGCTTGCCTATGCCGACGCCATGCTCGCCGGTGCAGGTGCCGTCCATGCGGATGGCGCGCTGCGCCAGGCGCGAAGCGAAGCCTTTGGCGCGGGCGAGTTCGTCGTCGTCGTCGGGATCGACCAGCAGCAACAGATGGAAGTTGCCGTCGCCGACATGGCCCACCAGCGGCGCGGTGAGGCTGCTTGCCTGCAAATCGCGACAGGTCTCGCCGATGCATTCGGCCAATTGCGAAATCGGCACACACACATCCGTCGTCAGCGCCCGGCAGCCGGGCTTGAGGCCTATCCCGGCGTAGTAGGCATCATGCCGCGCCTGCCACAGGCGGCTGCGGTCCTCGGGGCGGGTCGCCCATTCGAAATCCTGCCCGCCTTGCTCGGCGGCGATCTTCTGCACCGTCTCCGCCTGTTCCTTGACCCCGGTGGGCGAACCGTGAAACTCGAAGAACAATGTGGGCGCCTCGCGCAGCGTGGTCCTGCTGTGGCGGTTGATCGCGGTGATTGCCAGAGCATCCAGCAGTTCGATGCGCGCCACCGGCACGCCGAGCTGGATGGTCTGAATCACTGCCGTGACGGCGGCCGCCAGAGTCGGAAAGGCGCAAACGGCGCTGGAGATGGCCTCCGGCACCGGATAGAGGCGTACGGTCAGTTCCGTGATGATGCCCAGCGTGCCTTCGGAGCCCACCATCAGTCGCGTCAGGTCATAGCCTGCAGCTGATTTGCGGGCGCGGCCGCCGGTCTTGAGGATGCGGCCGTCGGGCAGCACCACGGTCATGCCGAGAACGTTCTCGCGCATGGTGCCGTAGCGCACGGCGTTGGTGCCGGAAGCGCGCGTCGCGGCCATGCCGCCGAGGCTGGCGTCCGCCCCGGGATCGATCGGGAAGAACAGCCCCGTGCCGCTCAGGGCCGCGTTGAGCGCCTTGCGCGTGACGCCGCACTGCACGGTGGCGTCGAGATCTTCCTGACGCACGGCGACAACCTGATTGAGCGCCGCCAGATCGATGCAAACCCCACCATGCAAAGCCAGCAGGTGTCCCTCGAGTGAGGTGCCGGTGCCGAAAGCGATGACCGGGGTGCGATGGCGGTGACACAGGCCGACGATTTCGGCGACTTCGGCGGTGGATTCGGCGAATACCACCGCATCCGGCGGCATCGGTGTGTGTGAGGATTCGTCCTTGCCATGATGCAAGCGCACCGCGGCGGCGATGGAAAAACGCGAGCCGAAGCGGGCGGCGAGGGCCTCGGCAAGTTCCCCTGGCAGCGGTGGCCGGTCAGCGGGGGCGTTCATGGCGATCTCCGGTGGTGGCGATGGTCGCCCGATTCTACGCCGCGCCCGGCCTGCTTTAGGCGCGCCGTTGCCGCCGCCGCCGGCCCCGGCCCCTATCCCGGCCAGGCTCCGATTTGCACGGTCGGGACCGGCCGAACAGCGATTCGTGAGTTATTCCTTGACGGTGCCGCCGAGTTTGGAGATAATCACGGGTTCAGTTGGAGGGGTTCCCGAGCGGTCAAAGGGATCAGACTGTAAATCTGACGGCTCTGCCTTCGAAGGTTCGAATCCTTCCCCCTCCACCAACGGGTTGTAAGAATACGTGGTTACAAGCGGTTAGCGGACAGGTAGGGCGGGCGGCGGTAGTTCAATGGTAGAACCTCAGCCTTCCAAGCTGATTATGCGGGTTCGATTCCCGCTCGCCGCTCCAGGTTCTGTAGTTGGTAGTAAAAAGGTTTCAGCCCATGTAGCTCAGTGGTAGAGCACTCCCTTGGTAAGGGAGAGGTCGCGTGTTCGATCCACGCCATGGGCACCATTCTTTAGTGCATTTTTGTTGGGGTAATCGACATGGCGAAAGCGAAATTTGAGAGGACGAAGCCGCACGTGAACGTGGGGACGATTGGTCACGTTGACCATGGCAAGACGACATTGACGGCGGCGATGACGTCGGTGCTGTCGGCGAAGTTTGGCGGGGAGGCGAAAGCC
>CAINHS010000025.1 GCA_903848955.1 uncultured beta proteobacterium
ATCTTTTTGAGGAAGGGCGTCGGCAATTCGCCGCCGGCGCAGACGATGATTGCCTGATTGTCCAGTTCAATATCCCGTCCGGAGTGCTTGATGCTGATTTTTTCGGCACTGATGTCAGTCAGTTGAGACTCAAGCATCAAATTGATGCGATTGTTCGCCGTCGCCTCATCGAGACGGCTGCGATTCTTTGCCTTTACCCTGCTGAAAGCAGCTCCGCGATACGAAAGCGTAACCGTCGTGCCGGGTTCAGCCGCAACATCCAGGGCCGCCTCGAGCGCACTGTCTCCTCCGCCCACCACCATTACATGCTGTCCCCGGTACTGCTCGGGGTCAACCAGGCGATAGACCACCTTCGGCAGATCCTCTCCCTGGACGCCAAGTTTGCGCGGTGTGCCGCGCCGTCCGATTGCAAGCAGGATGCCGCTCGTCCGGTAGCTTGCCCTGGATGTTCGAACGACGAAGCCGTCCCCTTCCTTTGTGATGTCTTCCATCTTCTCGTTGTATTGAATCGGCATCGGCTCTTTGGCCAGAACCGACAGCCAGAGTTCCATCAGAGACTCCTTGCTGATTTCCTTGACCTTGATGATTCCTATCAAAGGCAAGTCCATTGGCGCGGTCATGACGATCTTGTTGCGCGGATAGTGGTAAGTGGTGCCGCCAACGGAGTCCTCCTGCTCGACCGTGACGAACTTGAGATTGGCTTTTTTCGCAGCCAGCGAAGCGGCGATTCCCGCCGGACCTGCGCCGACGATCACGACGTCGAAATCGAATGCGCCCTTGGGCTTTTGGGCGATGTAGCCGATGGCCTTCTGGCCCTGCCCGGCGGCATTCCGGATCAGACCCATGCCGCCGAGTTCGCCGGCGATGAAGATGCCGGGTACGGCGGTTTCAAACTCCGGATTGACCAACGGGATGTCAACGCCCCGCTTCTCGGTGCCGAACACCAGCTTCACGGCCTGCATCGGGCACACTGTGGCGCAAGCGCCGTGGCCGATGCAATGCGCAGGATTGATCAGGGCCCCCTTGCCGTTAATGATGCCTATGGCTTGTTCCGGACAGGCTTTGACGCAGGCGCCGGAACCGAAGCATCGCGCGAAATCAAACACCGGATGCAGCGTTGGTGGCTCGGTAAGCCCGGCCTCGACAACTTCGCGCCATTTTCCGATCGACTTCAGCTCATGCCTACGGCGTAACCGGGCGTAGAGCGCTACGAAACCCGCCAGTGGAATTAAATATAATGCGTAGTAGTAGATCGATTGCATATGTTCAACTATAGTCGGGTACCGGGGTCAGCGTCACCCGCTGTCGGCCTGCACGGCATCGGCGCACTATGCCGGTCAAATTGTACTGATGAAGAGGGAATAAAGGAATCTTGACTGCAACTGTGCAAAATGTTCCCGCGGGGATGGGTCTTGCGCCGCTGCCGAATTCCCGGCGGCTCGGCCTCCTGCTTGCCGCTTGCATACTCCTCGGCATGGCCCTCTGGGTCGCCTTTGAGCAACCGTATACGGCCGGTTCGGATTTCGGCTACTCCCTCGGCCTGGCCGGTGGCTGCATGATGCTGGCGCTGCTGTTCTATCCCTTGCGCAAACGCTGGAAAGCCATGGAGTTAGTAGGGTCTATGCGGGGGTGGTTCGCCTTTCATATCGTGATCGGTATTCTCGGGCCGGTCCTGGTCTTGTTTCATTCGACGTTCCGGCTGAGTTCGATCAACGGGACGATCGCCTTCTGGTCCATGGTGGTGGTGACCATAAGCGGAATCGTGGGGCGCTTCATCTATCTCCACGTGCATGTGGAACTCGACGGGCGGCATGCGACGATGAAAGAACTGGAGCGCTATCTCGAAAAGCGCGCGGACAACGTGCAGCATATTCTGGACAGGCTTCCGGACATCCGCGACAGCCTTTATGACTACGGCAAAAAGGCGCTCAGGGAAGAAGCCGGTACGCGGCAACGGATATGGCGATTTGTCGCGGCCAGTTGGGAAAAGGAAATTCTTGTCACAACCGCCCTCAGGCTGGTTTCCGAGGCGCTCAAGGCGCAGGGCCGGCGGGAAGGTTGGTCCAGCAGCAGGTTGGCGGCCGAGCGCAAGGCCTACAGCACGATCATTGTCGACTTTGTCCAGGCGGTTGATGATACGGCGCGCTTTGCCGTATGGGAACGCATGCTGGAATGGTGGCATTTCCTGCATCTTCCCGTGATTCTGATCCTGGTGATCAGCGGCATCACGCATGTTGTTGCGGTTCATATGTATTGATCCGCATGGCTCCGCTGCGTGCGCTCTTGTTGCTCCTGTTGTGGCCGTCTTTGCTGGCGGCTCAATCGTTCGAGGACGTTGTTCTGCCGGGCGCAGTGGTTGCCGGACATGCAAAGTGGGAAACCGAATGCACCAAGTGCCACGAACGCTTCAACAAGTCGGCGCAGACCAGGTTGTGTCTGGATTGTCACAAGGAGATTGCGGCTGATCTGCGCAACCGCGACCATTACCACGGGCGCATTCCCGATTCGGAGTGCCGTCTCTGCCACACTGAGCACAAGGGGCGCAAAGCGCACATCGTCAAGCTGGACGAAAGCAAGTTTGACCACGGTCGCACCGAGTTTCCGCTGAAGGACGCCCACAAGGAAGCGCAAAAGAAATGCGAATCCTGCCATCAGCCCGGCAAAAAGCTTCGCGAGGCCCCGACCCGCTGCAATGATTGTCACAGCAAGCACGATGTGCACAAGGGCGCTCTGGGCGAAAAGTGCCAGACGTGCCACAACGAAAAGAAGTGGAAAGACACCACGTTTGACCACAACAAGACCCGCTTCAAACTCGAAAACAAGCACGCCGAAACAAAATGCAAGGAATGCCATCCAGACAGGCGCTACAAGGACGCGCCGCAGGATTGCTATTCGTGTCACCGCAAGACCGACGACAAGGACGGCCATGAAGGCCGCTTCGGCAAGAAATGCGCCGAATGTCATACGACCAAGGCTTGGGATCCGTCCAGTTTCGATCACGGCAAGACCCGCTTTGCCCTGAAAGGAAAGCACGACGAGGCGCAGTGCATGGCGTGTCACGAGGGAATCCTGTTCCAGGAAAAGCTGGCCTTGAAATGCGTCGGCTGTCATCGCAAGGACGACAACGACAAGGGCCACAAAGGCAGCCTGGGTGACAAATGCGAGAGTTGCCATGACGAGCGCGGCTGGAAAACGACTCGATTCGACCATGACAAGGACACCAAGTATCCGCTGACCGGGAAGCATATCAAGGCAAAGTGTGCGGCTTGCCACAAGGGCGGCGTCGCGGCGGTCGCCGGCAAGCCGCCGGAGAAACTGTCCCAGGAGTGCATCAGTTGTCATCGCAAGGACGATGACGAGAACAAGAACGGGCACAAGGGCAAGTTCGGCGAGAAATGCGGAACCTGTCACACCACCGACGAGTGGAAGAAGACCATCTTCAACCACGACAAGGACACCAAGTATTTGCTCAAGGGCAAGCACGGGAAGATCAGGTGCGACGCCTGTCACCTGCCCGAGAAAGGTCCGATCTACAAGGCCAAGCTTGAAACTGCGTGCATCGCCTGCCACAAGAAGGACGACAAGCATCGGGGGCAGCTTGGCGACGGTTGCGAGGCCTGCCACAACGAGATCAAGTGGACCGGTCTGCCTTACGACCACAACAAGTCGCGTTTTGCCCTGACCGGCAGTCATGCCCGGGCAGAGTGCAAAAAGTGTCACCTGACGCCGGCCTTCCGCGATGCACCCTCAAGCTGCATCAAGTGTCATGAAAAGGAAGACAAGCACAAGGGGCGCTTCGGCATCAAATGCGAGAGCTGCCACTACACGGGCACCTGGAAATCATGGGACTTCGATCATTCCAGGACGCGCTACCGCCTCGACGGTGCGCACCAGAAGGTCGCTTGCGAGGCTTGCCACCGGGCCGAACTGGCTAACCCCCTGAAGCCGGAACATGCCTGCATCAGTTGCCACGCCAGGGCCGATGTCCATGACGGCGGGTTTAGCGCCCAATGCGAGCGCTGCCATGTCACCAGTAGCTGGAAAAAGGTCCGCCGATAAGCGCGGCGCCGGTGTGTCAAAGTTCCTTGCTTATAGTGTGGTTATCCCTCTACACTTTATACCTGAACTAATACAATGGTCATTGGTCGGCTAGCGCACAAGATGTTCATATCACGGCAATCAGAAAACAACTCCGGGGAAGCCGCTTGACGTTTTTCTTGCAAACGACGTTGAAGTCTCTGGCGCGACAACTGGTGCCTATGGCCCTGTGCGTGCTGGCTCTGTTCGTCGGCGGCCAGGCGTTGGCTCAGGTGGAACCGCTGACCGGCGTTCCCGGCGCGGGTGTCTCGCTATCGACGTTCAACCATGCCACTACCGGATTCATCATCAGCGGCGCCCACTTGCGCGAGCGCTGCGAGTCCTGCCACGTATCCGCAACCTTTCGCGGCACGCCCAGGGACTGTGCGACATGCCACCGGCCTGGCGGCCTGTCGCCGGGGAAGCCGAACAGCCATATTCCGACCTCCGCCGCCTGCGATTCCTGCCATACGACGAACTCCTGGAATCCGAATACCTTCAGGCACCAGACCAACCAGGGGGTTGTGCAGGGTGCGTGCTCGACTTGTCACTACGGTTTTGCCGCCCAAGGCAAGCCGCTAAGCCATCCAGTGACAGATTTCTCCTGCGATTCCTGCCACAAGACATCGGCATGGCTGCCGGCAGGCTACAGCCATGCGCTGGCGACGCCGGGTGCCTGCACCACCTGTCATAACGGCGCGCGCGCCACCGGCAAACCGGTAACCCATATACCGACGACCGGGTCTTGTGACGGCTGCCATTCGACAGGGGTCAGCTTCAACCCGGTTTCTGTCGGCGTGGCGTCGATGCACGCCAATATGGTCGGGCCGGTCGCGGCCGGGAATTGTTCAACTTGCCACAACGGAGCCTACACGGGCGTGAATGCCCAGGCCAAGCCGGCCAGCCATGTGGTGACTTCTCAACAATGCGACACCTGCCATTCCGGCAGTGCATCGAAGAACTATTCGACATGGGCGACCGGCGTATACGACCACACCCTGGCCAATCCGCCGGCCAACGGACGCTGTTCCGAGTGCCATAACGGATCGACCGCGTTGGGCCAGCCGGCCAGCCACATCCCCAACACTCAGCCGTGCGACGCCTGCCACACCAGCTACACCGCCTTCAAGCCGGCCGCGATGAACCATGCCTCGGCGGCAGGCCAGTGCAATACCTGCCATAACGGCAACTTCACGTTTGCCAACGCCCAGGCCAAAACGGTTGCGCACATTCCCACCTCGACCCAGTGCGATACCTGCCATGTCGGCGGCTTCATCAAATGGTCGCCGGCGACCATGGATCACACCGGCATGGCCGGCAAATGCATCACTTGCCACAGCGGCGGCTTCATCTCGCAGAATGCCCAAACCAAGCCGGCAACCCACATTGGAACAACGGCGCAGTGCGACACCTGCCACAGGTCAAATACCACCTGGGCTACCGCCACCTTCAACCATACCGCCGCGACTCCCGCGGTGAGCGGCCGCTGTTCGACCTGCCACAATGGCAGCAACGCCCTCGGCAAGCCGGTGGGACATGTGCCGACCGGCGCCCAGTGTGACAGTTGCCACAACAACTTCACGGCGTTCAAGCCGGCCGTGATGAACCATTCGGGCAGCGCCGGCCAGTGCGCCACCTGCCACAACGGTTCCTATCTGTTTGCCAACGCGCTGAACCGGCCGGTCAATCACATTCCTGCGTCAACCGTGTGCGATAGCTGCCACACCAGCGGGTTTGTCGCCTGGAGCCCGGCGACCATGAACCACGGTGGCCTGGCCGGACTTTGCGACAAATGTCACAACGGCAGCTACCTTGCACAGAATGCCCAGAACAAGACTCCTACTCACATTCCGACCGCCGGCCAGTGCGACACCTGCCACGCCGGCAGCGTCTCGAGAAACTACACGACATGGGCAACCGGAACCTACGCCCATGAGGCAAACGCAGTCGGGCAATGCGCGACCTGTCACAACGGTGTCAGGGCATTGGGCAAGCCGACCCGGCACATACCCACTGCGGGCCGGTGCGATAGCTGTCACAACAACTATTCGGCTTTCAAGCCGGCGCGGATGGACCACGCCAATACCGCCGGTCAGTGTTCCACCTGCCACAACGGCAGCTATGTTTTCGCCAACGCACTCGGCCGCTCTCTCAATCACATTCCGACCATAGCCAGTTGCGAGACCTGTCATAGCGGGGGCTTTAACGCCTGGTCACCGGCGCTGATGAATCACACGGGCATGGCCGGTATCTGTTCCAATTGCCATAACGGGGCTTACCTTGTGCAGAACGCGCAGACCAGGCCGGCAACGCATATTGTCGACTCGCGGCAGTGCGATACCTGCCACAAGTCACTGATCACCTGGGCAACCGCTATCTACGATCATGCGAGCGCCAGTCCGCCGGCAACCGGCCGCTGTGCGGGTTGCCACAACGGCAGCAACGGCCTAGGGAAACCGACCAACCACATTCCGACCACCGCCCAATGCGACACCTGTCACAAGATCTTCACGGCCTTCAACCCGGCGGCCATGAATCACCTGGCAACCACCGGCCCGGTCGCTGCCGGGAACTGCGCGACTTGTCACAGCGGCGCCTACACCTTCGCCAACGCCCAGACCAAGACGGTCACGCACATCGTTACCAGTGCGTCGTGCGACACCTGTCATAACTCCACCGTCACCTGGGCGGGCGGCACTTATGCCCATGGCGCCACCGCCGCCGGCACCTGTTCAAGCTGCCACAACGGCAGCAGTGCCCTGGGCAAACCCGCCACCCACATACCGACCACGGCCCAGTGCGACAC
>CAINHS010000026.1 GCA_903848955.1 uncultured beta proteobacterium
AGCGATTGATAGAGTGTCAAACGAAGGGAGCGTAAGGAACCTTTGTTACGACCGCATGGCAGTTGCGTGACACTCCGGTTTGTCGCCCGGCTGCACACGGCAATATGATGCGTTAAAGAACACTGTAAGTAACCCATGCACCTGTCGATTAGCTCCACCGGATCAACACCGCACCGAGCGCGACAACCATCGCACCTCCAATCCGCCAGCGGCCCATCGACTCCTTGAGCAGAAGTGCGCCGAGCAGGGCGGCAAATATCACGGAGGTTTCGCGCAGTGCCGCAACCGCGGGAATGGACGAAACAGTCATGGCCCAGAGCACGATGCCATAGGAGCCCATGGTCAGCACCGAACCGAGTATCGAGAACAGCCAGCGCCGTTGCAGATGCGCGAAGGCGGTTCGCCCGCGTTGCCGGACGGCGACACCGAGCACCAGCCAAGCATTGAGGAAGAACAGCCACAAGGTATACGACACGGCATGGTTCGAGAGACGTGCGCCTATGCCGTCGACAAGGGTGTAAAGGGCGATGATGGCCGCCGTGGCGAAACCGTAGCTGAGGCCCTGCCTGCCCACCACGCCGCGCCGGATGCCGGCTCCCACCGGCAGTGCAATGCCCGCAGCCACCAGCCCGATGCCCAGCATCAGTTCGATGCTCAGCACATCGCCCGCCAGGGGTGCCGCCAGCGCGATCAGGACCGGCGCACTGCCGCGCATCAGCGGGTACGCAATGGACAAGTCGGCATGCTGGTACGTCCGCATCAACAGGAGGTAGTAGCCGACATGGATGAAGACGGTCGTTGCCAGCCAGGGCCAACTCGCCTCCGCCGGTAACGGTAGCCATGGCAACACGCAAGCCGCGACGATGGCGCCGGCGACGGACAGGCCGGTGTAGTCGAGAAAGCGATCGGCGCTGGACTTGACGACGAAATTCCAGCCTGCATGCATCAGCGCCGACAAGAGCACCAGCAGGGCGACGGGCGTGGTGATCACGCCGCCGGCCAGGGCAGCGAATAGGTCTTGATGTTGGTGAAGCTTTTCATCGCCTCGATGACGCCTTCCTTGTAACCGAGGCCGGAGTCCTTGATGCCGCCGAAGGGCGTGAGTTCGAGGCGGTAGCCGGGAACCTCGCGAACATTGACACTGCCTACATGGAGTTCATTTACCAGGCGGCTAATGATGTCGAGTCGATTGGTACAGACACCGGAGGACAGGCCGAAGGCTGTGCCATTCACGATCGCAATGGCTTCCTCGATCGTCTTGAAGCGGATGACCGGAGAAACCGGACCGAAGGTTTCCTCGCGAACCAGAGTCATGTCCGGGCGTACATGATCAACCACCGTCGGCGAGTACATGGCGCCGTCGCGGATGTTCCCGAGCAGCAGTTGCGCGCCCTGGGCGACGGCCGCGTTGACCCGTGCCTCGAAGAGCTTTGCCGCTTCTTCATCAATCACCGTACCCATGTCCACGCCTTCGTCCGCAGGGTCGCCGTATGTCCAGCGCCGGCTCTTGTCGAGCAGCAATTCGACGAAGCGCGCGGCTACCGAGTCCTGCACCAGAATGCGTTTGACTGCTGTACAGCGCTGCCCGGAGTTCTTGTATGAGCCCGCGACCGCGAGGCTGGTGGCTTCATCAAGATCGGCATCCTCCATCACGATGAGGGGATCGTTGCCGCCCAATTCCAGGACCGTACGCCGGTAACCGATCTTCTGCGCGATGTATTTACCGATGGCTACACCACCGGTAAAGGTGACCAGATCGATGGCCGGATTGGTGATCAACTCGTCGGCAATTTCCACGGGATCACCGGTGACGACCTGAAGCATTTCGGGTGGCAGCCCGGCTTCATAGAGGATGTCAGCCAGCAGCAGCGCGGACAGCGGCACCTTTTCCGAGGGCTTGAGCACCATGCGGTTGTTGCTGGCGATGGACGGCACGACCTTGTGCGCAACCTGGTTCATGGGATGGTTAAACGGAGTGATCGCTGAAATGACTCCAAGCAGCGGGTCACGCTGGGTATAGACGCGGCGCTCCCTGCCGTGCGGCGTGATGTCGCAGGAGAATATCTGGCCGTCGTCACTGAGGGCGGCGTTGGCACCGAAGACGAGTACGTCTCGCACACGGCCTGCTTCGTAGCGGCTATCTTTCTTGCAAAGGCCGGCCTCGGCGGTGATCAGGTCACTGATTTCCTCCGTGCGCGCAACAACAATTTCGGCGGCCTTTTGCAGAATGCGGGATCGCTCGTAGCGCGACAGGTGCGGCCGGTAAGCGTGAGCAAGATCGAAGGCGCGTCTTACGTCCTCGATGGTGGCCTTGGGTACGGTGCCGACAACCGCGCCGGTATAGGGATTGCGCACATCGATGACCCGGTCGCCACCGACACGCTTACCACCGATGCGCATCGCTTCCTTGCGAAATTCCATAATCTTTCTCCCTACGATTTGACTGAATTTTGTGCTGTGTCAGCGCGTGCGACCTTTTGCAGTGCCGGTCGAGGTGTTGGCGGACAACAGGTCCTGCAGGCGTCGACGACTGGCTTCGACGTGTGATCGAATCAATCGTGCGGCTGCCCTGCCGTCGCCGATGCAGATCGCCGCCAATACCGCCTGATGATCGGCCACCGAGGCGCGCAGGCTGGAGGCGTCCCGCACCTTCTCGTGTGCCTGAAGCCGGAAGAGTGAAAGTTCGCCCACCAGTTTGCGATAGCTATCCAGCAATTTGGCATTTCCGGAGAGCGCGGCCAATCTGTCGTGGAACTCCATGTTGCAGTCGTGGCAAGCCGCAAAGTCTTCCTTGCGGGCAAGTTTTTCCGCTTTGGCCAGCAGGTTTTCCAGCTTCGCCGTGCGGACTGCCTCAGGCTCGGCGGCAAGTTTCTTTACGATCAAGTTTTCCAGCGCAACGCGTACTTCGTAGATCTCGTCAGCCTCTGTCGGGGTAATGGTGCGAACGAATACGCCCCGGTTTTTCTCGACGCGCACCAGTCCCTTTTCCTCGAGGCCACGAAATGCCTCCCTTATGGGGCCACGCGAGACGCCCAGTTTGGCGGCAAGGGGGATTTCGGTGAGTTGGCTGCCGGGCGCGAACTTTCCGGCGAGGATC
>CAINHS010000027.1 GCA_903848955.1 uncultured beta proteobacterium
ACCGTCCGCCGCCTGAACGGCGGCAGACATATCCCACCAGGGGATACCGTCCGCCGCCTGAACGGCGGCAGACATATCCCACCAGGGGATACCGTCCGCCGCCTGAACGGCGGCAGACATATACTGCGCGGGATGAAAATAGTTTCCATGGTTTTTTTGCTGCTGACGGCTGTCATGCCTCTGCACGCGGCAACTCTGCCCGATGCGGTGAGTTTTTCCATCGCCATCGAACGCGGCGACCTGTCGCTTGCCGGCGAATGGCTTGCCGCCGGCCTGCCTGCGGATTTCGAGGGGAAAACGATCGGCACCGGTTTGATGATCGGCGCCTGGGAAGGCAATATTCCGATGATGGAACTGTTTGCGGCACGCGGCGCCGACATCAACAAGGCCAATTCCTTGGGCGAGCAGGCGCTGTTGCACGCGGCATGGAAAGGTCGTCTGGACGCGGTGCGCTGGCTGGTGGAGCACGGCGCACGACTGAATCGGCAGGGCCGGGAATGGGCGGCCCTGCACTACGCCGCCTTCGCCGGGCACGCCGAGGTGGTGGGCTATCTGCTGCAGCGCGGCGCCGACGTCAATGCGCTGTCCAGCAACGGCTCGACGCCGCTGATGATGGCGGCGCGCGAGGGCAAGCAGGCGATTGCCTCGGCATTGCTGGCAGCCGGTGCCAGGCGCGATATCGTCAACGAGCGGGGTGATGACGCCCTGCGCTGGGCGATGCGCTACAACAACCTGATCATCGCCCGGGAAATTGCGGGCAGCGACGACTTTGCCGCTGCGGCGGCGAAACCGGCGGTCTCCTGGGGTCGCCCGGTGCGCTCGCAACCGGTCCCCGATCGCGCCGACCAGTTCCTCGCCCGGGCCCGAAAAATGGAGGCGGCGGGAAGGCGCGATGAGGCCTTGAAGCTGTATCGCGCGGCGCTGGTCGCAATTCGTCAGGCCGATGCCGCGACCACCAAGGCGGCGCCGCCGGTTCGCGCCGCTACCGGCATGACGATCAGCGCGCGGCGGGGCAAGCCGGCTGCGCAGTCGGCTGCCCTGAGTTACGCCACTCCCGCGACTGCAGCGGAGTCCCGCGCAGTGGGTGCTAACCAGTCGCCAGTTCCGGTGCCTGCCGCTGCGCCTGACATCGCCGACGACTGGTTGCGCCGCGCCCGCGAGTCCGAAGCTGCAGGCCGCCGCCAGGAGGCGCTGCAAGCCTATCGCCAGGCTGCTGCGGCTCTGCGCAGGGCAACCCAGGCGGCCGCCGCCGCCCCGGTAAGCCCCTGAGCGGTGCCGCCCGGCGAGGATGAACTATTTGACACTTAAAGCAAGAGGTATTACGATAAGGGTAATTCAATTACTCTAAATTGAATGAATGAACCCCGCCAAGGAGCACCCGATGAGTGAGAAGAAATTTGCCTCCCACGCTGACCTGGAAGAAAAGAAAGTCAGCTTCGAGAAACTGTCGGACAACGCCTATGCCTATACCGCCGAGGGTGATCCGAACACCGGCGTGATCATCGGTGATGATGCGGTGATGATCATCGACGCCACGGCAACGCCGGTGATGGCGCAGGACGTGATCCGCTACGTGCGCCAGGTGACCGACAAGCCGATCAGGTACGTCACGCTCACTCACTACCATGCGGTGCGGGTACTGGGCGCCTCGGGCTACAGGAAAGAAGGCCTGCAGGACATCATCGCCTCGAAACAGACGCGCGAACTCATCGTCGAGCGCGGCCAGCAGGACATGGATTCCGAGATCGGCCGTTTCCCGCGCCTGTTCAACGCGGTAGAGAGCGTGCCCGGCCTGACCTGGCCGACCGTCGTCTTCGACAAGGAGCTGACGCTGTGGATGGGCGATCTCGAAGTGAAGATCATGCATCTCGGCCGTGGCCACACCAAGGGCGACACCGTGGTCTGGTTGCCGCAGCAGAAGATCCTGTTTTCAGGCGATCTGGTCGAGGCCGACGCCGCGTGCTACACCGGTGACGCCTATCTGGCCGACTGGCCGGCGACGCTGGATGCGCTGGCGGCGCTGAAGGCGGAGAAGATGATTCCCGGCCGCGGCCCGGCCCTCTTGAATCCGCAGCGGGTGCAGCAAGGCCTGGCCTACACCCGGGATTTCGTTTCCACGCTTTACCGCAGTGCGCAGGAGGCCGTGGCGCAGGGCATGGATCTCGCCGCCTGCATGGCGCACACGCGCCGGAACATGGATCCGAAATTCGCCAGCGTGTTCATCTACGAACATTGCCTGCCTTTCGACGTGACCCGCGCCCACGACGAGGCTTCCGGCATCACGGACCCGCGCATCTGGACGGCGCAGCGCGATCAGGAAATGTGGCACGCCTTGCAGGCGGCGTAACCCTCCCGCGGATTTCTCACGGCAGCCGGCTCAATGCTGAAGACATACAACTATCCGCAGTTCGAGTACCGGACGCCGCCGGAAATCGCCAGCGGACAGACGCTGAAGGTGCCCGTGGTCGTGGTCGGCGCCGGTCCCGTGGGGCTCGCCGCCGCTCTCGACCTGCAACTGCAGGGTGTTCCGGTGCTGGTGCTGGACGAAGACGACACGGTTTCGATCGGTTCGCGCGGCGTGTGTTACGCCAAGCGTGCGCTGGAAATCCTCGATCGCTACGGTGTCGGCGATGCGGTCTGCAGCAAGGGCGTGTCGTGGAATGTCGGCCGCACTTTCTTCCGCGAGCAGGAGGTGTACAACTTCAACCTGGTGCCGGACCCGGATTACCACCGGCCGGGCATGGTGAACCTGCAGCAGTACTACCTCGAGGAATACATGGCGGCGGCTGCCGCTTCGCGGCCGGACATTGAACTGCGCTGGAAGAACAAGGTCGCCGCGGTGGCGCAGAGCGGCAAGACGGTGACGCTCGAGGTCGAGACCGGAGACGGCTTCTACAGCGTCGAAACGGACTGGCTGATCGCCGCCGATGGCGCGCGCAGCCCGATTCGCCGCATGCTGGGCCTGGAAATCGAGGGCAAGGTTTTCATGGACCGCTTTCTCATCGCCGACGTGTTGATGAAGGCCGATTTTCCTGCCGAGCGCTGGTTCTGGTTCGATCCGCCGTTTCATCCGGGGCAGTCGGTGTTGCTGCACAAGCAGACCGACAGCGTTTTCCGCATCGATTTCCAACTTGGCTGGGACGCCGACCCCGAGGAGGCGAAGAAGCCGGAGAACGTCGTGCCGCGGATCAAGGCCATGCTCGGCGACGAGAGGGAGTTCGAACTGGAATGGGTCAGCGTCTACACCTTCCAGTGCCGGCGCATGGGGAGCTTCAATCACGGCCGCGTGCTGTTCGCCGGCGACGCCGCGCACCAGGTCTCGCCCTTCGGTGCGCGCGGCGCCAACTCCGGCCTGCAGGACGCCGACAATCTCGGCTGGAAACTCAAACTGGTGATTGACGGCAAGGCGCCGGCGGCGCTGCTGGACAGCTATACCGAGGAGCGGGTCTTCGCCGCCGACGAGAATCTGATGAATTCGACGCGTTCGACCGACTTCATCACGCCCAAGAGCAAGGTCAGCCGGACCTTCCGCAATGCGGTGCTGGGCCTGGCCAAGGACCACGCCTTCGGCCGCGCCCTGGTCAATTCCGGGCGTCTCTCGGTGCCGGCTTTCCTCACCGCGTCGAGCCTCAACACCCCCGATTGCGCACAGGACATTTTTGCCGGCCGCATGCTGCCGGGGGCGCCGATGGACGACGCGCCGGTGCTCGACAAGGGCGACGATGCCTGGCTGCTGGACAAGGTCGGGCACCGGTTCTTCGTCCTCTATTTCGCCGATGATCCGAATGCACTGGACGGTACGACCATCGCTGCCCTGTCGAACCTGTCCAGCGGCGGCATCGCGGTGCAGCCCCTGGTGATTTCGCGCCAGCCGGGCACCGTCAAGGGCGACATTCCGCATCTCGAAGATCTGCGCGGCGTCGCCGCCGGGCGCTACGACGCGAAGCACGGCACGGTTTATCTGCTGCGCCCCGACCAGCATGTCGCCGCGCGCTGGCGCACGTTCGATGCAGCCAGGGTCAGGGCCGCAGTGGCCCGCGCCACTTGCAATTTATGAAACCGAAAACCAATAGATCACCACAGAGGTCACGGAGAAAAGCACACATGGCTTTGTGGCCCCCGTGTTCTCTGTGTCCTCTGTGGCCGCCTGACGTTTTGGCAAAACCGGAGACTAGGTCATGGCACTCAATCTGAACCCGAATTTCTCGGAGGCCGGCAAGCGCTACTTCAACGCCTACTCGCCCGGTGACGACTTCTACGAAATGCTGATCGGAACGCACCGCGATCTGTCCGATGAGCAATCGGAGCTTCTCAATGCGCGCCTGATCCTGCTGCTTGCCAACCACATCGGCGATATCGATACGCTGCGCCAGGCCCTCACGCTTGCCCGCGAAGGAATCTGAACATGGCAGCCGCTCTCGTCAGGAAAGTGCACCACGTCGCCTACCGTTGCAAGGACGCCAGGGAAACCGTCGAGTGGTACGGCAAGTACCTCGGCATGGGCTTCGTGCTGGCCATCGCCGAGGATGAGGTGCCCTCGACCAAGGCACCCGATCCCTACATGCATGTCTTCATCGATGCCGGCGGCGGCAACATCCTGGCTTTTTTCGAATTGCCGAAACAGGCGCCGATGGATCGCGACCGCAACACGCCGACCTGGACCCAGCACCTGGCCCTGGAAGTCGGCAGCATGGAAGAAATGCTGGAGGCCAAGGCGCGACTGGAGGCGGATGGCATTGAAGTCGTCGGCCCCACCGATCACACCATTTTCAAGTCCATCTATTTCTTCGATCCGAACGGCCATCGCCTGGAACTCGCCTTCAATACCGCCACGCCGGAAATGATGCAGCGACTCGACGACGTCAAATGGGCCATGCTCGAGGAATGGGCCAGGACCCGCAAGGCTCCCCATCATGCGCGCTGGATGCACGACGGCAGCTTTTCTGCAGGCGACAAGCCGTGAAGCTGGCCACGCTCAGGCATGGCGGGCGCGACGGCACGCTGGTGGTGGTCAGCCGCGATCTGGCGCGCTGCCAGACCGTCGGTGAAATTGCGCGGACCCTGCAGCAGGCGCTCGACCACTGGGACGACGTCGCGGCCGCACTCGCACTGGTGTATGACATGCTCAACAACGGGCATGCCCGCCACGCCATGCCCTTCGAGCCGCGGCATTGCCACAGTCCGCTGCCGCGCGCCTACCAGTGGGCCGATGGCTCGGCCTACCTCAATCACGTCGAACTGGTGCGCAAGGCTCGCGGTGCGGAGCTGCCGCCGCAGTTCCACCTCGATCCGCTGATGTACCAGGGCGGCTCGGACAGCTTTGCCGGTCCCTGCGACCCGGTGCTGGCCTGCGACGAAGCCTGGGGTATCGATTTCGAGGCCGAGGTAGCGGTGATCACCGGTGATGTGCCGCTCGGCGCCGCTGCCGCACAGTGCGCGCAGCAGATCCGTCTGCTGATGCTGGTCAATGACGTCAGTCTGCGCAACCTGATACCGGCCGAACTGGCCAAGGGTTTCGGCTTCCTGCAGTCCAAGCCGGCCTCGGCCTTCTCCCCGGTGGCGGTCACGCCCGACGAACTCGGCCCGGCCTGGCAAGACGCCAAAGTGCATTTGCCGCTTGAGGTCCGCTTGAACGGCGAACTCTTCGGCCAGCCGAACGCCGGCGCGGACATGAGCTTCAATTTCGCGCAACTGGTCGCCCATCTGGCGAAGACTCGCGAACTGGAAGCCGGCTCGATCATCGGTTCCGGCACGGTGTCCAACAAGCAGGGCAGCCTGTCAGGTTCCTCGGTGGCGAACGGCGGGGTGGGCTACTGCTGCCTGGCCGAACTCAGAATGTACGAAACCATCGAAACGGGAAAGCCGGCGACGCCGTTCATGCGCTTTGGCGACCGGATCAGGATCGAGATGCGCGACGGCAATGGCGCAAGCATCTTCGGCGCCATCGATCAGGTCGTCGAGCGCTGTACCCCGCCTGCTTGACACCGGAGGCTTTGGCGCCCATGAAGCTGCATAGCTATTTCCGCAGTTCGGCCGCCTTCCGCGTGCGCATCGCCCTGGCACTGAAGGGCCTCGACTACGAGTATGCAGCGGTGCATCTGCTGCAGGGCGGCGGCGAGCAGTTTGCCGATACATTCAAGGCCATCAACCCGGCTGCGCTGGTGCCGGTGCTGGAAGACGACGGCCTGGTGCTGACGCAATCCCTGGCCATCATCGAATACCTGGACGAGACGCGACCGCAACCGCCACTGCTCGCCGCCGATGCCGCCGGCCGGGCGCGGGTGCGGGCGCTGGCGCTGGCCATTGCCTGCGAGATCCATCCGCTCAACAACCTGCGTGTGCTGGGCTACCTGAGCAAGACGCTGGGGGTGTCGGCTGAGCAGAGGAGTGCCTGGTATCGCCACTGGGTGGAGACCGGGCTGGCGGCTGTCGAGGCCATGCTGGCCGGCGATCCCCGTACCGGCGCCTGCTGCCACGGCGACACTCCGACGCTGGCGGATATCTGTCTGGTACCGCAGATATTCAACGCCCAGCGCTTCGAGGCCAGGCTCGACCATGTGCCGACGGTGATGCGCATTCACCGTCACTGCCTGACGCTGCCCGCATTCGCCGCGTCGGTTCCGGCGCTGCAGCCGGATGCGGAGTAGTCATGGCTCTGCGTTGCCCTACGTAGGTACCGCAATTTGTCGCGCGATTCACGGATTGCAAAGCCCTTCCGTTTTGCCAAAATGCGGTTTCATGCTCACCACCCTTGATCCGACGTGTTGTCCAGCAGCTTTCCCCATATGTTGAAACGAGACGGCAGCAACCAATGCCCGGCCGGGAATACATGATGAGCCGGGTGCCAGGCCCGGCGCCGCTTGAATTCGACATCGGCATTGCCGAAATCGACTTGCAGCATCGCGAGTTGAATAGCCTTCTCGAACGCCTGCGGGCATCGACCGACAAGCACTACGATTACGCCACCAACGTCATTCTTGCGGAACTGGCACTACAGACCCGGATTCATTTTGCCATCGAGGAAAGTTTGATGCGGCTGCTTTCGTTTCCCGATGTCGATTCCCACGTCATGGAACACCGCAAGCTGACGGAACAGTTGGGGAAGTTCAGGCAGCGCGCACAGGACTTCGATGTTTCAGAAGGACTTTCCGGCTTTATCCAGACCTGGCTGATCGATCACATCAACGAATATGATCGCAAGTTCGTCGCCCACTTTCTGAGCAGGGGAGTCGATCCGGCGGCGGTGCCGGGCGTCGATGGAATTCAGCCACTGACCGCGGCGGATAGCGCCAGGGCTGCCTGATCGAGGTCGCAACACAGGACCCCGGCAAACCCGGCGTCAGCCCGGAAAGTCATTTCAGTCGCCCGGCGAATACCTTGCGCAGCTTCGCTGCCTTCGGCGCCACCACGACCTGGCAGTAGGACTGTTCCGGGTGTCTGGCGAAGTAGTTCTGATGATGGTCTTCGGCGGGCCAGAAAGTTGCGCTCATCGGCATGCCGTCGATCGCTGCCGGGGATACGGCGGTAACGATAGGCGCGGGCCAGGTTTTTGCTGCCGTAAATTCCGCAATCACGGCCCCGGCAATCTGTTCCTGCGCGGCAGTGTGCGTGAATATCACCGAGCGGTATTGGCTGCCGACATCGTTGCCCTGGCGGTCGGGCGTGGTCGGATCGTGGATCGCAAAGAAGGCTTGCAGCAGCGTGCGGTAGTCGATGACGGCAGGATCGAAGCGCACCTGCACGACTTCGGCGTGGCCGCTGTCGCCGCTGCAGACGCTGCGGTAGTCGGGATTCCGCATCTGCCCGCCGGCATAGCCTGAGACCACCGATTCGACGCCGGCGAGTTGCATGAAAGCGGCTTCCAGGCACCAGAAGCAGCCGCCGCCGAGAGTGGCAAGTTCGCTGTCGTGCCGGCTGTTCATGCGAGCCATCCGCAGCGCAGAACAAGCGGCCGGCGACGGCAAAAAGAGTCGGGCGCGCGCGGGCAGTTCTTCACGGCCGGGTTGTTTCGGCCACAGGCGATGCAGTTCATGTCGGCTTAGCAGCGCTCGATGATCAAAGCGATGCCCTGGCCGACGCCGATGCACATGGTGCACAGCGCGTAGCGGCCGCCGCTGCGCTGCAGCTGATACATCGCGGTGGTCACCAGGCGTGCGCCGCTCATGCCCAGCGGATGACCGATGGCAATGGCGCCGCCGTTGGGGTTGACGCGGCCGTCGTCGTCGGCCAGACCGAGATCGCGGGTTACTGCCAGGCCTTGTGCGGCAAAGGCTTCGTTGAGCTCGATGACGTCCATCTGGTCCAGTCGCAGTCCGCTCTGCGCCAGCAGTTTCTTTACTGCCGGGGCCGGGCCGAAGCCCATGATGCGCGGCGCCACGCCGGCGGTGGCCATCGCCACCACGCGAGCACGGGGCGTCAGGCCGTGCTTTCCGGCGGCGGCCTCGGAGGCGATCAGCAGGGCGCAAGCGCCGTCGTTGACGCCGGATGCATTGCCGGCCGTCACCGTCAGTTCGGGCCCGTTGATGCCCTTCAGCCGGGCCAGTTGCTCCAGCGTGGTGTCGGGGCGCGGATGCTCGTCGCTGTCAAATATTTTCGCTTCGCCCTTCTTCTGCGCCAGCTCGACGGCAACGATTTCGTCCCTGAAAAATCCGGCGGCCTGTGCCGCGCCCCAGCGCTGTTGCGAGCGCAGGGCGAAGGCGTCCTGATCGGCGCGGCCGATCTTGAATTCAGCGGCGACGTTGTCGGCAGTTTCCGGCATCGAGTCCACGCCGTACTGCTGCTTCATCAGTTTGTTGATGAAGCGCCAGCCGATGGTCGTGTCATACACCGCATTGCTGCGCGAGAAGGCGCTGTCGGCCTTGGGCATGACGAACGGCGCCCGGCTCATGCTTTCCACGCCACCAGCGATCATCAGCGCGGCTTCGCCGGCCTTGATCGCCCGCGCCGCGGTGCCCACCGCATCCATGCCGGAGCCGCAGAGGCGGTTGATGGTCGCGCCCGGCACATCGACCGGAAGGCCGGCGAGCAGGCCTGCCATGCGCGCCACGTTGCGATTGTCCTCGCCGGCCTGGTTGGCGCAGCCGTAAAGGACGTCCTCAAGCTGCGCCCAGTCGACCTTGCCGTTGCGTGCCATCAGGGCCTTGATCGGCAGCGCGCCGAGATCGTCGGTGCGGATGCCTGCCAGGCTGCCGCCGTAACGGCCGATCGGGGTGCGTACCGCGTCGCAGATAAATGCCTGTTCAGTCATTCTGTTTGGCTTTCCTCGAAGAAGTGGCCCTTGATGCGGGTGGAACGGCCGCGAAACACGGCAATGGTCTTGCCGTTCTGGTTCGTGACCTCGATGTCGTAAATGCCGCTGCGGCCGCCTTGATGACGGGCGCCGCCGCTGGCCGTGAGCGTATCGCCGAGATGGGCCGGTGCGATGAAGTTGATGTCGACGCCGGCGGCCACCGCGCGGTGGTTGAAGCTGTTGCAGGCGTAGGCAAAGTTGGTATCGGCCAGCGCAAAAATGAAGCCGCCGTGGCAGATGCCGTGCCCGTTCACCATGTCCTGACGCACGCTCATGGTCACCGTGGCGCCGCCGGGAGTGGTGGCGGCGATGGTGATGCCCAGACCGCGCGCGGCATGGTCGTCCGGCCACATGACCTCCGTACAGCGATCTGCAACCTGCTGCGGTGTCAGTGCCATCATTTGCCCGTGAACCCGGGGCTGCGTTTTTCCATGAAGGCGAGAACGCCTTCGCGGTAGTCATGACCGAAGCCCAGTTCCTGCTGCATGGAGCGTTCGAGTTCCAGTTGCTGTTCCAGGCTGTTGCCGCTGCTGGCGTAAAGCGCCCTCTTGGTATAGGCCAGTCCCCGGGTCGGCGCGGTGCTGAAATGAACGGCGAGTTTCTCGGCCTCGGCCATCAGCTTGTCGTCATCGACGCATTTCCAGATCAGCCCCCAGTCTGCAGCCTGCTCTGCGGAAAGCTTTTCGCCGAGCATGGCCAGGCCCATGGCGCGCGCCGTGCCCACCAGGCGCGGCAGCGCCCAGGTGCCGCCGGCGTCGGGCACCAGGCCGATCTTGCTGAAGGCCTGGATGAAGCTTGCCGAACGCGCTGCAAGCACCAGGTCGCAGGCCAGTGCGATGCTGGCTCCGGCCCCGGCGGCGACGCCGTTGACGGCGCAGATCACCGGCATTTCGAGTGCGCGCAGGCCCAGCACCAGCGGCTTGTAGAAGGTCTCGATGCTGTAGCCGAGGTCCACCGGCTCGGCTCCCACGGCGACGTTGCGGTCGGACAGGTCCTGCCCGGCGCAGAAGCCGCGACCGGCCCCGCTCAGCAGCAGCACGCGGGCACCGCCGTCGCGTGTACGGGCCAGAGCGTCGCGCAGTTCGAGATGCATCTCGCCGTTGAAACTGTTGAGCCGGTCGGGGCGGTTGAGGGTGAGGCGGGCGATGCCGCCTTCGAGCGAGAAAATGATGTTCTGGTAATCCATGGTTCGGGTTCTTCGGGGGATCAGTCGGGGATGGCCAGGCCGAGGCGCTTCAGCGCGGCGGCGGACTGCGCTTTCCAGTCGCCGAGCATGTCGGCGCTGCTGCGCCGGCGCAGGCCGTAGTCGATGTAGATCGTGGCGTGAGCCGAATCGACGCGGCCGAAGGTGGCGGCGACGCGCGGATGCCAGTAGTCGACGGCCGCCTGCACGGCGGTCTTGCTGCCGCTGCGTTCGATCGCCTGGCTGACGCCGCTTTCGCCCAGCAGCGCATGCTCCCGTTCGCGCGGCAGGATTTGTGTGATGGCTTCGGCCAGCGGTGCGTAGGAACTCTGTGCCATTTCGGCCAGCTGCACCGAGGTGGCGGCGCCCATGATCATGTTGAAGACGATCGCGTCTTCCCAACCCTCCAGCGGGTAGTGGAAGACATTCAGCCGCTTGTCGCCGCCGATGCGCCGGGTGCCGAGATCGACGTTGCGGTCCAGGCGCGAATCCCAGGCGTGGGAACGCACATACAGCGCCGGGTTGACGCCGAAGGCTTGCAGCAGCTTGAGCGCCATTTCGGCGTGTACATATTTTTCGGCAACGATCTTTGCCGCGACGATGCGCTCACGCAGTCCCGGTCCGCGGTTGATGAAGGGACAGAAGCCGGCAGCGCCCGCCAGCTCGGAATCGGCAAAGACCACGATCAGGCGCATCAGCTCGCTGCGGTAGGCGTTCGGCACCGCTTCGCCGCCACAGCGCAGGATATCCTCCACCGGTACGGTTATCCTGTGGCCGGCGGCGATGCGCTCGAGAAAACTCTTGTCCTGCTTCTGCATGTCTGGCTCCACAATGTCTGCCCCTGCTCCTGATCCTGACTATAGATGCAATATTCCCGGAGCGGCAAGCGGATACAATATCACCAATCTCAAATATTGAATCTGCATCAAATTAATTATGACACAAATACAGCCTGCAGGATACAATCAAAATGTATCGCGTTATCATCCGCCCGCAACGGGGAAGTGTTCATGGCCAGCATTCTGATCATCGTCGGCACCGAGTCTGGAAATGCGCAGATGTGCGCCGACCATCTGGCAGACAATCTGCCTGCTCTCGGCCATGAGGTGGAAGTGCTGGCCGAGGCCGATGCGGGCAGCGTTGATCTCGGCGCCCACGAGGTCGTGCTGGTGTGTACGTCGACCCATGGCGACGGCGAGTTGCCCGACAACCTCATGCCGCTGGCCGGGCGCCTGCGCGGGGAAGGGCTTGATCTGTCGCATCTGCGTTACGGTGTCATTGCGCTTGGTGACCAGACCTACAAGGCGACCTTCTGCAAGGCCGGCAAGGACATCGATGCGCTGTTCGCCGCCTGTGGCGCGCGCAGGCTCGGCGAGCGACTTGAAATAGATGCCTGTACCCAGCCGTTGCCCGACGAGGAGGCGCTGAACTGGGCACAGGAATGGGTAATGATGTTGTAATCGGGTGCAGCCGCGCCTTTGTCTGTTGTCCATAGCTAAAATAATCCAGCACTTCCCCCCCCGGAGATTTGAAATGCCCCATCCCATGTACGAGAAACATCAGGCAGTCTTGCAGCAGGCGGTTGCCGCGATCGAGACGCGCGCTTACTGGAGCCCCTATGCCGAGAGTCCGCGCGCCTACGGCGAGACCGCCATGGAAGACGGGCGCAAGGCGTTCGAGGCGTATCACGACGCGCAGTTCTACCTTGATCAGCCCGGGGTCATCGCTCGCGGCGGCGCGGAAGTGTCACCCTACGGCCTGCCGCTCAACATCTCCTACCCCCGCTGCAGCGCCGACGCCCTGATTGCGGCGGGCAAGGCGGCCATGCCGAACTGGGTCAAGGCCGGCGCCGATACCCGGGCCGGAGTCTGTCTGGAAATCCTGGCCTGCCTCAATGCGCGCAGTTTCGAGATGGCGCACGCCGTGATGCACACCACCGGCCAGGCGCTGATGATGGCCTTCCAGGCGGCCGGCCCGCACGCTCAGGATCGCGGCCTCGAGGCGGTGGCATGCGCCTGGCGGGAAATGAAGCATGTTCCGGACAAGGCCCTTTGGGAAAAGCCGCAAGGGAAAAATCCGCCGCTGAAGATGGAAAAGAAATTCACCATCGTTCCGCGTGGCGTGGCCCTGGTGATCGCCTGCTCGACCTTTCCGACCTGGAACGGCTACCCGGGCATTTTTGCCAGCCTGGTGACCGGCAACGCGGTGATCGTCAAGGCCCATCCGACGGTGATTCTGCCGCTCGCCATCAGCGTTGCCGTCGCGCGCCAGGTGCTGAAAGAGGCCGGCTTCGATCCGAATCTGGTCAGCCTGCTGATCGATGACGCGGCGATGCCCGTCGCCAAGGAGGTCGCCATGAGACCCGAGGTGCGACTGATCGACTACACCGGTGGCGCCGATTTCGGCAACTGGCTGGAACAGAATTGCCGCCATGCCATGGTTTATACCGAGAAGGCCGGCGTCAATTGCATCGTGGTCGATTCCATCGACGACTATCAGGCGATGCTGAAGAACCTCGCCTTCACGCTGTCCCTGTATTCAGGCCAGATGTGCACCACGCCGCAGACGATATTTGTCTCACGCGCGGGTATCAATACTGCGGAGGGACTGGTCTCCGCCGAGCAGTTCGGCCGCGACCTGGCCAATGCGGTGTCGACCTTGCTCAACGACCCGGCGCGAGCCGTCGAGGTGCTCGGCGCCATTCAGTCGCCGGCGACGCTGGCGCGCCTCGGGGCGGCTCACGATCTCGGCGAAGTCTTGCGCGCCTCGCGCTCGATACCGCATCCGCAGTGGCCCAAGGCACAGGTGCGGACCCCGCTGATCCTCAAGGTCGAGGTCGTCGACCAGCACGCCTACATGGAGGAACGCTTCGGCCCGATCAGCCTCGTGGTCGAAACCGCGACGACACGGGAAAGCCTGGCGACTGCCGAGCGCGTGATCCGCGAGCAGGGTGCGCTCACCTTGTCGTTGTATGCAAGCAATCCGCTGATAGTCGAGCATGCCGAGGAGATGGCCTTGCGCGTGGGCGTGGCATTGTCGATCAATCTTACCGGCGGAGTATTCGTCAATCAGTCTGCCGGGTTCTCGGATTTTCACGGCACGGGCGCCAACCCGGCGGCGAATGCCTGCCTGACCGACAGCGCCTTTGTTGCGAGTCGCTTCTTTGTGGTTCAGAGCCGGCGGCATGTGGCATGAAGGTCTATGAGATCGACGGCATCGTGCCGGTGGTTGATCCGACCGCCTATGTGCATCCGTCGGCGGTCCTGATCGGCGATGTCGTCGTCGGCGCCGGCGCCTACATCGGTCCCTGTGCCAGCCTGCGCGGCGACTTCGGTCGCCTGTTCATCGGCGCCGGCGCCAACGTGCAGGATTGCTGCGTGATGCACGGCTTTCCCGGCAGCGACACCATCGTCGAGGAACACGGCCACATCGGGCACGGCGCCATCCTGCACGGCTGCATCGTGCGCCGCAACGGCATGGTCGGCATGAACGCGGTGGTGATGGATAACGCCGTGGTCGGCGAGTCGGCCATGATCGCGGCGCATAGCTTCGTCAAGGCCGGCATGGAAGTACCGGCGCGCATGCTGGCCGGCGGCGTACCGGCCAAGGTGATGCGCGAACTGACCGAGCTGGAAATGGCGTGGAAGGTGAAGGGCACCAGCGTCTATCTGAATCTGGTGACGCGCTGCCACGCCACGCTGAAGGAGGTCGAAGCCCTGACCGCGGTCGAGCCTGATCGCAAGCGGCTCAAGCTGCCCGAAGTCAAGACCCTGCAGGACACCCGGCGCGGCGGCTGATCCTGAGGCGGTGCGGCGCGGGCTAGAGCACGGTCTGCGCCACGGCGTGTTCCCAGCGCTGCATCAGTTCGTCGGCACGGCTGCGTGGCATGGCCGGATGGAAGGTGCGCTCGACCTGCCGGTGCGCCGCGAGTTCGTCGAGCCCGGCGTAGACGCCGCAGGCCAGACCGGCCAGATAGGCGGCACCAAGCGCGGTGGTTTCAATGACTTCCGGCCGCACCACCGGAATGCCCAGCAGATCAGCCTGAAACTGCATCAGCAGATTGTTCACGCAGGCGCCACCATCGACACGCAGTTCGCTTACGCCGCCGCTCTCAGCCAGGTCGCGACTCATGGCGCGCAACAGCGCCGTGCTCTGGAAGGCGATGCTTTCCAGTGCCGCGCGGGCAATGTGAGCGATGCTGGTGCCGCGGCTGAGTCCGAGGATGGCACCGCGTGCATCGGGCTGCCAGTAAGGGGCGCCGAGGCCGGTGAAGGCCGGGACGAAGATCACGCCGCCGCTGTCGGGCACGCTTGCGGCCAGATCTTCAACGGCCGCGCTGCCCGTGATGGCGTGCAAGCCGTCGCGCAGCCATTGCACGACCGCGCCGCCGATGAACACGCTGCCTTCAAGGGCGAACTGCGGCGTGGCAGTGACTTGCGCGGCGCTGGTGGCGATCAGGCCGTTGCTGCTGGTCAGGCACTGTCCGCCGCTGTGCATGAGCATGAAGCAGCCCGTGCCGTAGGTGTTCTTGGCCAGCCCGGCGCCAAAGCAGGCCTGGCCGAACAGGGCGCTTTGCTGGTCGCCGGCGATGCCGCCGATGGCGACCGGTGCGCCGAACAACTCCGCTTGCGTATGCCCGTAGATGTGGCTGGAAGGATGCACCTCCGGCAGAACCTGGCGCGGAATGTCGAGCATCGCCAGCAAGTCATCGTCCCACTGGTTGCGATGGATGTTGAACAGCATGGTGCGCGAAGCGTTGCTGACATCGGTCGCATGCACCGCGCCGCCCGTCAGCTGCCAGGCCAGCCAGGAATCCACGGTGCCGAACGCCAGTTCGCCGCGCCGTGCGGCATCGCGTGCGCCGGGATGCGTGTCGAGAATCCACTTCAGCTTGGTGCCGGAAAAATAGGCGTCGATGACGAGGCCCGTCCGCTCGCGCACCAGCGCTTCCAGGCCACGCTGCCGCAGCACCGCACACTCAGGCTCGGTGCGCCGGTCCTGCCAGACGATGGCATTGCACAGCGGCTCGCCGTTGCGGCGGTTCCATACCAGGGTGGTTTCGCGCTGGTTGGTGATGCCGATGGCGGCAAGGTCGGTGGCGCGGATGTGGCCCTTCTCCAGCGCTTCGCGGGCGGTGGCCAGCTGGCTTGACCAGATTTCCAGCGGGTCGTGTTCGACCTGGCCGGGGCGGGGAAAGATCTGGCGGAATTCACGCTGCGCCATCGCCACAATCCGGCCCCGGGTGTCGAACACGATGCTGCGCGAGCTGGAGGTGCCCTGATCCAGGGCCAACAAAAAGCCAGGGTGGTTCATCGAGATCTCCTGCGACCGGGTCGAGGCGTGCAATAAACGCATACGCAACGGATACGCGCCGGATGTCATTATGATGTCTGTCGGTGTGGCAAGTCACGATCCGGCCACGAACGAGGAAACCCATGAACGGAACACCTGCCGACAGATCGCCGGACGCGTCCGGGACTCCGGCCGGCGGCCAGCCGCCGGATTGCGACGTGCTGGTGGTCGGCGGCGGCATCAATGGCACGGGAATCGCCCGCGATCTGGCCGGGCGCGGCTGGCGCGTGGTGCTGGTCGAGCAGGACGATCTCGCCGCCCACACCTCGTCGGCCTCGTCCAAGCTGATCCACGGCGGCTTGCGCTATCTCGAGTACTACGAGTTCGCCATGGTCAGGAAGTCGCTGCTGGAGCGCGAAGTGCTGCTCAGGAGCGCGCCGCACATCATCCGCCCGCTGCGCTTCGTGATGCCGCACGAGCCGTCGATGCGCCCGCTGTGGTGGATGCGCCTCGGCCTGTTCCTGTATGACCATCTGGCGCGGCGCGACCTGTTGCCGGGTTCCGCCGCGATCGATCTGCGCCGTCACCCTGCCGGCGCTGCCCTGCAGGATCGCCTGACGCGGGGCTTTGTTTATTCCGACGGCTGGGTCGATGACTCGCGGCTGGTGGTGCTGAATGCCGTCGATGCGCAAAGCCGCGGCGCGCGCATCCATACCCGTACCCGCTGCCTTGCGGCACAGCGCAGCGACACGAGCTGGCAAGCGACCCTGCAATCTGCTGACGGCAAACAGCGCACGCTGACGGCCCGCCTGCTGGTCAATGCCGCCGGCCCCTGGGCGGAAGTCTTCCTGCGCGACGTGGCGCGGGCCGATCATGGAGAAACACTGGCGACCCGCCACCAGCGGCTGGTGAAGGGCAGTCACATCGTCGTGCCGCGCTGTTTCGAGCATGACCACGCCTATGTCTTCCAGGATCCGGACAAGCGCATCATCTTCGCCATTCCCTACGAAGAGCGCTTCACCATGATCGGCACCACCGACTCGGAGTTCAGCGGCGACCCGCGCACGCCCGGCATCGGCGCTGAAGAAACGGCCTACCTGTGCCAGCAGGCGAGCCGCTATTTCAAGCGGCCGGTGACCCCGGCCGACGTGGTGTGGAGCTTCAGCGGCGTGCGGCCGCTGTTCGGCGACACCTCCGGCGCCCTCTCGGCCATCACCCGCGACTACCTGCTGGAAAGCAACACCGGTGCAGCGCCGCTGTTGAGCGTATGGGGCGGCAAGATCACCACCTACCGCAAGCTGGCCGAAGAAGCGGCCAACGGGATCGGCCGTGCCCTGGGCGATCCCCGTGCGGCATGGACTGAAAAGGCGCTCTTGCCGGGAGGCGACCTGCGCGCCTGGATCGGCGCTGCGCAGCGGCCGGACATCGATATCGAGCGTTTCATCGACGCCGTCCGTGCGCGCTATGCCTGGCTCGATCCGCTGCTGGCGCGGCGCCTGGCGCGTGCCTATGGCAGTCGCATCGACCTGGTGCTGGGGGATGCCGGGAGCCGCGCCGGTCTCGGTGAGGAAGTGGCGCCGGGTCTGTTCGAGGCCGAACTGAACTACCTGCAGCGCGAGGAATGGGCGCAGGAGGCCGAGGATGTCCTCTGGCGGCGCACCAAGCGGGGCCTGCACTGCAGCGCTGCCGAACGCCGGCAGGTCGCCGGCTGGATGGACGGGCCGCGCCCACAGACTCGGATTAAGTGAGCTTATGTTAGTATTCTGCGCCGCAACAATAGCGTCGCAGTCCGTTCCCTGTCCTTGCGGCGACGCACAAAGACTTCGGAGGCAGCCTGGCGGTATTTCGCGTGCTGACTTCGCTGCAGCAGGACCGGTAACTGGTTTCCGGGATTAATGCCGGCTCCAAATCAACGCAACATACACAACAAGGAATACGCATGAAGATCCACGAATATCAGGGCAAGGAAATCCTGAAAAAATTCGGCGTGACTACCCCGCGCGGCATTCCCTGCTTCTCCGTCGATGAGGCGGTGAAGGCAGCGGAAACTCTCGGTGGCAAGGTTTGGGTGGTCAAGGCCCAGATCCATGCCGGTGGGCGCGGCAAGGGCGGTGGCGTGAAAGTCGCCAAGAGTCCCGACGAAGTCAGGGCTTTCGCAACAGCCATCCTCGGCATGCAGCTGAAGACCCACCAGACCGGTCCGGAGGGCCAGAAAGTGCGCCGCCTGCTGATCGAGGAAGGCGCCGACATCAAGCACGAATACTACTGCGCGGCGCTGACCGACCGCGTCACGCAGAAGGTTGCCATGATGGCGTCCTCCGAGGGCGGCATGGACATCGAGACAGTGGCGAAGAACACGCCCGAGAAAATCATCAAGGTCTTTGTCGATCCGCTGGTCGGGCTCACCGACGCGCAGGCGACGGCACTGGCGAAGGGCATCGGCGTGCCGGACGGATCGGTGGCGCAGGCGGCGGACACCTTCAAGAAGCTCTACACCTGCTACATGGAAACCGACGCCAGCCTGGCCGAAATCAATCCCCTGATTCTCGAGGGCAACGGCAACATCAAGGCCATCGACGCCAAGTTCAATTTCGACTCGAACTCGCTTTTCCGTCAGCCTGAAATCGTCGCCTATCGCGATCTGGACGAGGAGGATGCCGATGAAATCGAGGCCTCGAAACATGACCTGGCCTACATTTCACTCGATGGCAACATCGGCTGTCTGGTGAATGGCGCGGGCCTGGCGATGGCAACCATGGACACCATCAAGCTGTTTGGCGCCGAGCCGGCCAATTTCCTCGACGTCGGCGGCGGCGCCACCACCGAGAAGGTGACGGCAGCCTTCAAGATCATGCTGAAGAACCCCAAGGTCAATGGCATTCTGGTGAACATCTTCGGCGGCATCATGAAATGCGACACGATTGCCACCGGCATCGTCGCCGCGGCCAAGGAAACCCATCTCAGCGTGCCGCTGGTGGTGCGCATGAAGGGCACCAACGAAGACCTCGGCAAGCAGATCCTCAAGGACTCCGGCCTGCCGATCATAGCCGCCGATACCATGGCCGATGCCGCGACCAAGATCGTCGCCGCAGTCAAGCATTAAGGAAACGATATGTCCATCCTGATCAATAAAGATACCAAAGTCATCACCCAGGGAATCACCGGCAAGACCGGCCAGTTCCACACCGAGAAATGCCAGGAATACGCCAACGGCAAGAACTGTTTCGTCGCCGGGGTGAATCCGAAGAAGGCCGGCGAGTCGATTTTCGGCATCCCGATTTTCGGTTCGGTGAAGGAGGCCAAGACGCAGACCGGTGCCACCGTTTCCGTTATCTACGTGCCGCCTGCCGGTGCCGCCGCCGCCATCTGGGAAGCCTGCGAAGCCGACCTCGATCTGGCGATCTGCATCACCGAAGGCATCCCGGTGCGGGACATGCTGGTGGTGCGCAACAAGATGCTGGCCAAGGAAGCCGCCGGCGGCAAGAAGACGCTGCTGCTCGGCCCCAACTGTCCGGGCGTGATCACGCCCGAGGAAATCAAGATCGGCATCATGCCCGGCCACATCCATCGCAAGGGTCGCATCGGCGTGGTTTCGCGCTCCGGCACGCTGACCTATGAAGCGGTGGCCCAGTTGACGGAAATCGGCCTCGGCCAGTCGACGGCGGTCGGTACCGGTGGCGACCCGATCAACGGTCTCAAGCATATCGACATCATGCGGGCCTTCAACGACGATCCGGATACCGACGCGGTGATCATGATCGGCGAAATCGGCGGCCCCGACGAGGCCGATGCGGCGGTGTGGTGCAAAGCCAATATGAAGAAGCCCATCGTCGGCTTTATCGCCGGGGTTACGGCGCCGGCCGGCAAGCGCATGGGCCATGCCGGTGCGTTGATCTCCGGCGGCGCGGATACGGCCGATGCCAAACTGGCGATCATGGAGGAGTGCGGTTTCACGGTGACGCGCAACCCGTCGGAAATGGCCAAGTTGCTGAAGGCGCTTCTGAAATAGGCAAGGAAATTCCGTTGCAGGGCAAACCCTGAAGCAGCAGGGGTTATGCCAAAGTCAAAAGCCGCTCCAGTGCAAGCCGGGGCGGCTTTTTTGCGCATAGAATCGCGGTATGCAGTCGCCGGCGAAGCGCGAATGTCATTAAATTGATTGACGGAGTTGATGCAGGACTGTAAGAATTGAGCTTATTGTCCTGTTTCCATGAGGGCTCTCATACAGGGTATCGATCGATGAAGAAGGCTGGCTTCTGGAAGACTGACTGGTTCTTCGGTATTGTGGTCAGCGTCGTCATGCTGATTCTGGGCAATGGCGAACTGCTGCAGGGTCTGGAGCGCAAGGCGTATGACAAGGGCGTGGCGGCGACTACGCGGACGCCCTCGGACAAGGTGGCGGTGATTGCGATCGACGAGCAGAGCATCGCCAATATCGGACGCTGGCCCTGGTCGCGTGAAATCATGGCCGAGATGGTGGAAAAACTCGCCGCCGCCAAGGCCAAGGTGATTGCCACCACCGTGTTCTACTCCGAGCCGCAGCGCGACCCGGGTCTGGTTTATATCAACAAGCTGATCGAGACCTGCGGTGTGAGCCTGCCCGCAACCGTTGCCGCTGCGGACCCTGCGACCGCAGCGATCCCTGCGGCGGCCGCTGCGGTCGCAGGGGTTGCCGCGCCGGCGCCGGCACCGGCCGCAGTGCATTCGTCCTGCCCGCAGATCGAGGCTCTCCTGCTCGAGGCGGATCAGAAATTGAATACCGACCGCCGCCTGGCGGACGCCTTCGCCAAGGCGGGCAATGTCGCCTTGCCGATGTTGTTCGTGCGGGGCGAGCCGCGCGGGCGGCCCGACAAGGAACTGCCCGAGTATGTGAAGAAGAATGCCGTGAAGCTGACTGGCGCCGGCGAGGCGCCGCCCTATCCGACGCTGGGGGTCGATGCCGGCGTGATTGAACCGCTGGGCAAGGTGGCGACAGCCATCGGCCATCTCAATACCATTCAGGACGTCGATGGCACGATCCGGACCGAGCCGCTGGTGCTGGCCCACTTCGATCAGTACTACCCTTCCTTGTCGCTGCTGGTGGCGGCCCGCAGCCACAATCTGACGCCGGCGGACATTCAGGTGACGGCAGGCAGTTCGGTCAAACTGGGCAAGCTCAAGATCGGCACCGACATCGATACCCGGATGCTGACGTTTTATTACAAGGACCGCGACGGAGGCCTGCCGGCTTTTCAGGTCGATTCCTTCTTCGACGTCAGGAGCGGCAAGATTCCCTACGAGAAATACCGCGACAAGATCGTCCTGATCGGGCCGACTTCTTCATCGGTGGGCAGCGTCTTCGTCACTCCGATCAGCCCGGCCATGCCTTCCGTGCTGATGGAGGCACATGCGGTGTCGAGCCTGCTGTCCGAGCATTTCTTCGTCGCGCCGGGTTGGGGCGCCTGGGTCGAAATCCTGATTTTCCTGCTTATCGCGGCCTATCTGATCCTGCTCCTGCCCAGGATCAAGGCCGGCATGGCGGCCGGCATCACCGCCGGCCTGCTGGTGGCCTTGATCGCCGTCCATTTCGTGCTGATGACGACGCAACTGATGTGGCTGCAACTGATGACGCCGGCAAGTCTGCTGCTGGTCGGCCATTTGCTGCTCACCGTCAAGCGCTTCGTGGTGACCGAGCGCGGCAAGGAGAAGTCGGACGCCGACTCGGCCGAGTCGAACCGCATGCTGGGCCTCGCCTTCCAGGGCCAGGGGCAACTCGACATGGCCTTCGACAAGTTCCGCAAGTGTCCGATGGACGAGCAGTTGATGGAAAACATGTACAACCTGGCGCTCGATTTCGAACGCAAGCGCCAGTTCAACAAGGCGGAGGCGGTATTCCGTTACATCTTCGACTTCAATCCGAAATTCCGCGACATCGAGGCCCGCCTGAATCGCGCCAGGCAGCTGTCCGAAACCGTGATTCTCGGCGGCGGTGGTGGCGGACGCAGCAATGCCAGCCTGATCGATACCGCGGGCAATGTCGAAAAGCCGATGCTGGGCCGCTACGAGATCGAGAAGGAACTGGGCAAGGGCGCGATGGGCGTGGTCTATCTAGGTCGCGATCCCAAGATCAACCGCGTCGTGGCGATCAAGACCATGGCGCTGTCGCAGGAGTTCGAGGCCGACGAACTGGTCGAGGTCAAGGAACGTTTCTTCCGCGAAGCCGAAACCGCCGGGCGCCTCAACCACGCCAACATCGTGACGATGTTCGATGCCGGCGAGGAGCACGATCTGGCCTACATCGCCATGGAGTTTCTCAAGGGCAAGGATCTGGTGTCCTACTCCAAGCCGGGCAACCTGTTGCCCTTGCCGCGCGTCATGAGCATCGTCGCGCGGGTCGCCGACGCGCTGTCCTATGCCCACGAAAATCATGTGGTGCATCGCGACATCAAGCCGGCGAACATCATGTACGAGCCCGAGTCCGACCAGCTCAAGGTGACGGACTTCGGCATTGCGCGCATTACCGATTCGTCGAAGACCAAGACCGGCATGGTGCTCGGCACGCCGAGTTACATGTCGCCCGAGCAGCTGGCGGGGAAGAAGATCGACGGCCGTTCCGACCTGTTCTCGCTCGGGGTGATGCTCTACCAGATGTCCTGCGGCAAACTGCCCTTCGAGGGCGATTCCATGGCGCAACTGATGTTCCGCATCGCCAATGAGCCGCATCCGGATATCCGCGGCGTCAACCCGGGGCTGCCGGACTGCCTGATAGCCATCGTCGACCGGGCGCTGACCAAGGATCCGGAGGCGCGTTACCAGACCGGTGCGGAATTCGCACAAGACATCCGCACCTGCATGGCGATGCACGGTGCCGCCGCCGCGGCTGATCCCGGCGTCGATATCCGTTTCTGAGGACAGACCCCATGGACATGAGCGCTGTTCTCGAAATCGTCACTCTGAGCGACCCGGGCATGGTGCGCTCGAACAATGAAGACGCCGTCATGGCCAATCCGGTGCGCGGCTTTGCCGTGCTGGCGGACGGCATGGGCGGCTACAACGCCGGCGAGGTGGCCAGCGGCATGGCCACGGCGCTGCTCGGTACCGAACTGGAGAAGGCGTTCGCCGAGCGCGAGCCGACCAGCATCGACGCTGCCGGCAAGTCCTGGGCCCACGCCTGCCTTGAAGCAGAAATGGCCCGCGTCAATGGCGCCATCTATCAGGCGGCGCAGAGTCAGCCGCAGTACGCGGGGATGGGCACGACGCTGGTGGCCGGCGTGTTTCACGACAACAGGGTGACGGTCGGCCACATCGGCGATTCCCGGCTGTACCGCTTGCGCGGCGAGGATTTCCAGCAGATCACGCGGGATCATTCGCTGCTGCAGGAGCAGATCGACAGCGGCCTTATCACGGCCGAGCAGGCGCGCCATTCGCAGAACAAGAACCTGGTCACCCGGGCCGTCGGCATCGATCCGGAAGTGCTGGCTGAGATACACGATCATGCGGTATTGGCGGGCGACATCTACCTTTTTTGTTCCGATGGCCTCAACGACATGGTCGAGGACGAGGAAATCGCCATGACTCTCGGTATGCTGTCGGCCAATCTGGAGTTGTGTGCGACGCAACTGGTGCAGATGGCCAACGACAACGGTGGCCGCGACAATGTTTCAGTAATCCTGGTCAAGGTGAAGGGCGAATATCCTGCCGTGCGCGGCTGGTGGGCGCGCTTTCTGGCCTGGTTCAAGTAAATGCAGCGCGCAGTGACCGCGAGGGACGAAAACGATGGCTAAGCTCATACTCAGCATGGAAACCACCATGCTCAAGGAAATTCCCTTGAGCAAGGAGCGCACCACAATCGGTCGCAAGGCACACAACGATATCCAGATCGACAATCTGGCGATTTCCGGCGAACACGCGGTGGTCATCACCATCCTCAACGATTCTTTCCTCGAGGATCTGGGCAGCACCAACGGCACTTTCGTCAATGGCCAGCCGGTAAAGAAGCACTTCCTGCAAAACGGGGACACCATAGAACTCGGCAAGTACCGGCTGAAATTTGTCGCCGAGGCAGTGCAGCAGGCCTCCGGCACCGACTTCGAGAAGACCATGATTCTGCGCCCGGCCGCGGCGCAAAGGCCGGCGACCGAGCCGCCGGCTGCCGAGCCGGCGGCGGCAGCGACTCCGGTCGCCCACACCACCACTTCGCCGGGCATGGCCCCGCTGCCGGCAGCCCCGCCCGCGGCGGCGCCGGCGCCGCAGCCGCCGTTGGGGGCCATTCAACTGCTCTCCGGCGGCAATGCCGGCAAGGAGATGGAGCTGACCAAGACGCTTACCACGCTTGGCAAGCCGGGTGTGCAAGTGGCGGTCATTGCGCGGCGCCCGCACGGCTACTTCATCACTCATGTCGAGGGCGCGAACCGTCCGGTGGTCAACGGCAAGGTGCTGGACGCCCAGGCGCATCAGCTTGCCGACCACGATGTGATCGAACTGGCCGGAGTCAAGATGGAATTTTTCCTCAAGAACTGAGCCCGAGGATGATGCGACTCCTGGAGGCCTCTTGAAACAGTATCTTCCCCGCTATGCTCTCGGACTGTTGATTCTTCTGGCCCTGCTGGGCCATTCGGCGCGCGTTTACCAGATTCCGTTCATCAATCGTCTGGACGCCATGGTCTATGACGCAAAAATGCGCCTGACCATGCCGCAAAGCCCCGATCCGCGCTTCGTGATTCTCGACATAGACGAGAAGTCCCTGGCCGAGCAGGGACGCTGGCCATGGGGGCGCGACAAGCTGGCGACCCTGATGCACAAGCTGTTCGATGAATACGGAGTCAAGCTGGTCGGTTTCGACGTGGTGTTCGCCGAAGCCGACGACAGTTCCGGCCTCAAGTCGCTGGAGGCTCTGGCGAAAAAGGAACTGCGGGACGTGGCGGCTTTTCAGTCGACGCTGCGCGAATTGCGTCCGCAACTGGACAACGACGCGCGCTTTGCCGATGCACTGAAGAACCGGCCGGCCATTCTCGGCTACTACTTTTCCAGCAAGGAAGGCGGCGTCAGTTCGGGCGCCGCGGCGGAGCCGGTGTTTGCCGCCGGGACCTTCAACGGCCGCCGCATCGCCTTTACGCAATGGGTCAGCTATGGCGGCAACCTGCCGGAATTTCAGAAGGCGGTGGCCGGCGCCGGACATTTCAATCCGCTGGTGGATGTCGATGGCACTTCGCGACGGGTGCCCTTGCTGGTCGAATACAAGGGGCAGTACTACGAGGCCCTCGCTCTGGCGATGGTGCGCAATCTGCTCGGCAACCCGTCGATCGCCCCCGGTTATCCGGAAAATTCGCCGGCGTCATATGCGGCCATGGAGTGGCTTGATCTGACGGCGGCCAACGGTGAGGTGATGCGCCGCATTCCGGTGGACGAGAATGCGGCGGCGCTGATTCCCTATCGCGGCTATCAGGGAAGCTTTCCCTATGTTTCGATCACCGATGTGCTCAATGACCGGATCCCCAAGGAACAGCTTGCCGGCCGCGTGGTCCTGGTCGGCACCACGGCGCCGGGACTGATGGACTTGCGGGCGACGCCGGTGGGCGCCGCCTATCCGGGGGTCGAGATACACGCCAACCTGATCGCCGGCATTCTCGATGGCGCGGTCAAGCAGAAGCCGCCGTACATTCGCGGCGCCGATGTCGTGACGGTGCTGCTGGTCGGCGCGGTGATGGTTTTTCTGGTGCCGCTGCTGTCGCCGCTGCGGGCGACGCTGGTCGGCATTCTCATGCTGCTGTTCCTGCTCAGCGTCAATTTCAGTTTCTGGCACGCCGCCAATTTTGTCCTGCCGCTGGCCAATGGCGTGATCGCGATTCTGCTCCTCTATGCCATGAACATGTCCTGGGGCTATTTTGTCGAGTCGCGCACCAAGCGCCAGCTGACCGGGCTGTTCGGTCAGTATGTGCCGCCGGAACTGGTCGAGGAGATGAGCCGCGACCCGGAGCACTACAGCATGGCCGGGCGCAAAGCCGAACTCACCGTGCTGTTTTCCGACATACGCGGATTTACCACCATTTCCGAAGGGCTGGAGCCGAACGAACTGGCGGCGCTGATGAACGAGTACCTCGGCGCCATGACACTGATCGTGCGCAAGCATCGTGGCACGCTGGACAAATATATCGGCGACGCCATCATGGCATTCTGGGGCGCGCCGGTCGACGATCTGGAACATGCCAAAAATGCCGTGCTGACCGGCCTGGAAATGCATGTTGCGCTGCAGCAGTTGAACAAGAGCCTGGTCGCGCGCGGCTGGCCCGAACTCAAGATCGGCGTCGGCGTCAATACCGGTCCGATGACCGTCGGTGACATGGGCTCGCCGGTGCGTCAGTCCTACACGGTGATGGGCGACGCGGTCAATCTCGGCTCGCGCCTGGAAGGCATTACCAAGCAGTACGGGGTCGGCTTCATCGCCGGCGAAAGCACGCGCGAACTGCTGAAGAAGGAATTTGTCTTCCGCGAACTGGATCGCGTCCGCGTCAAGGGCAAGGAAGATCCCGTCGGCATTTATGAGCCGGTCGGCGAGGAGGGCAAGGTCGCGCGCGAGGAACTGGACGAGATCAAGCTCTGGAATCAGGCCTTGCGCTCTTACCGGGCGCAGGAATGGGATCAGGCGGAGCTGGCGCTGATGAATCTGCAGCGCATCCGGCCGTGCTATCTCTACGATTTGTATGTCAAGCGGGTTGAACATCTGCGCAAAGAGCCGCCCGGGGAAAACTGGGATGGCGTAACCGTTTTTGAAACCAAATAGGCTCGGAAAAGACTTGGACGCGAAGGCGCAAAGGCGCAAAATTGAAACCGCAAGGAAATACGGCATCACCGGCGATCACTCGACGGCCGGTGCGGCGGAAGGCGGCGCGCCGGGCTTGGCCTCGCGTGTTTGTGCCTTTGCGTCGAAGGATCTGAGGTTTATTGCATGAAAGTTCGCATTCTCGGTTGTAGCGGCGGCATCGGCGGGCGGCATCTGCGCACCACGTCGTTTCTGGTCGACAACGATATCCTGATCGACGCCGGCACCGGCGTCGGCGACTTGGCGATTGCCGAACTGGCGCAGATTGATCACGTCTTCGTCACCCATTCGCATCTGGACCATCTGGCCTGCCTGCCGTTCATGATCGATACCGTGGGCGACATGCGCAATCGGCCGCTGATATTGCATGCCACCGAAGCCACGCTGGAGATCATTCGTTCGCACATCTTCAACTGGGCGATATGGCCTGATTTCAGCGAGATACCCTCGCCGGAGAAGCCCTTTCTACGGTTTTCCCCGATACGCGTCGGCGAAACGGTAGACCTTGACGGCCGCAAAGTGATTCCGCTCCCGGCGAATCACACGGTACCGTCTGTCGGTTACCAGCTTGATTCCGGGCAGGCCAGCCTGGTATTTACCGGCGATACCGGGCCTTGCCCGGAACTCTGGGAGCAGGTCAATCGGATTCGCAATCTGCGCTACCTGATCATCGAGTGTGCGTTCTCTGACCGGGAGAAACGGCTGGCTGTTGCATCGCTGCATTTGTGTCCGAGCATGCTGCTGGAAGAATTGACAAATCTGCAGCGCGACGCCGAGATTTTCGTTACCCATCTGAAGCCCGGCCAGATCGAATTGACCATGCAGGAGATCGAAGACTGCATTGGCGAACTCCGCCCCGGAATGCTGCAGAACAATCAGTTGTTTGAAATCTGATCATGGCCGCTACGGTGAGCATTGACCAGTTGGCCCGTCTGCAGCCCCTGATGTCCCTCGGCACTGCGGGTTTGCGGCTGTTGCTGCCGCTGTGCCGGATGCACACCTTCACCCGTGCCAGCGACCCGTTTCGCGTCACCGAGTGGAGCGGTCAGGTGGTCTATCTGGTGCGGGGACAACTGCGGATGGATATGGCCGACGGCAGTTCGCGCGTTCTGGTCGGCAGTCACGATCTCGGCGCGGCGCCGATTGCGCGCGGCGGCAAGACCCCGCGCGCCGGCAAGGCAATCACGGAGATCGAACTTCTCAGCCTGGAGGAAGATTCTCTCGACATCCTGGTGACCTGGAACCAACTGGCCGCCACCGGCGACGGTACAACAGGCAGCGCCGAACAAACCGACTGGCGCATGATGTCCGGCATGTTCGCTGTGGACAACCTCACGGTCGGTGCCTTTGCATCCCTGCCGCCGGCGAATATTCAGGCTTTGCTGGCCAAGTTCTCCCGGGTTCCGGCAAAGCGCGGCCAGGTCATAATCAGGCAGGGCGATCCCGGCGATTGCTACTACGTGATCGAAAGCGGACGCTGCAAGGTTTCCCGACTGGTTGCCGGATTGCCGGTGCAACTGGCCGAGTTGCGGGAAGGCGACGCTTTTGGCGAAGAGGCCCTGGTGGCCGATACGGTGCGCAATGCAACGGTGACGATGAATACCGACGGGACGCTGCTGTGCCTGGCGAAGCAGGATTTCGACCGGCTGTTGCGCGCGCCGCTGTTGCAGAAAGTGACGGGTGACGAGGCGGAGCGAAGGGTTGCTGCCGGCGCGACCTGGATTGATGTGCGCTTCCCCGCCGAATATCAAAGCGACGGCTATCCGGGCGCCATCAACATTCCGCTCAACGACATTCGTCAGTCCTCGGCGGCGCTCAATCCGGCGAAGGACTATATTGTTTATTGCCAGACGGGGCGTCGCAGTTCCGCCGCGGCATTCTTGCTTTCCCAGCGTGGATTTCATGCGGCCCTGCTCGACGGCGGCATGAGGGCGCGCGCTGGCGCCATGGAGTCATTCGAATGAGTGTCGTTTCTGCTGCTTCGGCGGCGGCCGCCGGATCAGATACAGACAGCCGCCTTGTCTTCTTCAAGAACCTGCAGGTCGTTACCAACAAGATTCACGCTACCGCCAACATTGACGAAATCATGCTGGAATTGTCCGGCGAAATCTGCAATTTGTTCAATGCCGATCGCCTGACCATCTATTCCGTCGGTGACGATAAAGCCTCGATTGTTTCGAAGGTCAAGACGGGCCTGAATTCCTTCAAGGATCTGCGTCTGCCGATCGCCGACCAGAGCATCGCCGGCTATGTGGCGCTGGCCAGGAAGACCGTGAACATCCGCGACGTCTATGATGAGACGGAGCTCAGGGCGATCAATCCGTCGCTGCGTTTCCTGCAGGAAGTCGACAAGCGCACCGGATATCGCACCAAGCAGATGCTGGTGGGGCCGATTGTCGATGCCCAGAGCGCTGACCTGCTCGGTGTCGTCCAGATCATCAACAACAAGGTCGGCAGCCCTTTTGCAGCGGTTGTCCAGGAAGGCATCAAGGGTCTGTGCGAAACCCTGGCGATCGCCTTCAATCAGCGCAGCAAGCCGGCTCCGGCGGTCAAGACAAAGTACGACTTCCTGGTGTCGGACGCCGTCATTTCGGCGCAGGAACTGGAACTGGCGTCGCGCACCGCGCGGCGCAAGAATCTGGACATCGAGGAAGTTCTGGTCAATGAGTTCCAGGTCAAGCATCAGGCTCTCGGTCTTGCCTTGTCCAAGTTCTTCAATGTGCCTTACGAGCCGTTCAGATCCGATCGCATCAAGCCCATGGACTTGCTCAAGAATCTCAAGCGGGATTTTCTCGAGCAGGCGAAATGGGCCCCGGTGGAGGACGGCCCCGATGGCGTCATGGTGGTCTGCATGGACCCGGAGCAGGTCAAGGGTTCGCGCGTGGTCAACAACGTTTTCCCGCGCTCCAAGGCCGCCTATCGGGTCACTACCAACCACGAGTTCGTGCAGACGCTGGATCAGCTGTTCGGTGCTACCGGCGTCCCCGGCTTCACGGATGACAGTTCGGTCGGCGACTTGCTGTCGACCCTTGATCAGGACGAAATGGAGGGTGACGGCGGCAGCGGCACCGACGTGTCCGCGGCATCGGACAACGAACTGGTCAAGCTGGTCAACAAGGTCATCATCGACGCCTATCAGCAGGGTGCTTCGGACATTCACATCGAGCCGGGGCTGGGCAAGGACAAGGTCCTGATCCGCTTTCGCCGGGATGGTTCGCTGACGAAATACATCGAAGTGCCGGCCAGCTATCGCAACGCGATGGTGGCCCGCCTCAAGATCATGTGCGACCTGGATATTGCCGAGCGTCGCAAGCCGCAGGACGGCAAGATCAAGTTCAAAAAATATGGCCCGCTCGACATCGAGTTGCGGGTGGCGACGATTCCCACGACCGGCGGCGTCGAAGACGTCGTGATGCGCATCCTCGCCGGCGGCGAGCCGATACCGCTGGACAAGCTGGGTGTGCTGCCGACCAATCTGGGCAAGCTCAAGACGACCATCGCCAAGCCCTACGGACTGTTCTTCGTCTGCGGCCCTACCGGTTCCGGCAAGACCACCACGCTGCACTCGGTGCTGGGCTATCTGAATACGGTGGATACCAAGATCTGGACTGCCGAGGATCCGGTCGAAATCACGCAGAAGGGTCTGCGTCAGGTCCAGGTCAACAAGAAGGTGATGGATTTCCCGATGGTGATGAAGGCCTTCCTCCGCGCCGATCCGGACATCATCATGGTGGGCGAAATGCGCGATGCCGAAACCACCGGCATCGGCATCGAAGCATCGCTTACCGGTCACCTGGTGTTCGCCACTTTGCACACCAACAGCGCCCCCGAATCGATCATCCGCCTGCTCGACATGGGCATGGATCCCTTCAACTTCTCCGATGCCCTGCTCGGGATTCTGGCGCAGCGCCTGGCCAAGCGCCTGTGCAAGTGCAAGGAAAGCTACACGCCCGACGAAGATGAAGTCAGGCTGTTCATGAAAGAGTACTGCAGCGAGCTGGAAAATACCGCAAGCTTCCAGAAAGACATGGAGGGCTCCTATGCGGCGACGAAGGCGCGCCTGATCAAGGACTACGGCAAGGACGGTCACATGGTGTTCACCCGGGCCAAGGGTTGCGACACATGCGGCGGCAGCGGCTACAAGGGGCGCGTCGGCTTGCATGAATTGATGATCGGCACCGAGCCGCTGAAAAAGCTGATTCAGGAGCACGCCCGGGTGGTGCAGCTGTTCGCCCAGGCGCTGGAGGACGGCATGCTTACGCTGAAGATGGACGGCCTCGAAAAGGCCTTGCAGGGGGTCACCGACCTCAAACAGGTGCGGGCCGTCTGTATCAAGTAAGGAGGCAACATGGATAGCTCCAGCGATTTGTTCCGCCGTCTTGAACAGCTGAATGCCATCGGCGCTTCGCTTTCCAAGGAGCGCGATACCGACCGGCTGCTTGAATCCATCCTGGTGGCGGCCAAGACCATTACCCATGCCGACGGCGGCACCCTGTATCGCATGACGGAAGACCGCCGCGCGTTGCGCTTCGAGATCCTGCGCACCGATTCGCTGAAAATCGCCATGGGCGGCACCACCGGCAACGCCATCAACTTTCCGAACCTGCCGCTGGTCAACAGCACGGGCCAGCCCAACGATGCGATGGTGGCTGCCTATGCCGCCATTCACGACAAGACGGTGAATATCGTCGATGCCTACACCGAGGCCGGTTTCGACTTTTCCGGCACCCGCAGTTTTGACCAGCGCACCGGTTATCGCTCGCAGTCATTCCTCACAGTGCCGATGAAAAACCACGAGGGCGAGATCATCGGCGTGCTGCAACTGATCAACGCCCTCGATCCGGCGAACGGTCAGGTCACTCCGTTCTCGTTGGCCGACCAGAGCCTTGCCGAGTCGCTCGCCTCACAGGCCGCCATTGCCCTGACCAATCGCCTGCTGATCACCCAGCTTGAAGAACTGTTCGAGGCCTTCATCAACCTGATCAACCTGGCGATTGACGAAAAATCGCCCTATACCGGCGGCCATTGCCAGCGCGTTCCGGCCTTGACCATGATGCTGGCCGATGCGGCTGACGCCGTGCAGGAAGGACCGCTGGCCGCGTTCAGGATGGACGACCGCGACCACTACGAACTCAAGATCGCCGGCCTGCTGCACGACTGCGGCAAGGTCACCACGCCGGTCCATGTGGTCGACAAGGCGACCAAGCTGCAAACCCTGTTCGATCGCATCCACCTGGTCGACACCCGCTTTGAAGTGCTCAAGCGCGATGCCGAGATCAGTGCGCTGCGCAAGCAACTCGCCCTGCGCGAAAAAGTCGACGCCGCGGCGGACGCGGGGATCTGGCGGGACTACCACGAGGAAGTTCGCAAACTGGACGATGAGCGCGAGTTCCTGCGCAAGGCCAATGTCGGTGGCGAGAAGATGAATGACGAGGATCTCCAGCGCGTGCGCGACATCGGCAGCCATCGCAAGTGGCGCAACGTCGATGCCGTGGTATCGGATTTCCTTAGTGCCGATGAGGCCGACAATCTGACCATCCGCGCCGGTACCCTGACGCAGAAGGAGCGCGAGGTCATCAACCACCACATCGTCGCCACCATCAAGATGCTGGAACAGCTGCCGTGGCCGAAGCATCTGACCAGGGTGCCCGAATACGCCGGCGGCCATCACGAGCGCATGGACGGCAAGGGCTACCCCAGGGGCCTCACGCGCGAGCAGATGTCGGTGCAGGCAAGGATGATGGGCATCGCCGACATCTTCGAGGCGCTGACCGCCCGCGACCGCCCCTACAAGGCCGGCATGAAGCTGTCGCAGGCGATGGACATCATGGCCAATTTCAAGAAGGGCGGCCATATCGACCCCGACCTGTTCGATGTTTTCGTCAACCAGGGCGTCTATCGGCGTTATGCCGAGCAGTTTCTTGATCCGGGACAACTGGATCAGGTCGATGAATCCGCCCTGACAGCATAATTTTGGCCCGGCCCGGCCCGGGCCGCCGCTGACGCTTCTGGGCGCGACAGGTGACGTTTTTTGTCAGTATATGGGCGCCGAATTGTCCGGGAGCATGGCAGGGCTTTGGTTCTACGCTGGCCCGATTTGTGCTTTGTATTCCGCTACGACAAACGTCGTTACTTTTTCCTAAAAGGAGCATCCGCATGAAGAAGACGTTGCAAAAGGGTTTTACCCTGATCGAGCTGATGATCGTCGTCGCGATTATTGGCATTCTGGCCGCCATCGCCATTCCGCAGTTCTCTGAGTACACGAAGAAGGCCGAGAACAAGTCCGCCCAGTCCGACGCCAAGAACGTCCTGACCCAAGCGATTGCGGCCAGTACCTAAGCGCGCGCCCGCTTATAACCTTTTAAAGGAATATACAGAATGAAAAAGACTATCTTGGTCGTGGCACTGTGCGTCGCTTCGTCCGCAACTTGGGCCGCAACACTTTGCACGACGGGAACCGGAACTGCGCATACCGTTGTTGCCAATATGTTCGTGAAGGTCACCTTTACTCCAAAGTGTTCGGCCAACACCAGCGTGGCTTTTCTTGAGAGCGCCAATACCGCAGCTGTAGGTGCGATCTCGACCAAGGGCAATCAGATTTTCTCGGGCCACTCCAATGGCGGCTCGGTAGGACTGCGTGCCGGCACCAGCTCCTGCGGCCTGACTGCAGCGACGGCTTGTGCCGCGGCTGACGCCAGCACTGCCGCGACTGACGCCTTGGCTGCCAGCTCGTCCTGATCATTTCGGTGTCCAGGAAAAAAGCGCGCCCCGAGGCGCGCTTTTTTTTGCCGTGCCGAGTCTGGCAACGTATTCACGGCTTCATCCGGGAGCAGCACGACAACCGGATGATTCCCGGTCTCTTTCTTCAAGGGGGTCCGCATGAGACAGACCTTGCAACAAGGTTTTACCCTGATCGAACTGATGATCGTGGTCGCGATCATCGGCATTCTGGCCGCCATAGCGATTCCGCAGTTCAGCGAATACACCAAGAAAGCCGAGAACAAGGCCGCCCTGGCCGACGCCAAGAACATCATGACCCAGGCCGTCGCAGCGAGCATCTTGTAGGCTTCCTGCATACCTGATGCCGCCCTGCCTTGTGAGGTTACAATACTCGCCGCGTTACCGGGTTGCGTTGCGCGAGCCCGGGAAATCCATGAATTCCGCAATGGCGAGTGCAAGCAATTGATCAGCTTCCTGACCACCGCCTGGCGTGCCGGGCTGCGCAGCCGCAGCATCCAGGGCATCCTGATCCTCGGCGCACTGCTGGTAGGCGTCGCCTATCTGTCCGCCTCGTTTTCGCCGCGGCAGCCGCGCACGGTGGCGCTTGATGTCGGCTTGTCCGGCCTGCGCATTACCCTGATCCTGTTCGCCCTGTTCTGGGTGCAGGAACTGGTGGGGCGCGAGATCGAGCGGCGCACGGTGCTGTTTTCCCTGACCTACCCGGTGGCGCGCGGCAACTATGTGCTCGGCCGTTACCTGGGTGTCATCGGTCTGCTGGGGCTGGCGGCTTTGCTGCTCGGCCTGCTGCTGTGGCTGGCGGTGCTGACCACTGGCGGCGGTTACGAACAAGGCTTTGTCATCGCCGCGGGCTTGCCTTATTGGCTTACCGTCTTCGGCCTCTGGGTCGATGCGGCGGTGGTGGCCGCCTTTGCCCTGTGGCTGTCGACGTTTGCCACGGTGCCGATGCTGCCTCTCGCCCTCGGCCTGGCTTTCGCCGTCGGCGGCAAGAGCCTGGGCGCGGTGGCCGAATACCTGGGCAAGGGCGCGGACGGGGACGTCGAACTGATGCGCTTTGCTCCCGTCATCAACGCCATTCAGTGGGTGCTTCCCGACCTTTCGCGTCTCGACTGGCGCGCCTGGCCGATGTACGGGCTGGCGCCGGAGGCACTCGCCGTTGCATTGGGCCTGGCGCTGGCGGCCTGCTATGCCGCCCTGCTGATCGCGCTGGCCGTCATCACTTTCAGTCGCCGTGATTTTCAGTAGGCGTTCGCAGCCGGTGCCGTCATGACGGCGAATCCCAGAGCTGCCCTGTGGCTGATGGCGCTGGCTTGTGCGGCGGCCTTCATCATTTCTGCAGAGCGCCTGAAATCGCTGCCGCGGCAGACCGTGGCGCTGGAACTGCAAGTGGCGCTGCCGCTGTTCGTACAGGTATTCATGAGCGCCGGCGACCGTTACCTGGCGGCCAACCTCGCCGCCATCCGCGCCTTGATCGTGGCCACCGACAAGATGCGCCCGGAAGACTACCGCATTCTCGGCAAGGTGCAGGAGGACGCCTCCTGGCTGAATCCGGCGCACGAGGACAACTACTACATCGCGGCGGCGATCCTGCCCTGGAACGGGGAACTGGAGGCAGCGCAGACCATCCTGGCGCGCGCCGGCAAGGCCCGCTATTTCGACTATCAGCCGCCCTTCTACTACGCCTTTCACCTGCTGCAATTCAAGGGCGATGCGGTGGGCGCGGCGCAATGGCTGCGCGCGGCGGCCGAGAAACTGCCGGACGATGAGGAGCGGCTCATCATGCTGAATCTCGCCGCACGGTGGATGGACAAGGCGCAGGACATCGACCTGGCCATACGCGTCGTCGAGGCTATGGCGGGCCAGGCCAAGCGCAAGGATTTCCGCACCTATCTGGAGCAGCGCGTGGTCCGCCTGCATTTGCTGAAGGACCTGCGCCAGACGGCCGAGCGTTTCCGGGAACGCTTCAAGCGTCCGCCGGCCAGACTGCAGGAACTGGTCGATGCCGGTTTCGTCGCCGCAATTCCGGCCGACCCCTTCGGTTTCGGCTTTGACCTGGACAAGCAAGGCCGGATAATCCTGCGCACAACACCTGCCGTGCCCTCCGCAAAATGACTGTCGCGATCACCCTCACCGACCTGCGCAAGACCTACCCGCGAAGCTGGGCGTCGCCGCCATTCGAGGCGCTCAAGGGCATATCCCTGACGGTCGATGAAGGCGAGGTGTTCGGCTTCATCGGTCCCAATGGCGCCGGCAAGAGCACGGCGATCAAGATCCTCACCGGCGTCATGTTCCCCAGTGCGGGTTCGGCAAAACTGTTCGGCATCGATGTGGCGCAGCCGGAGGCCCGCCGCGGGCTCGGCTATGTACCGGAAAATCCCAGCCTGCCCGATTACCTGACGCCGATGGAAATTCTCGGCATGGGCCTCAGCCTGCACGGCCGCAAGCCGGCCAATCCGGCCGCCCACTGCCTGCGTTGGCTGGAGCGTTTCGAACTGGCCGAGGTGGCGAACAAGGTGGTGCGCGGATTCTCCAAAGGGATGGCGCAGCGCACCGCGCTGGCCCATGCCATGGCGGTCGAGCCGCGCCTGCTGATTCTTGACGAACCTCTATCGGGTCTGGATCCGATCGGGCGACGCGATGTCGTCGATATTCTTTCGGAATACCGGCGGCAGGGCGGCACGATCTTTCTCACTTCGCATGTGCTGCATGATGTCGAGCGCCTGGCCGATCGCTTCGGCCTGATCCACAAGGGCGAATTGCGCGCGGTGCGGGCGCCCGCCGAACTGGCGGGAGAAGCCGACAAGGTCCTGGTGCGCAGCCAGGGGCCGGCGGCTATCCCCGGCATGATCGCCGAGACGGGCGGGCGCTGGGTCATCGAGGTGGCGCGAACCCAATTGTGGCCGACCTTGCACGCGCTCGACCAGGCCGGTCACGCGCTGATCGAAATCAAACCGAGCCTGTCGCTGGAAACGGCCTTCCTGCATTTTGTCAAAGGCGACTGATTTGCCGGCGCCGATGGATGCAGCCCGCGCCGGACTGGTGTTCCTGACGGCTTTCCTGGTCTGGCTGCTGAATCATCCTTACCAGGGTGTCTGGCACGACGCCAACGTCTATGGCCTGCTGGCGGCGCACTGGCTGAATCCGCAGGGCCTTGCCGGTGACCTGTTCTTCAGTTTCGGCTCGCAGGGTTCCTTCAGCCTGTTTACGCCCCTGTACGGCGCACTGGTCGGCTGGTTGGGGCTGGATCGCGCGGCGTGGTGGGTGACCCTCGGCGGCGGGCTGCTGTGGACGGGGGCCTGCCTTGCCCTGGCGCGGACCATGCTGGGCGCCGGTTTCGCTTCGCGCTTCGCGGTATTCCTCGGCGCCGTGGTGGTGGTGAGCTATTCGCCCAACGCCAATATTTTTGTCCTCGGCGAAAATTTCGCCACGGCGCGATCCCTCGCCATTCCGCTGGCGCTGGCCAGCGTCGCGGCATTGGCGGCGCAGCGGCAGGGTTGGTCCTTTGGCCTTGCTCTGGCCGCCACCGCGCTGCATCCGCTGCAGGGCGTCTGGTCTCTGGCAGCATGGGTGTTGGCACGCCTGCGCCCGCTGTCGGCAGTGACTCTGGCACTGTTGCCGGTCATTGTCGTGTTGCTGCTGGGTGCGCTGAACCTCGACCTGCCCTACCTGCGTCTGATGACGGATGAATGGCTCGAGTTCGCCAGAACCTCGGCGCCCGATGTGGTCTTCAAAGCGCCGCTGCAGACGCGCCTGCCGGAATACTCGGCGGTCCTGGCCGCCTTGTGGCTCGGCGCGCGGACGGGCAGCGAACAGTGGCGCGCCTTGCATCTGCGCCTGCTGCTGCTTGGCCTCGGCGGACTGGGCATGGCCCTGCTTGCCAGTTATGTTTTTCCGGTCGAGATCGTGGTGCAGGTGCAGCCCTGGCGGGTGATGGCACTGCTGATCCCGATGGCGGCGGTGGCTGTTCTCGATCTTGGCCGGCGTGCGTGGCAGGCATCTGCGGCGGGCCGGCTGTCGGTCGTCCTGATTGCCGTTCTCACCGGCATGAACTCCAACTGGTTGCCGGGCGCGCTTTGGGCAATTGGAATGGCGAGCCTGATGCCCGTGGCCTGGATCGACCGGCTTGCGGCATGGGCCGGCCGCTGGCAGCGCTGGTTCGGCCTTGCCCTGGCAGTGCCCGCTCTGTCGGCTGTGCCCAACATTCTGGCGGGCTGGGAAATTGCCGGCACGAAACTGCTCAATCCGTGGTGGACGGGTGCCGACTGGCTGCAGGGCCTGCTGGCAGGCAACAGCTGGCATTTCGCCTTGCTGCTGGCGCTGCTCCCGGTCGGGCCGGGTGCCGGTTTCCGCGGACGCATGCCCGGCGCATTGCCGGCCATGATCATTGCCTTTGGCGCAGTAAGCCTTGCCCTGGTCGCGACGCTTGGCGCCTGGGATCGGCGTTCCCCACAGTATCGCGGCGAGCAGGCCTGCTATCTCGACACGCGCTGCCCGCCGCATCCCTTCCGGCAATGGGTCAAGCCCGGCAGCACGGTGTATTGGCCGCAACGCGAGCTCGCGGTTTGGTTCGAGCTGGGGACAGCCAGCTATTTCGGGCAGTATCAGGCGATCGGCAGAGTGTTCTCATCCGGGAAGTTCCACGAGTGGCAGCGGCGCCAGGCCAGGGTGGCGGCCGGAACCGACCCGCGCCAGCTTTGCAGCGATCCGCTCCTCGACTGGGTGGTGCTGCCTGCGCCGGTGCCGGGACTGTCGTCGCGGGCGGAGCAGCGTTACGCACATCTTTATGGCTGCGCCGAACTGCGCGCCGTAACACCGACGTCATGACGGCACAGCGCGAATTGCGGACTCAACTGGAAGAACTGCTCCGTTACTTTGTCGTCAGCGGCGTGGCGTTGGCGGCAGACACCGGGGTCATGCTGCTGGCTGCCAACTTCGTCCATTACCTGTGGGCAGCGACCCTCGGTTTTGTACTCGGCGCGGTGACGAGCTACCTGCTGTCGGTAGGTTGGGCTTTTCGTCATCGCCGTCTGGCGGCCTTCCCCAGGACCGAGTTTGCGGTGTTTGTCGCCGTCGGCGTGGCCGGTCTCGGGCTCAACAACCTGGTGATTTATGCGGCTGTGGAGTACGCCGGGCTGGGCCTGCTGGCAGCCAAGGCGGTGGCCGCGGGGATGACTTTCTCGTTCAACTTCGCCGTGCGCAAATGGGGGCTGTTCCGGCCATAATCGCTCATGGACAAGCCCCTGGTAATCATCATCGGTGCCGGCCCCGCCGGCCTCACGGCGGCGCTGGAACTGCTGCGCGACGGCCGCATGCGGCCGCTGGTCATCGAGGCCACCGAAGCCGTCGGCGGCATTTCGCGAACGGTCGAGTACAAGGGCAACCGCATGGACATCGGCGGTCATCGTTTCTTCTCCAAGTCCGACTGGGTGATGAACTGGTGGCGCGAAATCCTGCCCGTCGCGGGGGACGGCGCGGCGGTGGAGATCGCCTATCAGGGACAGCGGCGGACGGTGGCTGCCGATCGCCCGGCCACGGGCACCACAGGCCTGGTGATGCTGGTGCGGGACCGGTTGTCGCGCATCTATTTCCTGCGCAAGTATTTCGACTATCCGATCAAGCTCAATGCCACGACGTTGTTGAACCTCGGCCCGTTGCGGCTGCTGCGCATCGGCTTCAGCTATGTCGGGGCGATGCTGTTTCCGCGTCGATCCGAACGCTCGCTGGAGGATTTCCTGTTCAATCGCTTCGGCGGCGAGTTGTATCGCACCTTCTTCAAGGACTACACGGAAAAGGTCTGGGGCGTGCCCTGCGATCAGATCAGCGCGGAGTGGGGGGCGCAGCGGATCAAGGGGCTGTCCATCGTCGAGGCCTTGCGCCATGCCTTGCGCCAGCGTTTCGGCGGTGCAGCCGCGAGGCAGGCAACCAAGACCAGCCTGATCGAACACTTCCTCTATCCACGCCTGGGGCCCGGCCAGTTGTGGCAGGAAGTGGCCCGGCGGGTGAGCGCGGGCGGCGGCGAGATCCGCTGCGGACAGCAGGTCAAGGGCCTGCGGCATGAAGGCGGACGGGTGGTCGCCGTGCTGACGCAGGATGCCGCCGGCCATGTCGCCGAACTGCGCGGCGAGTACGTGATTTCAACCATGCCGGTCAAGGATCTGGTGGCGGGAATGCAGCCGCCGGCGCCGCCGGATGTCGGCGACATAGCCGCCGCCTTGCCCTATCGCGACTTCATCACCGTCGGCCTGCTGGTCTCGCGCATGCGCGCCAACCCGCAGGCGCAGAGCACCCGCGCCGACAACATGCCGCCCGACAACTGGATCTACATCCAGGAGCGCGACGTGCGCATCGGGCGGCTGCAGGTCTTCAACAACTGGAGCCCGGACCTGGTGGCGGAGCCCGACAAGGTCTGGCTCGGACTCGAATACTTCTGCCAGGAAGGCGACGAGCTGTGGCGGCTGGAGGACCCGGCGATGATCGAACTGGCGGCCGGCGAACTCGAAAAGATCGGCATGATCGACCGCGCGGATGTGCTGGACGGCACGGTGATCCGGGTGCCCAAGACCTATCCGGCCT
>CAINHS010000028.1 GCA_903848955.1 uncultured beta proteobacterium
AAATCGATGCCGGTGAAATATTTCTGCAAAGGACAAGCTGTATCCGTGCTGCAAGCGTGCTCGCGCGCGCACTCGGGGCGGGTCTGATCCAGCAAGACCATCTCTCCGCAAACCGGACAGTTGGCGATGGGCGAATCGAACATGATGCACCTCCGAGCCTGAAGTCTGCCTGATTATAGACGCGCGGCCGGCCGGAAGCGAAGCAAGCCGTTCCTTGGCGGGCCGTCAAAAAACAACGGCCCGGGATTACTCCCGAGCCGCCGTCTTGTCAGGTCGATTTCTTCTAATCGAGCCTGACCCCTCTAACTGATTTGGCAATTGAGAACAGGCCCTAGTTGGTACAAGGAATAAAAGCGGTTTGCGCAGTTCCGTTTTTACCCGTAATTAGGCACTGGACAATAACGCCAACACCGCAGACCTGCGGCGTGCCGCCAGCAATTTTGTATGTTTGATTAGTCGTGGGTGCGACGATTACAAGGGAAACACTCCCGGACATAAGCGTTGCAGCATTCGCATGTACGCTATTTGTCGCTCCGGCGCATGCATCGGTACCGTCAGAAATCGCAACCCCTTTTGTGCCGCCGGTCCCTTTGTATGCAGCATAATTCACACTGCCTGCCGATGACAATGCGCCCGCAACACCTTGTGTAGCAGATGTTCCAGCATCGTCCGAAAGGTCTATGAATTTCGGCAACGCCGTCGCCGCCAGAATTCCCAGAATAACAATGACTACTACCAATTCAATCAGGGTAAAACCTTGCTGCCTTGTATTCGTATTCATTGCCAAGTCTCCTTCGGGATCAATATTTTAAGTCTAACAAAATCGGACTGCCTCAACAACCGGTGGTGACCACGCTTATTACGGGTGCTGCGATCAGGCCGCCGGTCAGCGTTGCTTCCTGATAGGTGATACGACAATTCGGTACCGTGCCGCCGGCCACGTCCAGCGTCCGCGTGCTGCCGGTGCCGGTGCCGGTCAATCCGTCGGCGGCCAGGTTGAGGGCGGCGGCGGAATCGACACCGGCCGCCGTGGCGGCGGGATAGCGATTGACGATGTCGATCATGGTGCCGTCCATATTGACTTTCGGCGGCGTCGACGCACAGGTGACCGAGGTGACGCTCGGCGCGGTGCCGGCCAGATCCAGTTCGCAGCGCGAGCGGGCCAGGGCGACCGCCGAGCGGATCGAACCGTAAATGGCGTTGGCCTTGGCAATCCGCGCGTCGCGCTGGGCGTCGATCAGGCGCGGCAGCGCCACAGCGGCGAGAATGCCGATGATGGTGATGACGATCACCAGTTCTATCAGGGTAAAGCCGCGTGCCGGCGGGCGGGTGCGGCCTGATTTCAGAGTCATAAAAAATTTCTGTGGATTGACTGACAAACAATAACAAGCCTGCGGCAAGTCATTCCTGTGATTATCGGCACCGGAAGCCATTAGTTTAGGCCAATCAGGCTGACGCCGACCGTTCGCCCGGACGGATCGATGCGAGCCACATAGCGCCAGCGCAGTTCCGTGGCATCGGCAAAGGCGCCCGGCTGGCGCGGCAGATAGCCGAGTTCGCGGCGGACCGGATCGTAGGACCACTGCCCGGGCGCCGGGGGTACGCTGCCGTCATTGAAGTCTCGCGGCCGGTGGCCGAGGAAGTCGAGCGGGCTGGCGGCGGCGACTTCGCCTATACGCCCTTCCTCGCCGCGCATGATGTGTTCGCCTATCGCCAGTTGCATGCCGACACGGATGTTGCGCAGCGTCAGGCTGACTTCGGTGCGCTCCGCTTCCTGCTGGATGGCGTTCAAACGCACCAGCAAGACGCCGGCGAGAATGCCGAAGATCACCACCGTCAGGGCGAACTCGAAGGTGGTGCTACCGCGCTGGCGCCTCATGTCACTTCTTCATCGTCACCTTGCCCAGGTCCCACAGCGGCAGGAAGATGCCCAGGGCGAGGATCAGGACCATGATGCCCAGCGAGATGATCAGGATCGGTTCGATCTGCTGCGCCAGGGTCTTCAGTTCGTACTCGACTTCGCTCTGATACATGTCGGAGACTTCCTTCATCATGTCGTCCAGCGCGCCGGATTCCTCGCCCACGGCGATCATCTGCAGCACCACGGGGGTGAACACCCCGGCGGCAATCGAAGTGCGCAGGATGCTCTCGCCGCGCTCGACGCCGTTGCGCATTTTTTCGACCTTGTCGGCGATGTAGGCGTTATCGACAGTTTCGGCGACGTTGGTCAGGGCCTGGATGATAGGCACGCCGCTGCGCGAGGCGAGGGCAAAGCTGGCGGCGAACCTGGCCAGGGTGGCCTTGCGGACTATTTTCCCGGAGATCGGAATCTTCAGCTTGAAGCGATCCCAGTTATAGCGCCCCTTGGTGGTCTTGAGCCAGGCCTTGAAGCCGAATACGGCGGCGACGCTGCCGATCAAGAGCAGCGGCCACCAGTTCAGCATGAAGTCGGAAAAGCCGATCAGCAGCCGCGTCATCAGCGGCAACTCGGCGCCGAAACCCTTGAACACCTTGGCGAAGGCCGGGATGACGAAAATGTTCACGATGACAATGGCAATGCCCATGGCGGCCACCACGAACGAGGGGTAGCGCAGCGCGGACTTGACCTGATCCGACATGAAGCGCTCGAACGCCAGGTGATCGAACAGGCGGATGAAGACCTCTTCGAGCCGGCCGGTCATTTCGCCGACCCGCACCATGGACAGATAGAAGGGCGAAAAGACATCGGGATGACGCGCCAGCGAAAGCGACATTTCGCGGCCCGAATCGAGGCTTTCGCGCACGTCCTGCAGGACTTCCCGCATCGCCGGATTGGCGCTGGATTCCTGCAAACCCGTCAGCGCCCGCATGATAGGCACGCCGGCACGCAACAGGGTGTGAATCTGCCGCGAAAACAGCAGCACGTCCATGTGCTCGACTTTTTGCTTGAACCAATCGATCTTGAACCCGGCGCCGCCGGCCGGCTTGACGGCCGCGGCGGCCGCCGGCTTGATTTCCATCGGCGTCACGCCGCTGCCGGACAGCAGGTCGGCCACCGCCGCGGCGGTGGCGCCTTCCATGTTGCCCTGAACAATTTCTCCGGCGCGGTCGCGCCCGCGATAGGCGAAGCTGGCCATTTATTGATTCACCACGGCGGACACGGCGGCACGGCGAAAATCAAAGCGAGACACGCTTGATGCCCTCCTTCAGCAACTTGACGTTGAAGTTCAGCAAATAGCCGCGCCTGATATTGGAGAGCTTCAGATAAGTCATTATCCGGGCGATATGCACAGGCTGCAATTGATCGACGACTTTCAGTGCCAGTTCATCCGGACAATCAAGCGCCTCGCCGTGTCGCCGTGTCGCCGTGGCCAATGCAGTCACTTCAATCGTCCAGTTGCGTGCTGATGCGCATGGCTTCTTCAACCGTGGTGCGGCCGCTGGTGACGAGGCGCACGGCGTCGCGGCGCAGGGTCTTGCCGGCCATCTGCTCGCGCCCGATCTGCATGAATTCGTTGGGGTCGCCCCGGTTCACGGCCTCGACCAGCGCGTTGTTCATGTCGAGAACCTCGTACACCGCCTGGCGGCCCTGAAAGCCGGTGTTGGCGCAGTGACTGCAGCCCTGCCCCTTACGGTACTCGAAAGCGTCCACCCGGTCGCCGAGTTCAGTCTGCAGCCACAGGTGTTCATGCGGAGTCGGCGTGCGCGGGGTGGAACAGTTTTCGCAGATCACGCGCACCAGGCGCTGCGCCAGCACCATCTGGATCGACAGGGCCACCATGTAGCGCGGCACGCCCATGTCGAGCAGGCGGATCGGCGTCGATAGCGCATCGTTGGTGTGCAGGGTCGACAGCACCAGGTGGCCGGTCATGGCGGCGCGCATGCCGATCTCGGCGGTTTCCTGGTCGCGCATTTCGCCCAGCAGGATGATGTCCGGATCCTGGCGCAGCGCGGTGCGCAGCACGCGACTGAAGGACAGGTCGATCTTCTCGTGCACCTGCACCTGATTGAGGCCGGGCAGGCGGTACTCGACCGGATCTTCGACGGTAATGATCTTTTTTTCCGGGGTATTCAGTTCGTTCAGCGCCGCATACAGCGTGGTGGTCTTGCCTGAGCCGGTGGGGCCGGTCACCAGCACGATGCCCGAGGGCCGCGAAATGGCATTGCGGAACCGCTCCAGAATCTGCGGCGGCATGTGCAGCTTGTCCAACTGCAGCAGGCCGGTGTTCTGCGCCAGCAAGCGCATGACAACCGATTCGCCGTGCTGGGTCGGCATCGACGAGATGCGGATATCGATCGCGGTATTGCGCAGCTTGATGTTGAAGCGGCCGTCCTGCGGCAGGCGCTTTTCCGAGATGTCGAGACCGGACATCAGTTTCAGGCGCAGTACCAGCGCCGTGGAAATCTTCGAGTCGGCTTCGGTCTGGATGCGCAGCACGCCGTCGATGCGGAAACGGATCAGCAGCGACTTTTCCTGCGGCTCGATGTGGATGTCGGACGCGCGCATCTTCAGCGCCTCCTCGAACACCGTGTTGAGCAGCTTGACCACCGGCGCATCTTCGGAGCCGGCGGTAAGTCCGAGAATATTGCCGAAGTCGGTCGAGATGTCGCCCATGTCGGCGGTGAGTTCTCTGGCCAGACCGCTGATTTCCGCGGCGCGGCTGTAGACCCGGTCGATGGCGGAAAGCAGCTGGCTCTCGGTCACCACCGCCAGATCGATCTCGCGTTTGAGCACGCGCGAAAGTTCGTCAAACGCGGACAGATCGGTCGGGTCGGCCATGCCCACCACCAGCATGCCGGCGCGCTCGTTGAGCACCAGCGCCCGGTTGCGGCGCGCCTGCGCCTCCGGCAGCAGCTTGATCAGATCAGCCTGCAGCTGGTAGGTCTTGAGGTCGATGAAATCGGCGCCGAGCTGTCGCGCCAGTCCCGTCGAAATGCCCTCTTCGGTGACATAGCCGCTTTCCACCAGGACCCGGCCGAGCTTGCGGCCCGAGTGCTTCTGTTCCTCAAGCGCGAGTTTGAGCTGCTCGCCGGTAACGAGCCGCTGCTCCACCAGCATGTCACCAAGGCGGATTTTTTCCGGACGGGCCATCAGGCGGTCTCCAAAGCGGCCTTAGAATCGGGGCCGCTGCTTTGTGATGCTGCACGAATGTCATAAGCTAATTATCTGATTTTACAGAAACTGGCGCTTTTGGGAGGCATCCGCACGTGTTCCATGTTGTTCTCGTCGCCCCGGAGATCCCGCCCAATACAGGCAATGCTATCCGCCTTTGCGCAAATACCGGGGCAAAACTGCATCTGATCGAACCGCTCGGCTTCGATCTGTCCGCCGCGCAGTTGCGCCGTGCCGGAATGGATTACGCCGAACTGGCCAGCGTTTCGGTGCATCCGGATTGGGCCGCCTGTCGCGCCGTGCTGGGCGAGGCACGCCTGTTTGCGCTGACCACCAAGGGCACGCGGCGTCACGCGGACGCCGGCTTCCGGCCCGGCGATGCCTTCGTCTTCGGCTCGGAATCGCGCGGACTGCCACCGCAGGTGCTGGCCGACATCGACGAGGAGCGCCGCCTGCGCCTGCCCTTGATGCCGGGAAATCGCAGCCTGAATCTGTCGAATACGGTGGCGGTGCTGGTCTACGAGGCGTGGCGGCAGCAGGGCTTTGCCGGCGGGGTCTAGTACAAACGCATAACGCCGGTATTATTCGTGTTTCGGATCGCGCGCCATGAGTTGATCGACCGCCGCGCGCGGCGTAATGCCGCCATCGAGCACCGCGGTGACCGCGCGCGTGATCGGCATCTCGATGCCGAGTTCGGCAGCGCGCCGCGCCACTTCCCGCGCCGCGGGCACGCCTTCGGCGACATGGCCCAGTTCGGCAGAAATCTCGGGCAATGACTTGCCCTGCGCCAGCAGCAGGCCGACGCGGCGGTTGCGGGAAAGATCGCCGGTGCAGGTGAGGATCAGGTCGCCCATGCCGGCCAGCCCCATGAAGGTTTCGCGACTGGCGCCGAGCGCCAGGCCGAAGCGGGTGATTTCCACCAGGCCGCGCGTAATCAGGGCAGCGCGGGCATTGAGGCCGAGGCCGAGGCCGTCGCAAATGCCGGTGGCGATGGCCAGCACGTTCTTCACCGCACCGCCGACTTCGGCGCCGATCAGGTCTTCGTTGGCATAGATGCGCAGATTGCCGCCATGCAGACCCTGCGCCATTTGCCTGGCGAAGGCCGCATCCGACGCCGCCAGCGTAACCGCCGTGGGCAAGCCGCGCGCCACTTCGATGGCAAAACTGGGCCCGGTAAGCACGCCGCAGGTGGCTTCGCCCATCACTTCCGCCACTACCTGATGCGGCAGCAGCCCGCTGCCGGCTTCCAGCCCCTTGCACACCCAGAGGAAGGGAAGCTTCGGGGCGCTCTCGCGCAACTGTTCCAGCAGGCCGCGAAATCCGGCCAGCGGCGCAGCGAGAATCGCCAGGTCTGCCGTTGCCAGGGCGGCGGAAAAATCGGGCTCTACCCGCAGCGACGCGGGAAAGGGAAAGCCGGGCAGGAAGCGCCGGTTTTCGCCTGCCTGCGCCATCTCGCCGGGGCGATCCTCCGCGCGTGACCACAGACTGACCGCATGCCGGCCGGCGAAGGCGATGGCCAGCGCGGTACCCCAGGCGCCGGCGCCAAGTACCGCCAGCCTCATTTCGCAGTATCCATAGCGTGCTTGATCATGGCGTGCCGGCGGCGGCGAACGTTACAAGCCCCAGACCTGGCTTGCCTTGAGGAAACCGCCTTGGCCGTCGCGATGCTTCACCTTGACCCAGCCGCCGGGGAGGTTTTCGACCAGTTCCAGCACCACGTCGCGCTCGGCTTCAAATACCAGCGCAGCCCTGTCCTCGGCGCCGACGCGAACCTGCGCGCGGTCGAGGCGCACTATGACATTGCGCTGTTCGGCGAGATGTTTCTTTTCGATCCAGACCAGATCGCCCCGGCTGTCGCGCACCTTGGACCAGCCTTCGAGGCTGACCACGACTTCCACCGGCGTACCGGCCAGCGCCACGAACAGGGGTTTGGATTTGGCCGAGGGGGCGTCGTACATCGGCGCCGCCTCGTTGACCGTGCGATAGTCCAGCGCCAGCGCAGGCAAAGCTGTCGCAATGGCCGCCAAGGCGGATGCAATCGCGGCAGCCTGCCGCAGCGTCACTCGTGCCAGCATCTGGATTTGCGCTGTCGCCGGCTATTGCAACTGGATCTTGCTTTCGCTCTTCTGCTGCTCCACCAGACGCTGCTGGTAGAGCGCCTCGAAGTTGACGGGGGAGAGAATCACCGGCGGGAAACCGGCGCGGTTGATGGCGTCGGAAACCGTTTCGCGGGCATACGGGAAGAGGATGTTGGGGCAGGCCACGGCAAGGATAGGCTCCATGTCCTGCTCCGGCACGTTGCGGATCTGGAAAATTCCGGCCTTCGCCACCTCGACCAGGAAGAACGCCTTTTCTTCCTGCTTGGCGCTGACCGAGACCGTCAGCACGACTTCATACATGCCGTCGCCGATGGTGTTCGCCACACTCTGAATCTGCACTTCGATGGCCGGCGACTCGCGCTCGAGGAAAATCTGGGGGGCATTGGGCACCTCGATGGAGAGGTCCTTGACGTAAATCTTTTCGATGCTGAAAACCGGCTGCTCGTCGCTCATGATGAATTGGGAGGTGAGGTGGGAAAAGGGTAATTCTACGCGGCCAGCAGCGAATCGAGCTTGCCCTGGCGTTCAAGTTCATAGAGGTCGTCGCAACCGCCGACGTGGGTCTCGCCGATATAGATCTGCGGCACGGTGCGGCGGCCGGTCTTCTGCATCATTTCTTCGCGGCGCGCGGGATCGAGGTCGACGCGCACCTTGTCGATGTCGCTTACCCCCTTGCGCGTCAGCAGTTGTTCGGCGCGCACGCAGAAAGGGCAGACCGCGGTGGAATACATCAGGACTTTGGTCATGTCATCTCCGCAGGGCCGCCCCAAGGAGATGCGGCCAATACATGGAGCGGGCCACGCCCGCGAACAATAGTCACCCCCGTCCTTTGGAAGGGGGCCGGGGGGAAGGTCATTGGATGCTCCGCCGTCAGGACTTGGTGGTCAGGGGCAGACTGGCCTCGAGCCAGGCCGAGATGCCGCCGCCGAGACTGAATACCTTTTCGAAGCCGCCCTTCTTCAATTGCCCGCAGGCAGACGATGAACGGTTGCCCGAAGCGCAACAGATGATGACCGGCCGGTCCTTGAACTTCTCTATCTCGGACATCCGCTTCTCGAGCTGGGCCAGCGTGATGTGGCGCGCACCGGGTATGTGGCCGGACGTCCACTCGCCGGTTTCACGCACATCCAGCACCAGCGCATCTTCGCGGTTCATCAGCAGGGTCGCCTGAGCCGGGGTCAGCCGCTCGACGCCGCCACCGGCCACCAGCGGCCACACCAGCATGCCGCCGCTGACCAAAGCGAGAGCCACCCACATCATGTTCTGCTGCACGAATTCCATTGTTGTCTATCCCCTGTGTGCCGAAACGCCGCAGAACACTTCGCGCATCAGGGCGATGAGCTGGAGAGTGCGCTTGTCGGCGATACGGTAAAAAACCCGGTTGGCGTCCTTGCGGGTTTGCAGGACGCCCTTGTCGCGCAAAATCGCGAGGTGTTGCGAAATATTGCTCTGCGAGGTGCCGACCGCCTCGACGATATCCTGGACGCAGGTCTCCTGATCGCCGATCACGCACAGAATCTTCAGGCGCAAGGGATGCGAGATCGCCTTCAGCGCGCGTGCCGCCGTTTCTATGTGCTCCTGTTTACCTATCAGTTCGTTGATCGCGGTATGCATGCCGTGCGTGTCCCTTGCTGGAGTATGGCTATGGTTGAGGGCTGCAATTCTGAATATTATAGAATACTGCTTTGCTCTGCGTTGAGGCTTTCATCATGTACACGATCGTTTTGCTTCGCCACGGCGAATCCGTCTGGAATCAGGAAAACCGCTTTACCGGCTGGACCGATGTCGGCCTCACTGAAAAAGGACTCGCCGAGGCCGTCGCCGCCGGCCGCTTGCTGAAAAAGGAAGGCTTCGCCTTCGACATCGCCTATACCTCGGTACTGCGCCGCGCCATCAAGACCTTGTGGACGGTGCTCGAGGAAATGGACCGCATGTGGATTCCGGTGCAGCACTCGTGGCGGCTGAATGAACGCCACTACGGCTCGCTGCAGGGGCTGGACAAGGCCGAGACCGCGGCCAAGTTCGGCGATGCCCAGGTGCTGGTCTGGCGCCGCGCCTACGACACGCCGCCGCCGCCGCTGGCGGCAGACGATCCGCGCCTGGAGACCGGCAACCCGCGCTATGCCGGCCTGACGGCGGACCAGTTGCCTCGCACCGAATGCCTCAAGGACACCGTCGAGCGCTTCCTGCCCTACTGGCACGAGACCATCGCCCCGGCCGTCAAATCCGGCAGGAAGGTAGTCATAGCGGCCCACGGCAACAGCCTGCGGGCGCTGATCAAGTACCTCGACAATGTCTCCGATGCCGACATCGTCGGCCTCAACATCCCCACCGCGCAGCCGCTGGTGTATGAACTCGACGCCGACCTGAAGCCGATCCGCAGCTACTACCTCGGCGACCAGGAAGCGATCAAGGCGGCGATGCAGGCGGTGGCCAATCAGGGCAAGGCCAAGGCTTGAGTCTTCACCACGGCGGGCACGGCGACACGGCGAAGATCTCTCGTGCAT
>CAINHS010000029.1 GCA_903848955.1 uncultured beta proteobacterium
ACATCGGCCGCGAGAACAAAGCCTAGCCGCCCGACCGGAAAACTCAGGCGCGCTGCTCGACCCAGGCCCCGACCGAAGCCAGCGCCGCCGGCAACGCCGCCACATCGGTACCGCCGGCCTGCGCCATGTCGGCGCGCCCGCCGCCCTTGCCACCGACCTGTTGGGCGACGAAGTTGACCAGTTCGCCGGCCTTGAGCTTGCCTGTCAGGTCTGGCGTAACCCCGGCAATCAGGCTGACCTTGCCTTCGTGGCTGCTGCCGAGAACGATGGCGGCGCTCCTGAGTTTGTCCTTCAGCTTGTCCAGCGTCTCGCGCAAGGCCGTGGCATCTGCGCCTTCGAGCTTGGCGGCGAGCACCTTGATGCCTTTGACATCGACCGCCTGAGCGGCCAGATCGTCGCCCTGCGACGCGGCAAGCTTTGACTTGAGGCGCGCCAGTTCCTTCTCCAGCGCCTTCGTGTTGTCGAGGAGTTGACCCACGCGTGCCGCGGTTTCGGCGGGCAGCGTCTTCAGCTCGGCGGCGACGGCATCGAGCTGCGCCTGCTGCTGCTGGATGCGGAGCACGGCAATGTCGCCGCATACCGCCTCGATGCGCCGCACGCCGGCGGCAACGCCGGCCTCCATTACGATCTTGAACAGGCCGATGTCGCCGCTGCGCGCCACGTGCGTGCCGCCGCACAGTTCGCAGGAGGAACCGATGTCGAGCACACGCACCTCGTCGCCGTACTTCTCGCCGAACAGCATCATGGCGCCGGTCTTCTGCGCCTCGTCGATGGCCATCACGCGCGAGCGGGTGGCGGCGTTGGCGATGACCTCGTCATTGACGATGCGCTCGATGCGGACGATCTCCGCGGCCGTCACCGGCTGGGTGTGGGCGAAGTCGAAGCGGGTCTTGTCGGGATCGACCTGCGAGCCCTTCTGCTGCACGTGAGCGCCGAGCACTTCGCGCAGCGCCTTGTGCATCAGGTGGGTCGCCGAATGATGGCGGATGGTGCGCGCCCGCGCCACCGTGTCCACCTTTGCCGTGACACCGTTGCCGACGCTCAGCTTGCCGGTGCGCACCACGCCGTGATGGCCGAAAACGCTGGCCTGGATCTTCTGCGTGTCTTCCACGGCGAAGATGCCGTGGCTGGCGCGCAGTTCGCCGACGTCGCCGACCTGGCCGCCGGATTCGGCATAGAAGGGCGTGTCGTCGAGAACCACGACGCCGATTTCGCCCTCGACCAGTTCATTCACTGCAGTCCCGTCGCGGTACAGCGCCAGGATGTTGCCTTTGGCTTCGAGTGTCTCGTAGCCGTGGAAGGTGGTGGCCGGACCGTCGTACTCGAGGTTGGTCGCCATCTTGAACTTGCCTGCCGCACGCGCCTGTTCCTTCTGCCGCGTCATGGCGGCATCGAAGGCGACACTGTCGACGCGCATCTGCCGCTCGCGGCAGATGTCGGCGGTGAGATCCAGTGGAAAGCCGTAGGTGTCGTGCAGCTTGAACGCCGTCTCGCCGTTGAAGACGTCGACGCCGGTCTTTTCCATCAGTTCCAGTTCGCCTTCGAGGATCGCCATGCCGTGTTCGATGGTGGCGAAGAAGCGGTCCTCCTCCTGCTTCAGCACTTCCATCACGCGCGTCCTGCCGCTGACGAGTTCCGGATAGGCGGCGCCCATCTCGCTCACCAGGTCGGGCACCATGCGGTGGAAGAAGGCGCTGCGCGCGCCGAGTTTCCAGCCGTGGCGGATGGCGCGGCGGATGATGCGGCGCAGGACGTAGCCGCGCCCTTCGTTGCCGGGGATCACGCCGTCGGCGATGAGGAAGGAACAGGCGCGGATGTGGTCGGCCAACACCCGCAGGGAAGGGCTGTCCGGGTCGGCGTTCGAGGTCTCGCGCGCGGCGGCGGCAATCAGCGTCTGGAACAGGTCGATTTCGTAGTTGGCGTGCACGTGCTGCAATACCGCCGAAATACGTTCCAGGCCCATGCCGGTATCGACCGAGGGCTTGGGCAGTGCATGCATGACGCCGGCATCATCGCGGTTGAACTGCATGAAGACGTTGTTCCAGATTTCGATGTAGCGGTCACCGTCCTCGTCCTCGCTGCCCGGCGGGCCGCCCCAGATGTGCTCGCCGTGGTCGTAGAAGATTTCCGTACAGGGGCCGCAGGGACCCGTCTCGCCCATCATCCAGAAGTTGTCGGAGGCGTAGCGCGCCCCCTTGTTGTCGCCGATGCGGATTACGCGCTCCGGCGGCACGCCGATTTCCCTGGTCCAGATGTCGTAGGCCTCGTCGTCCTCGGCATAAACCGTGACCCAGAGCTTTTCCGCCGGCAGCTTGAAGACATCGACGAGCAATTCCCAGGCGTACTTGATGGCATCGCGCTTGAAGTAGTCGCCGAAGCTGAAATTGCCCAGCATTTCGAAAAAGGTGTGGTGCCGCGCGGTGTAGCCGACGTTTTCCAGGTCGTTGTGCTTGCCGCCGGCACGCACGCATTTTTGCGAAGTCGTGGCGCGGCTGTAGCTGCGCTTGTCGAAGCCGAGGAAGACATCCTTGAACTGGTTCATGCCGGCATTGGTGAACAGCAGGGTCGGATCTTCGTGCGGCACCAGCGAACTGGAGGCTACGACCTGATGGCCTTTGGAGGCAAAGAAGTCGAGGAATTGCTGGCGGATTTCGGAGCTTTTCATGGCGGGACGCAGTCTTTGACGCAAAGGACGGATTTTACGCGATGAGGGCAGCTCTCACATTTCCGGCGCCAGCCAGAGATCGGGCCGGTCGGTGAACACCGCGCTGACACCCATGGCAAACAGGCGCCCGGCATCGTCGCGACGATTGACCGTGTAGCAGGCCAGGGGATATCCGGCATCACGCACGGCAGTTGCGTCCGCGGCAACGAGTGAACTCGCCGCTGCATGGAGCGCCAGCGCTCCCGCTGCGGCCATGCGCTGACGCCAGTCCTGCGGAATCGCCTCGACCAGCATGGCGCGCGGCAACCGCGGCGCTTCAGCGCCGGCCGCGTTGAGGGCTGCGGCGGAGAACGAAGACAGCACCAGTTCGCCCGTCGCCGCGGCGGCATGACGCGCCACGACGCGTCCGGTTTCGGCCTCCATCCCGGCCGAAGGCTTGATTTCGACGTTGGCCCACAAACCCAGCGTGGCGCAAAGCCGCAAGGCTTCATCGAGTGTCGGCACCGGCTCCCCGGCAAAGGCCGGATGGTGGCGGCTGCCGGCATCGAGTCCGGCCAGCCGCACCGAACCGGTATCCGCCACCCGCCCGCTTGCCGGTGTGGTGCGCTGCAAAGTCTCATCGTGCATCAGCACGGCCACGCCATCGGCGGCCAGCATGGCATCGAACTCGACCCCGCGACAACCCAGGCGTGCCGCCAGCCGCAGGCCGGCCAGGGTGTTTTCCGGCGTCAGGGCGCCGCCGCAGCGATGCGCGATGATGCGCGGGTAAATCATCACCGGCGGGATGCGCCGGCGGCTTTGTCCGCCGGCGCGATCGCCTCATTGACGCGGCGCACGGTATTGTCCAGCGCCTCTTTCGCCGCCCGGTCCGTGGTCCAGACCAAGCTCACTTCTTCGCCGAGAAACTCGTGCAGCCGGTCGCGGATCGGGCCGTGCCGGGCGCGCGTGCTGCCCTTGCTGGAAACCGACAGGCGCTTTTGTGCGGCGAGCAGCAAAGGCTCGGGAATCCCCGAGGCGCGCAAAGCCGTCACCGCCCCGGGCGTCATCGGCAAGTAGCTTGTGGCGAGCACCCACTCCTTCTGTACCTCGGGCCGCATCATGAAGGTCACGAAGCGCGCGGCCAGTTTGTACTCATCTTTCCTGTGTCCGGCCAGCATCCACAGTCCGGCGCCGTCAGGCAGCACGTCGGCCGGTCTGGCGGCGTACACGTCGTCGTAGTGAGGCAAGGGCGCCATGACAAAGTCGATTCCGGCGCGCCTGGCTTCCGCATACAGCGATGATTCGCCGGTCAGCATCGCGCATTCGCCGCCGAGAAAGCGCCGGTTGCCTTCGCGCCCCGGTCCGGAGTAATGAAAGTAGCGGCTCTTCTGCCAACTGGCGAGCAGCGCAAGATGCCTGACGTTGACCATGCTGTTGGCCAGCACCTTGTCCAGTTTGCCGACCCGGGCGACAATCCCCTCGCCGGCCTGCATCGCCACGTTCTCGGAATGGACCCAGGCAAAACGCGAGGTGGTCAGGGGACATTTGCCGCCATGCTCATAAATCTCGCCGGCCACCTTCTGCAACTCCCACCAGGTCTTGACCGGTTGCTCCGGATCAAGCCCGGCTTTGCGCAAGAGGGTCCGGTTGCTGAACAGCACCGGCAGGGAAAGCGCCATGGGCAGGGCCAGAATGCGCCCCGCGGCATCGTCCACCGCGTCGGCGACCTGCGGATAGAACTGAGCGGCATCAAGCTTCTGCCCGGCTTCGCGCATGACCTCGTGCAAGGGGCGAAAGCGCGGCCGGGTGCCGAAAAACTCCATGCTGTCGTCAGGATCAAGCAAGGCCAGATGCGGCAGCACGGTCCGGTTTTCGAGTCCCCGGGAGTCCTGCAGCAGCACCCTGCCCTTGCCCTTAAGTTCGTCGTTGAAGCGCAACACCAGAGTCGCCATGGTATCCAGCGCCCTGCCGTCGAGGTCATGGCGCAAGCTGATGTCCTGCGCCAGAACCGAGCAAGCGGCGCCGCATCCAAGCAGAGTCCAGAGAATTGCTTTCATGCGACAACCCCTCATCCGAAGATCAAGCCTGAGTTTATAGTGATCTCCACGGTTTCAGAAACTTCGCTTGCGTATATGCTGTCAACTCCCCTTTCTGCACATTCCGCAGCAACAGGGGGATCGTTCCAGCCCATCGCAGAGGCGCCATGAATAATGCACAACGAATAGCGCTGGCCGTTGCAGTCGCCAATCTGGCCCTGCTCCTGCTTTTTCCGCCCTACGATTACATTTCGCTGCAACGCGGCAACGTCCCCACCTTTGACGGTTTCTTCTTCGCCTTCGGTTCCCCGCAGAACCATGTCCTGAATGCGAACTTTCTCGCTCTGGAAATAATCGTGGTGCTGATCAACGCCAATATCGCAATGCTTCTGCTGCGCAAACCGGCAATGCGGGAGCGGCAGCGTCCGGGGGGAAACAGTCAGCAGCGGGCCGTGTTGGCATTGGTGGCGATCAACCTGGTGCTGATACTGCTGTTTCCGCCGTTCGAATTCTTCTCGGCAATCAGCAGGAGCGCCCTGCCCTCCTTCGAAGGCTTCTATTTTCTGTTCGGCGACAACTCGCAGCGACAGCTGGTGATGCCCATCCTGTACATCGAGGTGGCCCTGGTCATCATCAACGGCGGTTTGCTGTGGCTGCTGTTCAAGGACAAGGAAAACAAAATGGCGTCGGCGGATGAAGTCCGGGCCCTGGCGCAACGGGTCCGCGCTGCACAAAAGAAATGAGCCGCCACGACGGCCGTCTCGCCTTCACCGATTTCTGGGTATAATTCGGCCCTCTCAAGCGCCCGTAGCTCATCTGGATAGAGTACTTGGCTACGAACCAAGGGGTAGGGAGTTCGAATCTCTCCGGGCGCACCAGTCATAGCAAGGGTTTCAGGTTAATCGCCTGAAACCCTTTTTGCTTTTTGGCGTTTGCGCCACCGTTTGCAGGTGACAACGATGGCGCAGCAGGGGCGCGTGTAAACCTGAGCCGGCCGGCGGAGGCTTAGCGGCGGAAACCACCCTCGGCCAGGACAAACCATTGCGGATTCAAACCTGCCAGCGGCTCGCGCAACTTGTCGAGTTCGGCCGCGGGTCCATGCACTTCAAGGCGCGTGATCTTGGCGATTGAGAGCGCTTCCTTCAGCACCGCGTCCACGTTTTTCAGATGCGCCAGAACACCGGCAGCGTTCTTGTAACCCTCGCGGCAATGGGCGACTTGACCGCTGAACGAAAACGCATAGTAAAGGCAGCCCGGCTCGCGGCGGGTGAGCTTGACGAACCTGGGACCCAGGGCCTTGAATTCCTCGAGCTTGCCTTCGTTGACCTCGAAGTAGGGTACCAGGCCGCAACAGCTGTCCTTGTGTAAAGCAGGTGCTGCAATTGCTTCCGTGGCGCCGCCAGCGACAGTGAGGCATATTCCGGCGCCTGCTTTTTTCATGAAGCTGCGACGGTCGTCAAGATCCTGATCAACACAATATTGATTCTTGTCCATATTTCCTCCAAAAGTTTGAATTGGAATTGACTGAACGATTGAGCCGATCGATTCTCTATCGGCTCGTAGGCGCCTTTGTGTTTCCCGGCACCTGATCAACATACCACAGAAGCCGGACCTGCCTGTGGCAGCAGCCCGGAGGACTTTCAAGTCCGCTGCAGCCGGCTTGATAAAACCATCAGAGCTTGCGGAACTTTCTCATGCCAGCGCATTCAGGACATACCGCGAAACTCTGCGGACGTCTCAAGATATGATTAGCCGCCATCAACGCGCACATTGAACATGACCCGCACAATCATTATCAGAAGCAACAGGCCCGACACTTACAGGAGTCGCAAGGCTTTATGAAAATAGCCACATGGAACGTGAATTCCCTCAAGGTCCGCCTGCCGCATGTGCTCGACTGGCTGGCGGCGAGCCAGGCCGACGTGCTGTGCCTGCAGGAAACCAAGATGGAGGACAAGGTCTTCCCCTATGCCGAACTTGAAGCCGCGGGCTTCCACGCCGCGCACAACGGGCAGAAGACCTATAACGGCGTCGCCATCCTGGCGCGCGGCAAACTGGAGGACGTCCGCTGCGACATCCCGGGTTTCGCCGATCCGCAAAAGCGCGTTCTCGCCGCCACGGTGGATGGCCGGCGCATCGTCTGCGCCTACATGCCGAACGGCCAGGCGGTGGGTTCCGACAAGTACGAGTACAAACTGCGCTGGCTGACGGCGCTGGCCGGTTGCCTGCGCGAGGATTTGCAGCGCTGGCCGGAACTGGCGCTACTGGGCGACTACAACATCGCGCCGGAAGATCGCGATGTGCATGACCCCGCCGCATGGAAGGATCAGATCCTGTGCAGCGAGCCGGAGCGCGCCGCCTTCCGCGGCTTCCTCGGACTTGGCCTGGCCGACGCCTTCCGCCTGTTCGAGCAGCCGCCGAAGATCTATTCGTGGTGGGATTACCGGCAGATGGGTTTCCGCCTCAACCGCGGCTTGCGCATCGACCATATCCTGCTCTCGCCGCCACTGGCTGAGACATGCTCCGCCTGCGTCATCGACAAGGCGCCGCGCAAGCTGGAACGACCCTCCGATCATGCTCCCGTCATCGCGACGCTGGGCGTCGGGCCGGCATGAAAAAAGAAGAACTGGTCGGGCTGTATCCGGTCCTGGCCAAGCTGCCGGTCACGCTGCTGAGCCGGATCTGCGACAGCCTGCAGACCCTGTCGCTGCCCGCCGGCACCACCGTATTCGACGAGCGCCAGCCCTGCCTCGGATTTCCCTTCATCCTCGGCGGCGCGATCCGCGTCGCCAAGCTCAGCGCCGGCGGTCGCGAACTGCCCCTGTATCGCGTCGTCGCCGGCGAGAGCTGCATCATCACCTCTAGCTGCCTGCTCGGCCATGCCGACTACAACGCGCGCGGCGTGACCGAGGGCGAAACTACCCTGGCCCTGCTGCCGCGCCCCCTGTTCGACGAGATGCTGGCCGAACCCGCGTTTCGCGACTTCGTCTTCGCGCTGTTCGCCGAGCGCATGGCGGAACTGATGCAACTGGTGGAAGAGGTGGCCTTCCGCAAGCTCGACTATCGCCTGGCTGCGCTGCTGCTGGGCAAAGGCCGATTGGTGCACGCCACCCACCAGCAGTTGGCGGACGAGTTGGGCAGCGTGCGCGAAATGGTCAGCCGGCTGCTGAAAGGCTTCGCCGGGCAGGGACTGGTGCGACTCGGCCGCGAGCAGGTGGAGGTGCTCGATGCCGCCGGTTTGCGCCGCATCGCCTCTGTGACTTAGGTTACAGCCAGGCGCCGGCAGCGATGCTCTAATGCCGTCACTGTTGCATAACCCCTCAAGGAGCACACCATGAAACTGAACGTTGGCGGCATAGACCGCATCTTCCGCATTGTTGCCGGTGTCGGGCTGGTCGGCTGGGCGGCCGCAGGCGGCCCGGTCTGGGCCTGGATCGGAGCGCTGCCTCTGGCTACCGGAGCAATCGGCTGGTGCCCGCCGTATGCCATCTTCGGCTTCAATACCTGTTCGATGAAGAAACCCGGCTGACGCTCTGCGGCCGGCCGCTGGCCCTAGAACTCGATTCCGAGATTCACCGAATCGAAGGTCTGGCGGCCGCCGCCGCCGGCAGCAGTGACGAATTCCTCGCTGCGCCGGACGCGCGTCACCCCCACCCGCATGGCATTGAAGCGCAGGCTGAGGCCGAGGCTGAGGTCGTACACATGCGCCCGCCTGTGCACCGACGGACTGTCGCGGAACACCGTGCCGTCGAGGAAGATGTTGTGCGCGACAAGCCGGTGATCGAGGCCGGCAAAGACATACCATTCGAAGTCCGGCGCACGACCGGGTTCGCTGGAGCGGCGCATGTTCTGCAGCATGGCGCCGCCGGGCTCGATGGTGTCGGGTCCGAAGCCCGTCATGTGGCGGCCAAGGCGCAGCAGGCCGCCGGCACGGCCCAGCGTCATGACCGTGCCGAGCGTCGCCCCGCCATGCGGGATCAGTTCCAGATCGAGCTTGGCGGCGCTGTTCAGAACCAGCTTGCTCTTGGCCAGATAGGACACCAGAAAGGCCGGCTCGTTGGGTATCTGGTTATTCCAGCCCAGCGGTCTCGGCGAGCCGATCAGCTTGTGCCAGCCGGTCTGGACCTCCCTGCCCAGGGCCGCAGGCCCCACCAGGCCGAGATCGACTTCAACGGTGTCGAGCCGGTTGCCCTTCACCCGCTGCGCCACGCCGCCGAGATAGAGCCAGGCGGCCCAGGGCCGGTCGAAAGGCTGCGGCTGGCTGACCGTGATCGACTTCGGCGTGTATAGATTCTGGCCGGCAAACACGCCGAGATGGATGGCGCTGCCGCCCTCCGGCGCCAGTTGTCTGAGCAGTTCCATGGCAGGCAACTGCAACACGTCGAAGGGCGCGCCGCCGCCCAGCTTGATGCCATTGGTGTAATAGCGGTCGGTCCGCGCCAGCATGTCGTTTTCTACAAACAGCTGGAATTCACTGCCTTCGGGCAGCCGCGACTGCGCCCCGGCCGGCGGCGCAAGAACGGCGAACAGGACGAGCAGAACGATGCGACGAAAATTGGCGAGCCGGTCACCGGCAGCGGACTGCGTCATCAGCGTCCGCTCGCTGCGTCGATAGTGCCCAGCCAGTCGAGCACGCCGCGTGCCGCAACGCGCCCGCCGGCAAAGCAGGCGGTGAGCAGATAGCCGCCGGTCGGCGCTTCCCAGTCGAGCATTTCGCCGGCGCAGAAGACGCCCGGCAGCGCCCGCAGCATCAGATGCTGGTCAATCGCGGCGAAGTCGACGCCACCGGCGCTGCTGATGGCTTCGTCGAGCGGACGCGGCGAGACCAGGCGCAGCGGCAGCGACTTGATGCGTGCGGCAAGCCCGGCCGGACTGGCGAAATCGGCCGCATCTGCGCATTCCCGCAGCAGTGCCGCCTTGACGCCGTCGATGCCGGCGCGGCGGCGCAGATGGTTGGACAATGAATCGCGGCCGCGAGGCCGCGCCAGGTCGTCTGCCAGGCGTTGCATCGTGCGTCCCGGAGCGAGGTCGAGATGCAGCGTCGCGCTGCCGGTGGCTTCGATGCAATCGCGCAGCGGCGCCGAAAACGCATAAATCAGGCCGCCTTCGACGCCGTGTGTGGTGATCAGGAATTCGCCGGCCTGCTCTACCCGGGATCCGTCCGGCGCAAGGAATGTCGCGGCCACCGTCTTTACCGGCGTGCCGGCAAAACGCCGGCGCAGATAGTCGCTCCAGGACAGGTTGAAACCGCAATTGGCCGGACGCAGGGGCTGCACGATGATGCCGCGGGCGGCCAGCAGCGGCACCCAGGCGCCGTCCGAACCGAGTCGCGCCCAACTGCCGCCGCCGAGCGCCAGCACCGTGGCGGCGGCCTCCACCGCCACCTCGCCCGCCGGCGTGTCGAAGCGCAAGCTGCGGCCGTCGTCCTGCCAGCCGCACCAGCGGTGGCGCGCATGAAAAACCACGCCGGCAGCGCGCAAGCGCCGCAGCCAGGCGCGCAGCAGTGGCGCGGCCTTCATTTCCTGCGGAAAGACGCGCCCCGAGCTGCCGACAAAGGTCTCGATGCCCAGCCCGGCCGCCCAGGCGCGCAGTTGCACGGGACCGAACTCCGCCAGCCAGCGGCCGACGTCCTCGCGCCGGGAACCGTAGCGGGCGAGGAAGCGCTCCGGCGCTTCCTCGTGCGTCAGATTGAGCCCGCCGCGACCGGCGAGGAGAAACTTGCGGCCGACCGAGGGCATGGCGTCGAAAACCTCGACCCGCCTGCCGGCGGCGCTCAGTACTTCCGCCGCCATCAGGCCGGCCGGACCGCCGCCGATGACGGCGATCCTGCGGGCGTGCCGGTCAGTGGCGGGCAAGGTCGGCCAGCGAATTGGCGAGGCGCACGTAGTCGGCCACGGCGATGTCTTCGGCGCGGGCGGTGGGCGTGATGCCGAGCGCGGCGAGGTCGGCCTCGCTGATGAATTCGCGCAGAGTGTTGCGCAGCATCTTGCGCCGTTGCGAGAACGCGGCCCTGACCACCCGGGCGAACAGTTCCGGATCCTTTGTCTGCACATCGGCGCCGACTGACCTGGGAATCATGCGCACGATGGCCGAATCCACCTTGGGCGCCGGACTGAAGGCGCCGGGCGGCACAACGAACATGCGTTCCATGTGGTAGTGGTACTGCAGCATCACCGAGAGGCGGCCGAAGTCCTTGCTGCCGGGCTCGGCCACCATGCGATCGACGACTTCCTTTTGCAGCATGAAGTGCATGTCGCAGACCAGCGGCGCGAACCGGACGAGATGGAACAGCAGCGGACTGGAAATGTTGTAGGGCAGGTTGCCGACAATTTTCAGCGGCCCCGGCCCTTTCAGCGCACCGAAGTCGAATTCGAGCGCGTCGCCTTCGTGGATGCTGAGCCGTTCGGGCGGAAAACGGTTCGCCAGGCGGGCGATCAGGTCGCGGTCGATTTCGACCACGTGCAGATGGTCGATGCGCTCCAGCAGCGGCTCGGTGATCGCTCCCAGACCCGGACCGATTTCCACCACCGTGTCGCCGGCACGTGGTCCGATGACGTCGACAATCTTGCCGATGATGCCGGGCGAAACGAGGAAGTTCTGCCCAAACCTCTTGCGCGCAACGTGGCCCCGACCGTCGTCCCGTGCGCCCTTCACGTGCCGGTACTCTCGCTGCGCACGGGCAGACCGTCATGGAACAGGGTCAGCGTGCCGGGAACGAGGGTGGTCCATTCTTCGTTGTCGGTCAGCGGCAGGGTGGCGATCACGGCGACGCGATCATCGGGGTTCGTCACCTCGCTGAAATCGATGCTGACGTCCTGATCCTTGAGGTGGGCAACGGCGAATGGCGCCTGGCGCACGACGTAGCAAAGCTTGCTGCCGCAGTGGGCGAACAGGCAGTCGCCGCTGGACAGCAGAAAATTGAATTCGCCATGCCGCGCAATCCCTGCCGCCAACTCGGCGAGTGCGGCAAACAAAGCGTCGCGCGGCGGCATGCCATCACCGAAGCGGCCGCGCAGCACCTGCAGGATGTGGCAAAAGGCGCGCTCGGAATCGGTGTCGCCGACGGGAGTGAAACTGCCGTCCGACGCCGGGGCGAAATCCTTGAGGTTGCCGTTGTGGGCGAAGATCCAGTAGCGGCCCCACAGTTCGCGCTGGAAGGGATGGGTGTTTTCCAGGGCGATGCGTCCCTGCGTCGCCTTGCGGATGTGGGCGATGACGTTCTGCGAGCGGATCGGATAGTTGTGCACCAGTCCGGCCACCGGGGAATGCGCCGAAGGCTCGACGTCGAGAAAGACCCGGCAACCCGGCCCCTCGAAAAAGGCGATGCCCCAGCCGTCGCGATGCACATCGGTGAGCCCGCCGCGGGTGCGGAAGCCCTCGAAGGAAAAGCAGATGTCGGTCGGGGTGTTGCAGTTCATGCCGAGCAACTGGCACATGGTCAGTTGCCGCGGCGCGAGGCCATGTCGATCGCGGCGTCGATCGCGGCGAACAGGCTGACCGGCGAGGCCTTGCCGCTGCCGGCAAGATCGAGCGCGGTGCCGTGATCGACGGAAGTGCGGATGATGGGCAGGCCGAGCGTGACATTGATGCCCTCGTCGAAGGCGGCGTACTTCAATACGGCCAGGCCCTGATCGTGATACATCGCCAGTTGGGCGTCGGAGCCGGCGAGGACGCCCTTGGTGAACAGGGTATCCGCCGGCAGCGGGCCGGCCAGGTCCATGCCTTCGCCGCGCAGCTTGTCCAGCACCGGGCCGATGACCTCGATTTCCTCGCGGCCCATGTGCCCCCCTTCGCCGGCATGGGGGTTGAGCCCGGCCACCAGGATGCGCGGCCGGGCGATGCCGAACTTGGCCTGCATGTCGGCATGGAGGATGCGCAGCGTGACCTCGAGGTCGCTGCGGGTGATGGCGGCGGGCACATCCTTCAGCGCCAGGTGCGTGGTGGCCAGCGCGACGCGCAGTCCGGCGCCGGCCAGCATCATCACCACGCGCGGCGTGCCGGTGTGTTCGGCGAGGTATTCGGTATGGCCGCTGAAGGCGATGCCGGCGTCATTGATGACGCCCTTGTGCACGGGGGCGGTGACCATCGCCGCATACTCGCCGGAACGGCAGCCGGCGAGGGCGGCGTCGAGCAGCCGCAGCACATGGCGCGCGTTGCCCGGATCGAGGCGGCCGCAGCTGCAGGGCACGTCGAGCGGAATGTCGCGGATCTCCACGGCAGCGGCGTCGACACCCAGAAGGCGGGCCCGTTCCGCCAGCAGCTGGCGATCGCCAAGCACCAGCAGGCGTGCCGGCCAGGTCCGCTCAGCGAGCCGCAAACAGATATCGGGGCCGATCCCGGCCGGCTCGCCGGAGGTAACGGCGATCACCGGCAGCGGGGAACGGCTAGCGGTCTTCGCTGCGGTATTCGACATAGGCGCGGTCGCGCATTTGCCGGACCCAGTCCTGATAGGCCTCGTCGGACTTGCGCTCGCGCAGCACCTGCCGCGCGGCGAGCCGCTGGCGCTCGGCCGTGGCGTCTTCGGTACGGCGCTCCAGCACCTGGATCAGGTGGAAGCCGAAAGGCGACTGCACCGGTTCGCTGACCTGGTTCAGCTTCAAGGCTTCCATCGCCCTCTCGAAATCGGGAACCGTGTCGCCCTGATACAGCCAGCCGAGGTCGCCCCCCTTGGCGGCGGAAAGGTCGTTGGAATTCAGGCGCGCCAGTTCGGCGAAATCGGCGCCGTTGTCGAGCCGCTCCTTGAGCGTCACCAGCTTGCGCCTGGCCTCGGCTTCGGAAACGAGTTCGTTCACCTTGATCAGGATATGCCGGGCGCGGGTCTGCTTCAGCGCTTCCACGGGTTTCACGCCGCCGCCCTGCTTGTCGATCAGCTTGACGATGTGGAAGCCGGCCGGGCTGCGCACGATCTCGCTGACCTCGCCGGCTTTCAGATTTTTCACCGCCTCGGCATACAGCGCCGGCAGTCGATCAAGCGGGCGCGTACCCATGGCCCCGCCGGAGAGCCCGTCGGGCGCATCGGAATAGGCGGCGGCGACCTTGGCGAAGTTCTCGCCGCGACGAATCTGCTCGAGTGCGGTCCGCGCCCGCGCCCCGATGCGCATCAGCTGGTCGGGCGTTGCCTGTTCCGGCACGCGCAGGACGATGTGCGCCGTCTGAACTTCAATGCTGGCGGCATTGCCGCCCTGATCCGGGTTGGCCAGATAGTTGTCGATCTCGCCGTCGGAAACCACGATGCGGCTTTCCACTTCGCGCTCGCGCAGCCGCGACAAGACGATTTCATCGCGGATCTCTTCAGTGAATTTCGCCCAGGGGATGCCGTCCTTGTCCAGCGCGGCGCGGAAATCCGGCAAGGAGAGGCGGTTGCCTTCGGCGATGCGACGCATGGCGGCATCGAGTTCGATGTCGGAGATGCGCAGGCCGGTTTCCTTGGCGAACTGCAACTGCACGCGATCGGTAATCATGCGCTCGAGCAGTTGTCGTTCCAGGACCTCGGCCGATGGCAGTTGCACGTTCTGTCCGCGCAACTGGCGTTCCACCGTGGCGAAACGGGCGCGCACTTCGAAAGCGGTGATGGCCTCGTCGTTCACCACGGCAACAATGCGGTCGGCCTCCAGCGGCTGGGCGCGCCGGGTCTGGGCGTAAGCCGGGATGAGGGTCAGGGCGGAAAGCAGGCAAAGCAGAACAGGGCGGAGGTTCATGGCGTCGTCGGAAAGGTCTCGGTGCCTTGCTGGTTGATCACACCATAGCCGGGCACGTTGCGTTTAAGAATATCGAGCGGATTGGACCCGACTTTGGCGAAGCCGTTCAACTCGAGCTGGAAGAAAAGGGCGGTGTTGGACAGCTGCGTCTGGGTGGCAAGGCGTTGCATCACGATACGCCCCACCCAGCACCCGCCGTCGTATTCCACGCCGGCGACCGATTCGATCATGCGCCGGTCCTTGGTTGAATAATTGAAGCGCCCCACCGCATGCCAGCCGCCGAAGACCGGCCATTGACCGGAAAGATCCAGCTGACCCAGGCCGAGCTGTCCCAGTTGATCCCGGGTATAGCGGTAGCCGGCATTCAGCACCTTGCCTGTTTCGGGCTGATAGCGGCCGCCGATGTTGATGCGATCCATCCGGTTCAGGCGCGGGTTGTACTGGATGCCGGCATCGGCGTACGTCTTGGGCAGGATCCGTCCCGAGAGGGAACCAAGGAAATCGGTCTGGCGGTCGCTGCGCAGCACTTCGCCGGGCAGGCCGACATTCTGGGTACTGAAATAAAAACGCTGGCCGAAGGCGGCGCGGATGATCTCGGCACCGCTCAGCGGATCGAGCAGCCGCGAGGTGAGCATTACCGTGGCCTGATTGGCGTCGGCCATGCGGTCGCCGCCACTGTAGCGATTCTCGCCGAATATCTGGGCAAAATTGAAGTCGGCGATACCCGTATCGAATACCGGGATCAGGCTTTGTTCGCGCACCGGCACATACAGGTAGTAGAGGCGCGGCTCCAGCGTCTGGGTCAGCGACTTGCCCAGCCAGTCGATGTCGCGCTCGAACGTAACCCCGGAATCGACGCTGAAGACGGGTACGCTGCGGGTCAGCGTCTCGGGCGTTCCGGCAGCCTGATTTTCCAGCTTGTAGCGCGTCGAGTGCAGACCGATCTTGGGCGTGAGACTGAGAACCTCTGTCTGCAGCGGCAGCGAAATCTGCGGATACAGCGTCAGCCGCTGCCCCTGCACCAGGGTCGGATTGCGGAAATTGACATCTTCGCCGCTGAATGCGAAGTTCAGGCCGAGCGGCAGATCGCTGCGGTTGGCACTTACCGTCAGTTGCGGCAGGCGCCGGTAAGGCGTTGCCACCGGCGGCAGGGAAGGATCCTGCAGGGTCTGATAGCTCTGCGTCAGCAGATTGGCCGACCACCAGCTGCTGCCGTAGCTGAGCGTACCCTGGCGCAGCAGATTGGTCTGGGCAACTACCGATGATCCGGTCGCCAGATCGCTGAAGAAGGTGCCGTCGGACGCGCCGTTGACGTCAAGCGAGCCGGAAAAGCCATGCCCCAGATCCTGGATGTGCGCTATCGAGTAGGCCGACCGCCGCTTGTGCTCGAGCTTGTCCTCGGCCAGGAACTGGCCGAGCATGGTTCCCTTGTAGGAGGGCTCCAGATAGCGATACTCGCCATTCCACAGCATGCCGCGCTTGGCCATCAATCGCGGCGAGATCGTGGCATCGATGTTGCGGGCAATGTTCCAGTACATCGGCTGGGTGTATTCCATGCCGCCGCGGCTGGTGGAACCGAAAGTCGGAGTCAGCAACCCGCTCTTGCGCTCGTTGTTGAGCGAGAAATTCGCCCATGGCGAGTAAAGGATGGGGAGGCCCTTGAAGTACAGCGTGGCATTGCGCGCAGCGCCGACCTCGTCGTCGTAGTTCAGCCGCAAATCGGCGGTGCGCGCAAACCAGTCGGGATCGCTGCCGGCCGCAGGGGTGCAGGTACTGTAGGTGGCATCGGTGAGACGGTACTTGCCTTCGCCCTCGAACTCCATCCGCGCCGCAGCGCCTTGCCCGGTTGTCAGATCCGGCGACACGCGTTCTTCGCTGCCGGTCCATAGCGTCGCCGCCGACCCGGTCTTGATGCGCCGGATGCTGTACTCGGGCTGCTCGAAGTAGCCGGTGCTGTCCTCCATCTTCATGCGCATCTTCGGTCCGCTGACGCGGTCGCCGTCATGGGAGAGACGGACATTGCCTTCGGCTTCCACCTCGTCCGCTTCCTGCCAGTAGCTCAAGCGGTCGCTCGACAGGATCGAATTGCGCTTGCGCAATTCGACGTCTCCTTCGGCGATCACTTCGACATCGTTCCTGCCGGCGATGCGGTCGGCGGCAATAAAGGTCGGCAGCAGTTCTCCCGGCCGCTTGAGGTAAGGCATCACCGTTGCCGTACCGCGCAGCCGCGGTTCGGGCAGTTCGCCTGCGGCAAGGTGGGCTGAGTAGAGCGGCGGCAACGCGGGACGATCTTCGACCTGGGGCGGTTCCGGCGGCTTCCGCACCGGCTCCGCCTGCGCCTGGGCGGGTTTTGCGGCAGGCACTGCAACAGCTGCGGCGACGCTTGCCGCTTGCGCGGCACGGGCCGCGGCAGGCTGAGGCGCAGTCAGATCGTTACGAGCCGCGGCAGGCGACTCAATCGGCAGCGGCGGAGCGGCCGGCGGCCTCGCCGCGACGGCGGGTTCTCCGGCGGGGGGTGCCTGGGGCGACAACGGTCTGCCGGCACCGAGCAGGGCAGGAATGATGCGCAAGGGCGGCAGCGTTTCCGCCACGGAGGATCCTGCGGTCAGCGCCAGCAACGCAAGCAGTGGGCCGGTGCCGAATTGTCCTCGATGCGATTGAGACATGCCGTATCGGTAAGTTGGCGCAGCGGCGGCGAAACGAAGCAGACGCGCAGTACGCGTACCGCATGCGGGGGAAGCCCTTGCCGGCCGATGCTAGAATTGAAGATTCTAACACTTCACGCCTGCGCAACGCGCTCTCCGGCAAAGCGCCGGCGGCGTTTCCCGCAACTCGCGCATCTTCGATATGGAACGCCAGAAGCAAATTACGACATGGCTTGCCGGCTTGTGGCCGGGACGCAGTTTCACTCTCGCGCCGGCCTCGGCCGACGCCAGTTTCCGCCGCTATTTTCGCGCCACGCTGGACGACGGCGGCACGCGCATCGTCATGGACGCGCCGCCGGCGAACGAGGACTGCCGTCCCTGGCTGCAGGTGCAGCAACTGTTTCAAGCCGCCGGAACTCATGTGCCGGAAGTCCTGGCGCAAGACACGGAGCGGGGCTTCCTGCTGCTGTCCGACCTCGGCAATAGGACGTATCTGCAGGCGCTCGACGCCGACAACGCGGCGCCGCTCTATGCCGACGCCATCGCCGCGCTGGTGAAAATCCAGCTGGCCAGTCGTGCCGGCGTACTGCCCGGCTATGACCAGGCACTGTTGCGGCGCGAACTGGATCTGTTTCCGCAGTGGTTCCTGTCGCAGCACCACCGGATGGTCCTGACGCAGAGCGAGCAGCAGTCCCTGGAAACCGTGTTCGGGCGCATCCTCGCCGTCAATCTCGCCGAACCGAAGGTGTTCGTGCATCGCGACTATCACTCGCGCAACCTCATGCACATTGCCGGATGCGCCGCCAATCCGGGCATCATCGATTTTCAGGATGCCGTGTATGGGCCGATCAGCTACGACATGGTGTCGCTGCTGAAAGACGCCTACATCGAGTGGGACGAGGATCTCGCGCTCGACTGGCTTGTCCGCTACTGGCAGCAGGCGCGCAAGGCGGGCCTGCCGGTCGCCGTGGATTTCGGCGACTTCTTCCGCGACTACGAATGGATGGGGGTGCAGCGCCACCTCAAGGTGCTCGGCATCTTCGCCCGGCTCTGCCACCGCGATGGCAAGGACGGCTACCTCAAGGACCTGCCGCTGGTGGCGCGCTACCTGCGCAAGGCCTGCGAACGCTACAGCGAACTTTCGCCCCTGCGCAAGATCCTCGATCGCGTCGAAGACAAGGTCACCGTGCTGGGATTCACCATGGGCAAAGGTGAGTTGTAGATTGTCTTCAAACCTTACCGCAGAGGCGCAGAGGCGCAGAGGAAAGCAAATCGCAACCAAAGGTGATTTTTCGCATTTCTCTGCGTACCCTCGGCGCCTCTGCGCCTCTGCGGTAAAGCTGTTTCCACGCGGTGCTGCCTCATGAAGACCATGATTCTCGCGGCCGGACGCGGCGAGCGCATGCGGCCCCTCACCGACCACACGCCGAAGCCCCTGTTGCCGGCGGGCGGCAAACCGCTGATCGTCTGGCATCTGGAGCGGCTGGCGGCAGCCGGCCTGCACCAGATCGTCATCAATCACGCCCACCTCGGCCGGCAGATCGAGGCGGCGCTCGGCAACGGTGAGCGCTGGGGCCTGTCGATAAGCTATTCGCCCGAACCCGAAGGCGCGCTGGAAACCGCCGGCGGCATCGCCAACGCGCTGCCGCTGCTCGGAACTGAAGAACCCTTTCTGGTGGTCAATGGCGACATTTATTGCGACTGGGACCTGGCGCACGCAACCACCGCGCTGATGCCCGCCAATCTCGCGCACCTCGTTCTGGTGCCGAATCCGCAGCACCATCCGCAGGGCGACTTTTCGCTTGACCGTGGCGCAGTCGGCGCCGACCTCGCGGCGACTGGCGCCGGCCATGGCGGCGCGCAGGTGTTCACCTTCTCAGGCATCGGCGTCTATCGTCCGCAACTTTTTTCCGGCATCCGGCGCGGCCAGGCGGCGGCGCTGGCACCGCTGCTGCGTGCGGCCATGACGGCAGGCAAAGTTTCCGGAGAACTGCATGCCGGGCGCTGGGTGGATGTCGGCACGCCACAGCGGCTGGCGCAACTGGACGGCGAACTCCGGTCGCTATCCCACCAGGGGATACCGTCCCCGGCGCCTACGCGCGGGGACATATAATCGACCGATGGATCCATCGCCTTCCGCCGCCGGGACTAGCTTCGAAGCGTATCGTCAGCGCCGGCTCGCGCTGATCGACCGCATGAGCCGGGGCGGCGGCGGCGTCGCCGTGATACCGACGGCACCCGAACAGGCGCGCAATCGCGACACGCACTACCCCTAGCGCGCCGACAGCTACATCCAGTACCTGACCGGCTTCGCCGAGCCCGAGGCGGTGCTGGTGATCGTGGTCGACGCCGCCGCAGTGCCGCAATCGATCCTGTTCTGCCGCGAGAAGAAC
>CAINHS010000030.1 GCA_903848955.1 uncultured beta proteobacterium
AATGGACCTCGCGCATTCATGCCGACGACCTCGCGCCGTCCATGGCCGAGGTCCAGCGCCACCTGAGCGGCGAGACCGAGTTCTACCAGAGCGAGCACCGCCTGCGCTGCAAGAACGGCGAGTACAAGTGGATACTCGATCGCGGTCAGGCGCAGTTCGACGGCGAGGGCCGGCCGCTGCGCATGGCCGGCTCGCACACCGACATCAGCGCACGGCGCGCGGCCGAAGCGGTGATCCACGACCGCACCGAACAGCTCGATGCCATCTTTGCCCTGAGCCCGGACGGCTTTCTTTCCTTCGACGCCGCGCGCCGCGTCAAATATGTCAGCCCGGCCTTCGTCCGCCTCACCGGCCTCGACGAGGCGTCGCTGATCGGTCTCGACGAAAGCGGTTTTTCCCTGCGCCTGGCCGCGCTCTGCGTGCCGGCCGCGCGCTTTTGCGGTCTCGCCATGCTCAGAGCGATGAGCGACGCCGGCGCGATGGCGAGCGAACGCTACCAGTCGATCGAACTGGCGGGCCCGGGCAAGCGCGTGCTGCAAGTCGGCCTGCGCCAGGCACAGGCCGAAACCGTGTCGCAGATCCTCTACCTGCGCGACATCACCCACGAAACCGAAGTCGATCGTCTGAAGACCGAATTCCTGTCCACTGCCGCGCACGAACTGCGCACGCCGATGGCCAGCGTCTACGGCTTCACCGAACTGCTGATGACGCAGGAGTTCGAAGAAGCCGAGCGCAGCGAATTTCTCGCCACGATTTTCCGCCAGTCCGAACTGATGATTGCCATCATCAACGAACTGCTCGATCTGTCCCGCATCGAGGCGCGGCGTGGCCAGGATTTCACCCTCGCCGAGATCGATGTCCATGCCCTGCTGCGCGAGGTCGTTGCCGGCTACAAGACGCCTGACGGCCGGCCGGCGCCGCAACTGCCGCCCGCCGCCGGCCCGCTGCCGGTGCGTGCCGACCGCAACAAGCTGGGCCAGGCCATCGGCAACGTCATCTCCAATGCCTACAAGTACTCGCCGGCCGGCGGCGCGGTGGACATCGAGACGCTGGCACCGGCGGCGGGTGAGCTGCCGCCGCGCATCGGCATCCGCATCAGCGACCATGGCATCGGCATGGCGCCGGAGCAGCTGGCGCGGATCTGCGAACGCTTCTACCGCGCCGACACCTCGGGCCAGATTCCCGGCACCGGGCTGGGCATGAGCATCGTCAAGGAAATCGTCGAACTGCACGGCGGGCAGCTGGAAATCGCCAGCCAGCCCGGCGCCGGCACTACGGTGACGATCTGGCTGCCGGGCGCTGCCGCCGGCGCCGCAGCGGAGCCGGTGCCATGTTGATGAAAAAGCTTTTCGCCGGCAACTGGCTGGCCTGGCTGATGCTCGGCATCGGCCTGCTGCTGACCGCATTCAGCACCTATCAGGTCAAGTCGCGGCTGGAGCGGGAGCAGGCGGTGGCGTTCGGCTTTGTCTGCGATCAGGTCAGCGCCAGAATCGAGGAGCGCCTCGCCGCCCATGCCCTGGTTCTGCGCGGCGGCAGCGGTCTGTTCGACGCCTCCGGCAGCGTCGAGCGCAACGAGTGGTCGGCCTACATCAACGCCGTGCGGCCGGCGGGAGTCGTCCCCGGAGTGGTGTCGATCGGCTTCGCCGCTGCGGTTGCCGCCGACCAGCTGGCCGCCCACAGCGCCCGGATGCGCCAGGGCCGTGCCGGGTACGGCGTACAGCCGCCCGGCGAGCGCGCCTTCTACGCCCCCATGATCTACCTGGAACCCGAGCGCAGCCCCAAGCTCGTCGGCTACGACAATTTCGCCGATCCGGTCAGGCGCGCCGCCATGGAGCGGGCGCGCGACAGCGGCGCGGCGGCGCTGTCGGGCAGGGTCGAACTGTTGCACAGAGTCGCCGGGGAAACCCAGTTCGGGGTCGTCATGTACGTCCCGGTCTATCGCCAAGGCGCCGCCATCGGCACGCCGGAAGAGAGGCGGGCGGCGCTGGCCGGCTGGGTCTTCGGCGTTTTCCGCACGAGTGAGCTGATGACCGGCATTCTGGCCGGCGCATTGAGCGACCGGGACCACTCCGCCGACCTGCACGTATACGCCGGCGCGACGACAAACCAAGCGCAGCTGCTGTTCGACAGTCATCCAGGCCACCCGTTCGCCGGTCCGGGCTCGCCAGGCTACCAGACGCGCACGCTGGAGTTCAACGGCAGCCGCTGGCTGCTCGAATTCGATCCGAGCGGACCGGCCTGGCAAACCGGTCTGGCCGGGGTCTGGCCGGCGCTGCTCGACGGCGTGGCCCTGAGCGGCCTGCTGTTCGTGCTGATGCTGGCGGTGCTCAACACGCGCCGCGAAGCTGAGCGCATCGCCGCCAAGATCACCGCCGAGTTGCGGGCGCACAGCATCCAGCTCGGCGCGATTTTCGACCTGAGCCCCGACGGCTTCGTCACCTTCGATGCGGCTCACTGCGTCAGGTATGTCAGCCCGACCTTCGTCGCCATGACCGGAATGAATGCCGCCGAGATGGCCGGCCTCGATGAAACCGTTTTTTCTGCGCGACTGGCCGCTGCCTGCCTGCCGCAGGCACGCTTCATCGGCGTCGCGCCGCTGCGTGCCAGCGCTGCCGACGTCGAGTTGGACGGCAGCAGACCGGTAGGCAGCGGCGGCGAGCGGCGACGGCAGAAGATCGAACTGGCGGGGCCGCCCAAGCGCGTGCTGGAAGTCGATCTGCGCCTGTCCGCGGACGAAGCCATTTCGCAGATTCTGTATTTCCGCGACGTCACGCACGAAACCGAAGTCGACCGCATGACGAGCGAATTCCTGTCCACCGCCGCGCCCGAACTGCGCACGCCGATGTCGAGCATCTTCGGCTTCACCGAACTGCTGATGACGCGCGACCTGGATGAAGCCGACAAGCGCGATTTTCTGCGCACCATCTTCGGCCAGTCGGAGCGGATGATCGCCATCATCAATGAACTGCTCGACCTGAGCCGCATCGAGTCCCGCCGCGGCAAGGACTTCGTCATCACCGCGATCGATCTCGGCGAGCTGCTGCGCAAGGTGGTCGCCGACTTCAAGACGCCGGACGGGCGGCCGGCGCCGCAACTGCCGTCCGCCGCCGACCCGCTGACGGTGAAGGGCGACCGCAGGAAGCTGACCCAGGTGCTGAGCAACGTCTTCTCCAACGCCTACAAGTACTCGCCCGGCGGCGGTGCGGTGAGCGTCGAGCTGTTGCCGCCGCAAATCGATCCGCGCGCGGAACCGGGCAGCGCGGCGCGGCGGGTCGGCATCCGCATCAGCGACCGCGGCATCGGCATGACGCCGCCGCAGGTGGCGCGCGCCTGCGAACGCTTCTACCGCGCCGACAGCTCCGGCCGGATTCCCGGCACCGGCCTGGGCATGAGCATCGTCAAGGAAATCATGGAACTGCACGGCGGCCAGGTGGAAATCGCCAGCGAAGCCGGTACCGGCACCACGGTGACGCTCTGGCTGCCGGCGGCAAAGACGGAATGAGCGCCGCCGAAATTCCATTCTGCGAAAAAAAGCCATGAAACCCGTCCAACACAATTTTTCCGCTTTCTTCGAAAAGCCCGACTGAACATGCATCCCGAAGTGCTGGCTCGCCTCTATCGTCGAATATTGCCGCGGCTGCCGATTCTCGTCGCGCTGGCCTTCGGCCTGTATTCGCTGGCGTTGCTCGCCTATACGGTCAATTCGTGGCGCTACATGAAGCAGGACGCAGACCGCTTCCTGGTGGCCGACAGCACGCGCCGCGCCGGCGTGCTGGGCGACCTGGCGGACGAGATCGGCAAGGAATCGGCGGTCCACGCCGGCATTCCCGAAATCCGCAATTACCTCATGAACCGCGATCTCGGCATGTCGCCGCGCTACGGTCTCGACGCCAGCCTGCAGGCCATCACCGAACAGTTCAAGGAACATCTTCCGCACGGCGCCAGTGCCGCCGTCAGCCGCATCGTCTATCTCGGCGCCGACGGCAAACTGCTGGCCGATACCGGCCGGGGCGAGGCCGTTCCCCCGCTGAGCGGGATTCCGTCGCTCGACGCGCGCCTGCGCTTCGAGCCCGCCAGCGGCCAGCTGATGGCGGTGGTACCCGTGCTGCACAAGGGCGCGGGCGAAGGCTTCGTCGTCACCATCAGTCCGATCGGCGTGCTCTACCGCAACCTGATCGCCGCCTCGGACGCCAGCGAGTACCGCGAACTGCTGCTGACCCCGGACGGCCGCGAGCTTCCCCGCGGTGACGGGCGCACGATCGATCCGGCCCTGCTGCGCGGCTTGGCGCAGGCGGCGCCGGACACCGTGTTGTCGCTCGCCGGTTTGGCTGGCGCCACGCCTGCCGCCGCTTCCGGCTCCGGTTTCACCGACGCCTTGCTGGTCAATACGCCGGTGCCGGGGCTGTCGCTGCAACTGGTCACGCTGCTGCCGGCCGAACGCGCCCACGGCCACCTGGCCTCGCCCGGGATCCTGGTGGCGGCCGCGCTGGTGCCGCTGCTGCTGCTGTTCGGCGCCGTCTGGCTCGACCGTCTGCGCCTGACCGCCGACCGATTGCAGGCGGAAGTACTGAGCACCGAACAGCGACGGCTTTGGGCAGAGCAGCGCAACGTCGAACTGGGGGCCGAAATCAGCCGTCGCGAAGCGGTGGAACAGGCGCTGAAGGCCAGCGAGGAACGCTGGCAACTCGCCATGAGCGGGGCCAACGACGGCATCTGGGACTGGGAACCGGCGAGCGGCCGGGTGTATTTTTCCGAACGCTGGAAGACCATGCTCGGCTACAGCGGCGACGAAATCGGCAGCACGGTCGAGGAATGGACCTCGCGCATTCATGCCGACGACCTCGCGCCGACCATGGCCGAGGTCCAGCGCCACCTGCGCGGCGAGACCGAGTTCTATCAGAGCGAAC